>JAVHPS010000245.1:0-1579 GCA_036170715.1 Rhodoferax sp. | reverse complement strand
AATTTATCATGTCCATGACCATCAACACCAATGTGCAATCACTCAACGCTCAGCGTAATGCGGGTGTGAGTCAGTCTTCTCTCAGCACATCTCTTCAACGTTTGTCATCAGGGCTGCGTGTCAACAGCGCCAAAGACGATGCGGCTGGTTTGGCCATTGCAGAGCGCATGAATTCGCAAGTGCGGGGCATGAATGTCGCTATCCGGAATGCCAATGACGGTATTTCTTTGGCTCAAACAGCTGATGGTGGCTTGGCTTCTATGGCTGACATGGTTCAGCGTATGCGTGAGCTTGCAGTGCAGTCAGTGAATGCCACCAACACCTCTGGTGACATTGCCGCGTTGAACGAAGAATATACACAGTTGCGTGATGAACTGAGTCGTACTCTTAGCGCAGTGCAATTCAATGGCACTTCGTTGTTTACCAATACCGCTAATTTTGATTTCCAAGTGGGCGCCAACAGCGGCCAAACTATTCAAGTTTCATCTGCTGCATTGAACATACACACTGCTGCGAACATCAGTGCTCTCAAGACTGGTTCTGCAAGTGCTTTGGTTTCAACCGCGTCAGCTAATGCGAACAACATTGATTTGTTGGATAAAGCACTTACCACGATCAATTCTTCACGTGCAACTTTGGGTGCTGTGCAAAGCCGGTTTGAGACCACCATCAGTTTCTTGCAAACTGCAGTTGAAAACCAATCTGCAGCTCGTGGGCGCATTATGGATGCTGACTTTGCGGCTGAAACAGCCAATCTGAGCCGTGCCCAAATCTTGCAACAAGCTGGTACGGCCATGATTGCCCAAGCCAACCAGTTGCCGCAAGGTGTTTTGGCTCTGCTTCGGTAAGTTTTTAACGGTTTACCTTTCAAAGGCTCAGTCGATTGGCTGAGCCTTTTTGTTTTGCATCTAAGCAAGGCATGTTTTTCGGGGTTTGGAGCGTTGCCGAAAGCGTTATAAACACTTGGTTGTGAGCCATTTCGGCATGGATAAAGAGTAGGAGTTCATCATGGCTATTTCATCACCTGGCGTTGGCAGTGGTCTGGACGTGAAGTCCATCGTGACCCAATTGGTCAATCTGGAAAAACAGCCCATCGTTCAGCTGCAAAACAAGGGGTCTACGCTTCAAACCAAATTGTCGGCTTACGCATCGATCAAATCTTCCCTGGCTACCTTGGATGATGCTTCCACGGCCATGATGGACACCACCACGTGGAATGCCCGCACGTTTTCTTCCAGCAACACCTCAGCCATCACGGGTTCTGCCACATCCACCGCGCTTGCAAGTTCATTTTCTGTGCAAGTTAATGCGCTGGCGCAGGTGCAGTCTTTGAAGTCCGCTGCAGTCACATCGGGCGCAGCTCTCGGTTCAGCGGGGCGACTTGACATACAGGTGGGTCAATGGATCGGTACCACGTTTAACGGGGGCAGCAACTCAGTGCTTAGCGTGTCGGTGGCAAGTACCGACACACTGACAGACATTGCCGGCAAGATCAACAACGCTGGCGCTGGTGTGTCTGCTGTTGTGGTGACCAGTGGTGGACAAGACCGTTTGCTGATCCGAGGCAACAGCACAGGCG
>JAVHPS010000244.1:0-1579 GCA_036170715.1 Rhodoferax sp. | reverse complement strand
AGGCCAGCACCCAAAACAGGTTGCCCAGCATCAGCACCCAGGCCAACGGTGGCACATCGCCCCGCACAGCTGCAAACGCCATCGGAATGCCCATGCCAAAGGCCACCCCCAGTACCGCCTGCGGCATCGACACATAACGCTTGGCATAGGGGTAAGCCAGTGTCACCGCCAACGCCGCACCTGACATGCCGATGGTGAGGGCGTTGGTGGTCAGCACCAGTGCAAACGCCAGCAGCGCCAGCACTGCCCCGACCGCCAGCGCCTCGGCCACCGACACCGCGCCGGTGGTCACCGGCCGCTGTGCGGTGCGCTTGACATGTTTGTCAAATTCGCGGTCGGCCACGTCATTGATGCAACAACCCGCACTGCGCATCAAAATCGTGCCCAGCACAAACACCGCCAGCAAATGCCAGCCGGGGAAACCGTTGGATGCCACCCACAACGCACCCAGCGTGGGCCACAGCAACAGCAACCAACCGGCGGGACGATCCCAGCGGATCAAGGCCAGGTACAACGCCCATTTTTTTTGCCAACGCATTTTTTGCTCTCCGACTACAAACCCAGTTGACGCAGATCCAGCACCCCGGCACGCATCGGTGGACACCAGAAATAAGCGCTGCGCACGGGTTTTGAGATGCCAAACAGCGCGTCCACCACGCCATCCTCCAACCCCACCATGCGGCGCAACTGCGCCTCAAAGGCGGTAAACGACTTGCCAAACGCCACAAACATCAACCCAGCCTGCGTGCCTGCTGCCCACGGCATGGAGCGGCGCAGCACAAAGGCCTCGGGCACAAAACTTTCCTGCGCGGTGCGTTTCACATGAGCCGATGCCGGGGCCTCCTCCAGCTCCGCGTTGTCGCTGCGTCTGCGCCCCACCATATGGTCTTGGGCGTTCGTGCTCATGGTTTCAAATGCGTCCAGGTCATGCAGCCACTGCTGCACGGCCATGAAGCTGCTGCCATCCAGACCAGCGCCTGCGCCTTGTAACAAGGCGGCATTGGCGGCCGCTTCGCCTACCGGGTTTTCAGTGCCATCCTCATAGCCCGTCAAATCCCGGCCATGGCCATTGGGGCCCCGTCCGTGGCGAAAGGCATCCACCACGTGCGTCAGCCGCAACGCCGGGGCCAGCGCCTGCTGCACCAGCCGCGTTTGCTGCACCAGATCGCCTTGGTCAGACCCACGCAGCCAGCACAGCAACGCCGCCGGTGTAGCCACCACCGACACACCGCGCCCCGTCAGCGCTGTGAAGTCCTGCAAACCTGGCACCGGGTTACCCAGCACCTGCACCAAACTCGCCCCCAAACCGACCACCATGCTGGTCTGAGCTGATGCCATGGGCAGCGCACTGAGCTGGCGCAAGCTGGTGCGCAACGCAGTGGCGGACGCGGCAAACAGATCAAAAAATAGATAGCGGCCCAGCGGGGGCACGTCCGCCAACAACGCAGATTGAGCAACATTCATGGCAAGGTCTCAAGTTTAAAAAATCAGGACAAGCGCGTCACACCGGGCAGCTCACAGGCGTAGATGGCGTTGCGCAGCGCGGCAATGGCTTCATAGCGGGTAAAACTGCGCCGCC
>JAVHPS010000243.1:0-1581 GCA_036170715.1 Rhodoferax sp. | reverse complement strand
ATGTGGTGTCAATACTGGCGTGACCTGCCAATTCCGACACCACTTCAATCGCTACACCCTGCAAAATTGCGCCAAGTTAATTGGCAATCCTCTCGACTCGTCTACAAAACCCAGCGCCTCGGCGTTGGGTTTTGTTTTGCCCGACGATGAAGACATTCATATAAAATTCATACGTTGTTAGTACCTTTAAGGAACAATCACCATGCCCAAAGAAGCTGTTTTCACGATGAAACTTGAACCCGATTTGCGTGAAGCCTTCATGCACGAAGCGCAAGCCAGCCACCGCCCGGCCTCCCAAATCTTGCGCGAGCTGATGCGCGAGTTCGTCCAAAGCCAACGCCAGGCGCGGGAGTACGACGACTTTTTAAGCCAGAAAGTCCAGACCGCTCGCATGTCAATGAACGCTGGGTTGGGGATTTCCAACGAAAAAATTGAAGCGCAGTTTGCCGCCCGGCGCGCCCAGGTGTGAAAGTCCTCTGGACGCCCGAGGCGCTGCAGGACCGCATTGACATCTGGGACTACATCGCTGCCGACAACCCGCACGCAGCCGCCCGCATGGATGAGCTGTTCAGCGATTCAGCCAATCGGCTGGTCGAACACCCCAAGCTGGGCCGTCCCGGTAAAGTCCCCGGCACCCGCGAGCTGGTCGCCCACGCGCATTACCGTCTGGTCTACGAAATCAACAACGAAACGGTGTGGGTCCTGACCTTGATCCACACCGCCAGACTCTGGCCACCGGCCAGGTCGTGACCCCCGCACCTGGCAGGGATAGGGATCAGGGCTTGTTGGTGGCAAGCACCTGCATCAACTCGGCCACCTGAGTTTTCATGGCCTCCACCTGACCGCGCAGGTTGGCAGCATCTTCCCGTGCAGCACCGGACTCCTGGTGCGATTTTTCCAGGCCAGCCTCGGCCTTGGCCAGCCGTTCTCCGGCGCGCTTGACTTCCAGCTCAGCCACTTTGCGTTGTTCCTGGCGCGCTTGCTCGCTGGCCTCAGCCTTGGCAGTGATCGCCGCCAGATCAGCGCGCACCTGGTCGCGCTCGGAAGCCACCACCTGGTTGGCCTGTTTCTGTTCCGTCAGGTCAAGCCGAAGCTGTTCCACATCCTGCAGGTGGCGTTGGCGTTCGGATTCAATGGCGGCTTGCATGCGAGACAGCTCAGCGGCATGTTGCCCGGCTTCCTGCTGGTGGCGGGTGCGCTCGGCCTCGATGGTCGTTGTCATCCGCGCCAGTTCCGCCGCATGCTGCTCAACCGCTACTTTGGCGGTTTGTTCCGTCACCGTCAGACGTTCCCGTACTTGGGCGAGCTCCACTGCCTGCGCCTGGTTGGCCGTTTGCAAATCAGCTAGTTTGGCCTCCAGACCTGTCACCTGAAGCGCTGCATCATCGACCATCGCTTCCAAGTCTTCCACCGTTTGAGAGGCATCGGCCAGCTCACGCTCAGCCTGGGCGCGCTGCTCACCGGCAGAACGTACCACCTCATGCACCCGCCGCTCTGCGGCCTTGACCGCCTTGTCGTTCAGCTCGATGGCCAGCGCTGCCAGGCGCTGCGTCAGCTCCTTGGTCACCAAGGCCACTTCCT
>JAVHPS010000242.1:0-1594 GCA_036170715.1 Rhodoferax sp. | reverse complement strand
CGCTGCCGTCCAGTTGGGTGATGAAAATACCTTCCCGGGCGTGGCTGAACACACTGGCGGCCAGGTGCAGTTTTTCGTCAGCCACAGTCTTTTGTTCAATCAATTTCAATTTGGTCAGTGCCATGCTGACCTGGTGACTCATGGCATTGAGAAATTCGATCTCAGCAGTCGTCCACTGCCGTGGGCGGGTCACCTGGTTGAGTACCAACAGACTGTAGCCCGTTGCCTCAAACGCAAACGGCAGCCACAACAGGCTTTGGATGGCAAGTTGTTGGTGCAGCAACAGGTCTGCGCCATTCGCTTGCAACAGCGGGTTCACATGGTCAACGTAGCTGACTAAAGGTTGCTGGGTGCGCTGAATGTCACGCGCGGCAGTTTCAAAATTTGCCAAGGGATACACCCCAATGCTGGCGCTCAGCGTAGGTTGATCCGGGTTCAGCCACTCTACTTGCCCCAACGCCTGCATGTGATCAAACGACACGTTGTAGATTAAGCACCGGTCAACCGCCAATGTTTGCCCCACCACCTGCGCCATGGCTTGCAAAAGGGGTGAGGCACTATTGTGTTCAATGATGCTGCGCGCCACTGCATTGAGCGCTTGACCAAAGTACAGTTGCTGCTTGAGCGCCTGATCTGTTTGCATGCGTTGGGTGATGTCGCGTGTCACGGCCAATTGCACGGTTTGACCGTCAAACTGCAGCGGCACCGCATGGGTTTCAAGCCAACGCCGCCCACCTTTGAGCCCCAGCACTTCAAACGCCAGCTCGCAGGTCTGACCCGCCAAGACTTGGGCATGCATGTTGGCAAACGCCTGCCGATGCTCAGGCGCAATCAGGTTGGCCACGGGCTGGCCAGCCACTTGCGCCAGGTTGTCGGCCTCAATCATGGCCAAACCGGCGGGGTTCATTTGCAGTAAAAGACCGGCCGTATCCACGACCTTGATGCACTCAGGCTCGTTGTGAATGATGGCGCGAAGATAAGACTCACTCTCGGAGAGTTTGATCTGCATGGCAGCACGCTCAGACACATCGGTGTGGCTGATGACCGCCCCGACTTGCGCCTGCGCGCCCAACGGGGAAACCACCATCCTGAACCAGCGTTGCTGCGAGGGCGAGTGGCAGTGATACTCCATTTTGAACGTGGCCAAACGCCCAATCAACACATCTTTAATTCCCTGCAAGGCGGCCAAAGCACTGGCTGAATCGGGGCTGTGGCTGTTGATGGCGTGCTTGCAGACCTCAAAATAATTGCTGCCCACATCCACTTTGGATGGGCATGTGCCTTGCGCCAGGCAGTTTTCAGTGGCAAAACGCAACCAAGGTTCGTTCACAGCCAATATCTTGCCAGCCTGGTCGACCACTGCAATTTCAGACACCAGTGAATTCAACACCGTGTGTTTGAATGCCTCGCTTTGAATCAAGGTTAATTGCGTTTCTAACAACTCGGTTTTGGCCGCTTCAAGCTCAAGCAAGCGCGTTGTAAGTTGACCGCTTTGCGCCACCACACTTTTGCGCAATGCTTCACGCTCAAGCAAGTTTTGAATTCTTTGGCGAGCAATTTCGACGTTAACGGGTTTGGTGATGAAGTCGGCCGC
>JAVHPS010000241.1:0-7780 GCA_036170715.1 Rhodoferax sp. | reverse complement strand
AGTGTGGGTTATGACGGCTTGAGCGATTTCAAGCTCAAGCTGGCCGGCAGCGTGAACGAGGGCGTACCCTTCATCCACCGCAGTGTGGACGTGGACGACAAAACCAGCGACATCATGGTCAAGGTCATCGACAACACCGTGGCGGCGTTTTTGAAATACCGCAACGATGCCTCCGCCAGCGCGATTGACAAGGCGGTGGACGCGCTGCTCAACGCCTATCAAACGGGCCGGCGGATTGAATTCTTTGGGGTCGGCAATTCCGGCGTGGTGGCGCAGGATGCGCAGCACAAATTCTTTCGCCTGGGCATCAACGGCGTGGCCTACAGCGACGGCCACATGCAGGTCATGAGCGCGTCGCTGCTACAGCCCGGCGACTGCGTGGTGGTAATCAGTAACTCGGGCCGCACACGTGACCTGATGGACTCGTGCGACATTGCGCGCAAAAATGGCGCGACCACCATCGTCATCACCGCCAGCGGCTCCCCCTTGGCATCGGCCGGCAACATCCATGTGGCGGCTGACCACCCCGAAGGCTATGACCGCTACAGCCCCATGGTGTCGCGCCTGCTGCACCTGATGATCATCGACATTTTGGCCACCTGCGTGGCGCTGCGCATTGGCAGCGACAAATTGCAACCGCTGTTGCGCGAAATGAAGAACAATTTACGCAACAAACGCTACGCTTAACTTCCAACTTGTTGCGACAACTTGCTTGACTTCTATCGCTGGCCCGGCTTGCGCAGGTGTACAGGCCTCGAAGCAAGGCCACCGCGCGGGCAAACCGCTTAGCCCTTGGGGCGGTGCATCTTGAACAATTGCTCGGGTGTCAATTCAAAATAGTCAGCCGGGCCACCACCACGCAGCACATGGCCTGCGCCAGCGGTGTCGTACACACCGTCTTTGAGCAAGCGCTGCGCAATATGCACAGCCACCACTTCACCCAAAACCAGCCAGGTTTGCAGTTTGTCACCGTTGCAGGCTTGCAATTGCACCAACTGCGTCAGGCGGCACTCAAAGGACACCGGGCTTTCGGCAACACGTGGCGCAGACACCAGGCGTGCATCAACGGGTGTCAGGCCAGACAACTCAAATTCACTGACTTCTGGGCCGACCGCCTGACAGGTCTGATTCATAGCGGCGGCCAGTGGCCGTGTCACCAGGTTCCAGACAAATTCGCCCGTTTGCTCAATGTTGCGCACTGAATCCTTGTAACCAATGCTAGAGAACCCAACGATGGGCGGTGTGTAGTTGAATGCCGTGAAAAAACTGTAGGGAGCCAAGTTGCGCACCCCGTCGGTGCTGCGCGTTGAAATCCAGCCAATCGGGCGCGGACCAACAATGGCATTGAAAGGGTCATGCGGCAAGCCATGGCCGTTGCGCGGTTCGTAGCAGTAGCTGGTGTGTGTCATGTCTAGCAGGTGTTAAATCACGTTGAAGCCATGCGTGCCATCGCGCTCTAATTGCGCCACCAGCCCGTATTCCCAATCCAGATAAGCCTGCATGGCGGCGCTGGGGTTGTCAGTGCCCTCGTAGGGGCGACGATAGCGGTGCAATGACGGCGGTGGAGGGGCAGGTGCCGCGCCAACTTCGCTGAAATCCTGCCGTGTCATGCCCTCAAGCACCCACACCTCCCAGCCCATTTGAGCCAGCCACGAGCTGGTCATATTGGCACGCACACCGTCCAGGTCGGCCAACACGGCGCGCGCCCCACGCACGGGCATCGATACATCGGTTTCCTGCACTAGCTGGCCACCCGGCGCGCTGGCAAAACCAGGCAGATGGCCCGCTGCATATTCTTCCGGGGTCCGAATGTCAAAACGGTAGGTGGTGCGCCTGGGTTCTGCCAAAAACGTTACCAGACCAGCGGGCGCGACACGCTTGACACCTGCGCGCTCAGCCACTGCACGCGCCTGTTGGGCGGCCACCGTCTGCTGCGTTTCTGCCACATCCGTACCGCGTCGACAAGCTCCTTGTTCCAGGGTAAATCCCGCTAACGTCCAACCAATAGTGCCATTGCGCAAAGCTGAAACCGGGTTGGCAATGCCCGCATTCAGCAGCGACTGGGCCCCGATGATGCTGCGGGTGCGCCCGGCGCAATTGACAATGATGCGGGTGGCCGGGTTGGGTGCCAGGGCGGCGGCACGCAACACCAGCTCTGCACCCGGCACGCTGATGCCCGAGGGAATGCTCATGGTGTGGTATTCGTCAAACCGGCGCACGTCCAGCACAACCACATTGGCTTGGCAGTCCAGCAGCGCTTTGACCTCGTGCGCCGACAAGGATGGGGTGCACCGCTTGGCTGCCACCAACTCACCAAAGGCTTTGCTGGGCACATTAACATCCTTGAAAAGCTCGCCCCCGGCAGTGCGCCAACCGTCCACCCCGCCCTCAAGCAGCGACACATCTGAATAACCCAACTGCAGCAGTACGCGGGCTGCTTTCTCAGCCCTAGCCTCGCCGTTGTCATACAACACGATGGCGGTGTCCCGGCGTGGGATACGCTGCAGCACATCCAGCGCAATGCGATCACTGCTGATATTGGCGGCAAACAGCGGGTGAGCTTGTGCAAAGACATCTTCATCTCGCACATCAATCAAGGCAATTTCCTGCCTTGAAAGTAAGGCCTGGCGAATGTGCAAAAAATTCCGAGTGTGTAGCAACATAGCAGCAAGCATTTGCAGTTGGCGAAATTGGGGGGAACCTGATCACACCGCGCTTAAACAGTGGCCGATGACATCTCCGCCAGCGAGGCCAACAAGTCACCAAAGCGCTCGCCCTGCACCACCACATGTGCCCGCAAATTTTGTGCAGCGACCTCAGCGTCACCTGACACGATGGCCTGGACGATGGCCTCGTGCTCTTTGTAAGACGTGCCCATGCGGTTACGCACCCGCAATTGCAGGCGTCTGTAGGGCCGCAGGCGACGGTGCAACTGCAAGGCTTGCTCGCCCAGAAAGCTATTGTGACTACCACTGTAAATGACGGCATGAAAACGCTCATTGCAATAAAAATAAGCATCCGAATCCAGCTCGGCACGCGCCTGCTCACAAGCCTGGTGCGCGGCCAGCAAATCAGCACGTTCAGGTTCGCTCATGCGCCTTGAAGCCAGTCGGCCGCACATAGCCTCCAGCTCGGCCATCACCTCAAACATTTCCAGTAACCGCGCCGGACTGATGCTGGTCACCACCGCGCCACGCCGGGGGCGAATCTCGATCAACCCATCCGCAGCGAGTTGAATCAAGGCCTCACGCACCGGAGTGCGCGACACCCCGTGCTGCGCTACCAGCGTGGCTTCATCCAGGGCACTACCCGGCAATAGGTCGCCGGTAGCAATCTGCTCTTCAATTTTTTCACGTAATTTGTCAGACATTCGCATTCCACGATTGTGGCATTCGCCAGAGCTTGTGCATTTAAATTACAACTAAGGGTATTCACTAATTTAAAAAATAAATACAAACAATAAAGTTATGTATACATTAATTCAGGAGACAAAGACATGCAAAGACGTCAGCTACTTCAAACCATAAGTGCAATTGCTGCAGGTACATTGCCCTTCACTGCGGCCAACGCGCAATCCACAGCGCTCAAAATTTCGCACCAGTTTCCCGGTGGCACCATCAAAGACGGTGACTTTCGCGACCGCTTGGTGCGCCAATTTGCGGCCGAAGTCGAAAAACGCAGCAAGGGTGCGATGAAGTTCGAGATTTACCCTGGCTCATCCCTGATGAAAACCAACGCCCAGTTCTCCTCCATGCGCAAGGGCGCGCTGGACATGGCGCTCATCCCCCTGTCTTACGCTGGCGGTGAAGTACCTGAACTCAACATTGGCCTCATGCCTGGTCTGGTTGTGTCGTATGAACAAGCCTACAGCTGGAAAAACAAGCCGGTCGGCATCGAGCTCAGCCGGGTGCTGGCCGACAAAGGCATTGTGCTGATCAGCTGGATCTGGCAGGCAGGCGGTGTAGCTTCACGCGGCAAACCCGTGGTCGAGCCCGAAGATGCCAAGGGCATGAAAATTCGCGGCGGCTCGCGCGAAATGGACATGATTTTGAAAGAAACAGGTGCGGCCGTGGTGTCACTGCCATCCAATGAAATTTATGCCGCCATGCAAACGGGGGCCATGGACGCAGCCATGACCTCGTCCACCTCGTTTATTTCGTTTCGCCTGGAAGAAGTGGCCAAGGCCTTGACCACCGGACGCACCGGCGCTTACTGGTTCATGTTTGAACCCTTGATGATGTCAAAAGCTATTTTTGACAAACTACCCAAAGATCAGCGTGACACCTTGATGTCGGTCGGTGCAGAGATGGAAAAATTTGCGCTGGAAGCTGCCAAAAAAGACGACCAAGATGTGGCTACCGTGTACCAAAAAGCCGGTGCCAAAGTAGTGGACTTGCCCCCAGCTACGATCAAAAAATGGCAAGAAATTGCGCGTAGAACGGCTTGGAAAGACTACGGTGCACGCAATGAAGGCTGTGCCAAGTTAATGGCTTTGGCCCAGCAAACACTGTGAGCCACGGTTTCGATCTCGATGGTGCCCCCGCACCGATGCCCAGGCTGCCGGGGGATTCGGTGTTGGCGCTGTTGGCGCGGTCCCTGAACTGGCTCAACCTGCAGGTGCTGCAGCTGTCGATGCTGGCCCTGGTGTTGACTTCTGCGGTGTTGACGTATTCGGTGGCAACCCGCTACTTCTTCAAAACGGCCACCGACTGGCAAGACGAGGCCTCGGTTTTCATGCTGGTGGGGGCCACCTTCATGTGCACTGCCTACGTGCAATCCCTGCGCGGCCATGTAGGCATTGAGGCACTGGCCAGCATCCTGCCAGCCAGCGTGAACCGGGTGCGCGCCATGCTGGTCGATGTGGTTTCTACCCTGTTTTGCAGCTTTTTCTCTTGGAAGTCCTGGGCGCTGTTTCATGAAGCTTGGGTCGAGGGACAAACCACCTCCAGCAGCTTTGCACCGCCGCTGTGGATTCCTTACAGTTTGATGGCGGTTGGAATGACTTTACTGACGATGCAATTGTTGTTGCAGTCGCTCATTCATGTCGCCGGCTACAGCACCCGAGGAGATGCTTCGTGAGTGAACTCGCTATAGGTTTGTCGTACGGCGCAGCGACCCTGCTGGTGATGTTTTCAGGCATGCCCATTGCCTTTGCACTGGGCACGGTGGCCGTCACCTTCATGTATTTCTTTATGCCGGCTTCGTCTTTGGACACAGTGACTCAAAACGTCTATGAAGAAATGGCCTCCATCACCTTGCTGTCCATTCCACTGTTCATCATGAAGGGGGCCGCCATTGGCAAATCGCGCGCCGGGCAAGACCTTTACAGCGCCATTCATGCCTGGCTGCACAAGGTGCCGGGTGGCTTGGGCATTGCCAACGTCTTTGCCTGTGCCCTGTTTGCAGCCATGGCCGGGTCATCACCCGCCACCTGCTCGGCCATTGGCTCGGCAGGCATTCCAGAAATGCGCAAACGTGGCTACTCGCCTGGCTTTGCTGCGGGCATCATTGCAGCGGGTGGTACCTTAGGCATCTTGCTGCCACCGTCGATCGTGATGATTTTGTACGCCGTGGCGGCTGAGCAATCACTCGGGCGGTTGTTTCTGGCAGGCATTGGGCCTGGTATCTTATTGGTAGCACTCTTTGCAGGCTACGCGGTGGTCAAAGCCAGGAAAGAATACAAACAAGCGCTGATGATTTACCAGCAAGGCGGCCCCAAATCTGCCTACCTGGAAGATGAACACTTCACACTTTCCCAAAAGGTAGAAATGCTGCCAAGGGTTTTGCCTTTTTTGACATTGTTGATTGGTGTCATGGTGGCCTTGTACGGCGGCCTGGCCACACCATCGGAAACGGCGGGTCTGGGCGGGCTGATGGCGCTGGCTTTGATTGCGGTCATTTATGGCATTTGGCGTCCCAAAGATTTGGCTCCCATTTTGACCTCTACGCTCAAAGAATCGACCATGCTGATGCTGATCATTGGCATGTCACTGCTCTACAGCTATGTCATGAGCCACCTGCACATCAGCCAAGGGGCGGCGCAATGGATTGTGGGCATGGCCTTGTCCAAGTGGCTGCTGCTGGGCGTGATTTTGCTGATGGTGATTGTGCTGGGCTTCTTTCTGCCGCCGGTGTCGATCATTTTGATGACAGCGCCCATCATTCTGCCGCCGCTCAAAGCCGCAGGGTTTGACCTGATCTGGTTTGGTGTGGTGATGACCATCGTGATGGAAATGGGCCTGATCCACCCGCCAGTGGGGCTGAATATTTTTGTCATTAAAAACGTGGCACCTGATATTCCCCTGAAAGACGTGATCTGGGGGGTGATGCCGTTTGTGGCATTGATGTTTGGTGCAGTGTTTTTGCTATGCCTGTTCCCGGGCATCGTCACCGGACTGCCCAACATCGTGATGGGTACCAAGTGAAATGGACGACCACAACACACTCTGGCATCAGCAAGCCCATGGCCGAACTCGTCGCTTGAACCGGGCCGCACAGGCCTTGGGCACGCAACGCCACGGCAAGCGCGTGAGCACAGATGCCACCACGACGCTGCTGACGGCGGTACTTGAACCTTTTGATCGCGTTTGCATCGAGGGCAACAACCAGAAACAAGCAGATTTTTTGGCGCGTTGCCTGACGCAGCTAAACCCGACACAAGTGCATGACCTGCACATGCTGCAGTCGGTGCTGGCACTGCCCGAACACTTGGACGTGTTTGAGAACGGCATTGCCAGCAAGCTCGATTTTTCCTTCTCTGGCCCGCAAGCCGCACGCTTGGCCAAAATGGTGTCTGCCAGTCAAATCCAAATCGGTTCCATCCACACGTATCTGGAGCTTTTTAGCCGCTACTTGATTGACCTGACCCCACAGGTGTCGTTGGTCTGCGCCCAGGCAGCTGATGCGCATGGCAACCTGTTCACCGGCCCCAACACCGAAGACACCCCGGCCATTGTGGAAGCCACGGCGTTCAAGAGCGGCATTGTGATTGCACAGGTGAATGAACTGCTGGACACCCTGCCCCGGGTGGACATCCCCGGCGACTGGGTGGACTTTGTCATTTTGGCTCCCAAGCCGCATGCCATCGAGCCCCTGTTCACCCGTGATCCGGCACAAATTTCCGAGATTCAAGTGTTGATGGCGATGCTGGCCATCAAAGGCATTTACGCTGAATACGGCGTGCAGCGCCTGAACCATGGCATTGGTTTCGATACCGCTGCCATTGAGTTGCTGCTGCCCACCTACGCCGAATCGTTGGGACTCAAAGGCAAGATTTGCAGCCACTGGGCGCTGAACCCGCACCCGGCGCTGATTCCGGCCATTGAAGCGGGTTGGGTGCAATCGGTGCATTCGTTTGGCTCTGAATTGGGCATGGAAAACTACATTCGCGCCCGCCCAGACGTGTTCTTTACCGGTCCCGACGGCAGCCTGCGCAGCAACCGCGCCTTGTGCCAAGCTGCTGGCCACTATGCCTGCGACATGTTCATTGGTTCGACCTTGCAGATTGACCTGAACGGTCACAGCTCAACCGCCACACTTGGGCGCATTGCTGGCTTTGGCGGCGCACCCAACATGGGTGCCGATGCCCGCGGACGCCGCCACGCCACGCCCGCCTGGCTCAAGGCCGGTGCACAAGCCCGCCAAGGCCGCAGTGGTGTGTCCGCCATGCCACGCGGGCAAAAGCTGGTGGTGCAAATGGTGGAGACCTTTCGCGAACACATGCAGCCGGCTTTTGTTGAAAAACTCGATGCCTGGCAACTGGCTGAGCAAGCCCACATGG
>JAVHPS010000240.1:0-1595 GCA_036170715.1 Rhodoferax sp. | reverse complement strand
GCCGGGAAGAAGAAGAACATCACGCTGAAGGCCAGCGGCATGAACCACATCATCTTGGCCTGCATCGGGTCAGGTGGAGCCGGGTTGAGCGAGGTTTGCAGCACGGTCGTGAGGGTCATGACAATCGGCAAAATGTAGAACGGGTCGGGCGAGGACAGGTCGTGGATCCAGCCGATCCAGGGCGTGTTGCGCATTTCGACACTGGCCAGCAGCACCCAGTACAGCGCAATGAACACCGGAATCTGGATCATGATCGGGAAGCAACCGCCCATGGGGTTGACTTTTTCCTCGCGGTAGATGCGCATCATTTCTTGCTGCATCTGTTGCGGGTTGTCCTTGAGGCGCTCACGCATCTCAGTGATGCGCGGGTTCACCGCCTTCATTTTGGCCATGCTGGCGTAGGCCTTGGCGTTGAGCCAGTAAAACGCCACTTTCAGCAACAGCACCAGCGCCACAATCGACCAACCCCAGTTGCTGATGAGTTTGTGCAATTGGTCCAGCAACCAGTACAGGGGCTTGGCCAGCATGGTCAGCCAGCCGTAGTCTTTGACCAGTTCCAGCCCAGGAGCCAGGGCGGCCAGCATGTTTTCTTCTTGTGGCCCGGTAAAGAGTTGGGTTTGTACGGTTTTTCGCGCCCCTGGGGCAATGGCTTCCAGGGGGGTGATCATGCCAACCGCGTACAGGTTGTTGTCGACCTTGCGCATGAACAGGTCGCGCTGGATGCCGTCACCCAGCAACCAGGCGCTGGCAAAGTAGTGCTGCACCATGGCCACATAGCCATTGGTGGCGGTTTTTTCAATGTCAACCTTGCCTTTTTCAATGTCGGTAAATTCCACTTTTTGGTATTTTTTGGCTTCGGTGTAAATCGCAGGACCGGTGAAGGTGGAATAAAACGACGATTCACCCACAGGCTTGTTACCGTCACGCACCAACTGTAGATAAAGCTGCGGTGCCACCGGTGCGATACCGGTGTTGATCACCTCGTGTTTGACCGCAATGGCGTAGCTGCCACGTGTCAAGGTGTAGGTCTTGGCCAGCTTGACACCGCCCACTTCGGCAGATTCAAAACGCAATTCCAGCGTCTGGCTGCCTTCTGCCAGGGTGCGTTCACCAGGCATCAAGGTCATGACCGATTTGTGTGTTGGCAAGGCCGCTCCCACCGTGGTAGAAATCAGACCCGATTGCGCCAGGTAAACGCGCGCCGGGCTGTCATCGAGCAGCACAAAATTGCGGCTCTTGTCAGCCATGTCGGCGTGTTTGAGCAACTCCACTTGCACCAGCGAGCCGCCTTCGGTATCAAAGGTGAGTTTGAACACATCAGTTTGCACCAGCACTTTCTCATGCGCCACAGCTGAAGCCTTGGATTGCGGAACATTTGTGGCTGCAGCCCCAGCAACCAATGGAGCACCCGCTATGCTAGTTGTAGCAGCCGGAACGCCATCCGGGGTGCTGGCTGCAGCCGGCGGCTTGGCGGCCTGGGACGCAGTCGGAACAGCACCCGGAAAAAAGGTGGGTTTGCGCCCGTTATAAACCTGCCATTGGTCCCACAGCATGACCAGGGAAAAACCAAAAATCACCCACAAAATGGTGCGACG
>JAVHPS010000239.1:0-1599 GCA_036170715.1 Rhodoferax sp. | reverse complement strand
TTGTTGTGTGGCGCGGTGCTGTACCCGGTGGTGGTGCACCTGTCGGCCGACAACGCACAAAAAACCCGCGAGGTGCTGGACTCGCATATTTCAATGATGGAGGCGCTGGGTCGCGCCATTGCCAAACGTGACTCTGACACCGGCGCACACAACTACCGCGTGGCCTGGATTGCGGCGGGCATAGCCGAGCAAATGGGAATTACCGGCCATGCCATGCAAGCCTTGATTGCCGGCAGCTTTTTGCACGACGTGGGCAAGATCGGCATTCCCGATGCCATTCTGCTCAAACCCGGCAAACTCGACGATGCCGAAATGACCATCATGCGCACCCACGTGACCCAAGGCAAAGACATTGTGGTGGGCGCAGGCTGGCTCGACGGCGCACAAGACGTGGTGGCCGCACACCATGAAAAATGGAATGGCAGCGGCTACCCGGCGCAACTTGCGGGTGATGCCATCCCGCTACCGGCACGCATTTTTGCCGTGGCCGATGTGTTTGATGCCCTGTGCTCCAAGCGCCCCTACAAGGAACCCATGAGTTTTGAGGCCAGCATGGCGATTCTTGAAAAAGACACCGACAGCCACTTTGATCCGGGGGTCATGGCCGTCTTCAAACCCATGGCGCGCGCCATTTACGACCAGCTCGCCAGCTGCGACGAAGAAGCCACACGGCAACTGCTGCAAGACCGCGTCAAACACCATTTTGAGCAGTGAACGAGCCGCCCCTTACGGCTTGGCAAAGTAGTTCACCCCGGGCAAGCCCTGGTAGTCAATGTCTTGTGTCCAGAACGTGGCACCTATCTCTTGCGCCAGGCTGTACATCATGGCATCGGCCATGGCCAGGCAGTGCGCTGCCGCCACTTGAGCCGCAGCCACGGCGCGCCGGTCGGTGATCTCCAGCACCCGGCCCAGGCGCATCACGTCCAGGCACTGCGCCACCGCCTCCGGCGGCACTTTGCGGCTCAGCACCTTGTGCACTTCAAACAGGGCAATCACGGGCACGAACAAGGTGTTGCGCTGCTCAATAGGAGCGGCAAACAAGTCGGCCCGATCCGTGTCCAACAGGTATTCAATCCACCCCGAAGAATCGACGACATTCATTCAAACTCCCGATCCGGTTCTTTCTCGATTTCCAGATCAGCCGGATTCAGGTTGTACTTTTTCAACATCCCGCGGTAGGCGCTCATCGGCAACTCTGGCTTGATCACCAGCTCTTGCCCGCGCAATTCAAACTGGATATGCGAACCCGCGCTGATGCCCAGTTTCGCGCGCATGGCCGCGGGCAGCGTGACCTGCCCTTTGCTTGACACAACTGCCTTAGCCAACATGATTAATTCCTTTACAAAACAAAAAGTAAAGCACATCATAGCTGTAAAGCGAATGTCCTGCCAGCACCGCGCGCCTATTGCCCTGCCGTCAGATCAAAGACAATACCGGCCAAGCTTTTCTGAACCCCCATGACACACAACCACCCCCACGACCACGACCATCCGCACGACCATGCCCATGCGCACCCAGCGCAACCGGTGGTGCAGTTTGACCAACTCCGCACCGACCCGCCCGTGCCCGAAACCGGCTACGCCGGCAGCCACGCCCGCC
>JAVHPS010000238.1:0-1622 GCA_036170715.1 Rhodoferax sp. | reverse complement strand
CGTTCGCAATGTAGAGGTCGTGAGTTCGATCCTCATCCTCTCCACCACCAGACAACAGATGTTTTTTTGTCGTGTGTGGCAACAATGTATGCCAACCAAATCCAATGTCCATGCACGCGTCGCGCTGCGACCAACGTCAAAAACCCATCTCAACGTTGGGTAGTTTCCGCTTCAACCGCCAGCCACTGCCCATCAAATTGCTCAAGCAAGTAGATTTCTTCAGACTCAAATCGATAAGGTTTACCAGCCTGTCGACCCTCTTCAATGACAATCGATTTCACCCTGATGGGTGCACAAGCTTGTTGACTGGCCTCAGCCGGATTGCCCTCGATACTGATGCGCCGATGCTTGTAATTTTTCAAAGAATTGACTGAAGCTGTGATGCTTTGAACAAAATCAGAACGCTCAATGTAGAGTTCATTCATATTGCCATTGGCGTCTCGGACAGTTGCTTTGATGCGGACGTTCTCCCCAAACATGGCGCTTATAGGTTCAGCCTGCCTGCTCACAATGTGCTGGTCAAGCTTTTTGATCCAACTTGCAGCAACTTCACCTGGCACACATGCTGCTACTTTTTTTCGCATAGCTTGCAGCTCACGTAGATTGCTTGATTTGGCGCTTTTGGAGAGTTCATCCATCTCTGCATCAAATTTTCCAGGAACGTAAAACTCTGGCACTTTGTCCAGTAAAACTGGAAACAGCAATGTCATCAAAGCACGTTCACGGTGCTTTCGCTGTGAGCGTGCAAACCCCACTTTTCCAGGGTCAATGTCAACGGCTTGCCCGGCAGCGGTGAGGGTTGTACCGCCTTGGTTAACTTTATCGTAGGTGCCTGGGTGAAAACGGTTTGTCGCAGGGTCGTCGTCAAGTAACACATATGGTTCATGATCTGTGCCCCGAATACCGACCGTGGCCGTAGCCGTACTGACCAAACTCCCCTTTTGGTTAATCTTGCCTATCCAGCCTGAAATGATGCGTAAAGCGCCTTTGATCAGATTCAAATTGCTGTGGTCTGAGGACTTACCTTCGGCTGCGAAACGCTCTGCAATGAATTCAGCACCCGGTCTGATGGCGACATAACCGCCATCAAGCGTTTTAAGTACACCTTCAGATGAAGATGCTGCTGAAATACGCTCCCCGGTCAACACCTTATCACCCAAATGCAGCAACCTTGAACC
This sequence comes from Rhodoferax sp., assembly GCA_036170715.1. GTDB lineage: Bacteria > Pseudomonadota > Gammaproteobacteria > Burkholderiales > Burkholderiaceae_C > Rhodoferax. The sequence goes on along the minus strand of JAVHPS010000238.1, from coordinate 444 downwards.
CGCGGCATTGACTGCAGTGATTTCACCGTCAATTCGGTAGACCACCGCAAACAAAGAAGGAGACTTGGCTTCAACCTGGGCAGCAATGGCATTTTGAAATGAAGCGGTAACCAGCCACAAACATAACAACGCCAGACATTGGTTGATAAAGGAAAAAAAAGTGTGATTTATCAATTTGAAACTACTGTCAAAACGATTGGCTTGCGAATGGATCATATTGAATTCCCTAAAAAATCACATCGAAAATCTTGATTGTGATGAACATCAATTTGTTCCAAATAATAAGTTCAGAAACGTTTTATTGAAGCTGGCACCACAAATTTTTTGAATCATCACGTCCATTGCCTTTGATGGACCCCAACCAAGACAACCTATTTTTGCCTCAACCCAGCGCCCGCCCCTCACCCGCCTCTTCAACCGTTTGCCCGTCGCGAATATGGTAGA
>JAVHPS010000237.1:0-7954 GCA_036170715.1 Rhodoferax sp. | reverse complement strand
ACTTCGGCGTGTTCGTCGGCTTGGCTGCTGGCATTGACGGCCTGGTGCACCTGTCCGACCTGTCCTGGAACGAGCCCGGCGAAGCCGCCGTGCGCGAGTACAAAAAGGGCCAGGAAGTTGAAGCCCTGGTGCTGGCGGTGGACGTGGATCGCGAACGCATCTCGCTGGGTATCAAACAGCTCGACTCAGACCCCTTCACCACCTTTACCTCGATCAACGACAAGGGTTCTGTGGTCACGGGCAAGGTCAAGACCGTGGATGCCAAGGGCGCTGAAATCGACTTGGGCGAAGACATTCTGGGTTACCTGCGCGCCTCTGAAATCTCTCGCGACCGCGTCGAAGATGCCCGCAACGTGCTCAAAGAAGGTGACGAAGTCACCGCGGTGGTGGTCAATGTCGATCGCAAGACCCGCAACATCCAGTTGTCGATCAAAGCCAAGGACGCAGCTGACCAAAACGAAGCCATGGCCACCTTGAGCCAACAGTCAGCGCGTGAAAACGCTGGCACCACCAGCCTGGGTGCGTTGCTGCGCGCCAAGCTCGACAACAATAACTGATCCAGTTATTGCAGCACCAAATCAACGACCGGCAGCCTGTGCGCACCGGTCGTTTTTTTGTTCCACAAAGGTATTGGTTGTATGACACGCTCAGACCTTGTTGAAGAATTGGCGGCCAAGTTTGCCCAGCTCACCCAACGTGATGCCGAGTTTGCCGTCAAAGCCATTCTGGATGCCATGAACGATGCGCTGGTACGCGGTCACCGCATCGAAATCCGTGGCTTTGGCAGTTTTGCCGTCACCCATCGCCCACCGCGCATGGGGCGCAACCCGCGCAGTGGCGACAGTGTGGCCATTCCAGAAAAACGCGTGCCCCACTTCAAGCCCGGCAAAGCCTTGCGCAAGGATGTGGATCAGCGCACCGATGAGTTGCTGCGGGCCACCCAACCCTGAACGGTAAAATTGCCGCTCCACCGGGGGATTTGGATGAAACACATGCTATGGCTGCTGAAGTGGGTCGTGAAGGCCGCCATTTTTTTTACCCTGTTTGCCTTTGCGCTGAACAACCAGCAAGTCACTACCGTGCATTTTTTCTTTGGTACGCAATGGCAATCACCACTGGTGTTGGTGGTGTTGTCGGCGTTTAGCATGGGCGTGGCGGTCGGCGTGTTGGGCATGCTGCCGCGTTGGCTGCGCCAGCGCGCTACCCACGCCTCGCAGTCTGCCGTAACCGCTCCCACCAACCTGCCCCCGGCGCAGGCCGTCATCTCGGGTTACGTTGATGGGGTTTGATTTGAGCTGGATACTGCTGGGGCTACCGCTGGCCTTTGTGCTCGGGTGGATGGCCTCGCGGCTGGATTTACGCCAGATCCGGCTGGAAAACCACCAAGCCCCCAAAGCCTACTTCAAGGGCCTGAACTACTTGCTCAACGAGCAGCAAGATCAGGCCATTGATGCCTTTATTGAAGCGGTGCAAAACGACCCGGACACGTCCGAGCTGCACTTTGCCCTGGGCAACCTGTTTCGCCGCCGGGGCGAATATGACCGCGCGGTGCGGGTGCATGAGCATTTGCTGTCACGCGGTGACATCAGCCAGGCGGATCGGCATCGGGCGCAACACGCGCTGGCGCTGGATTTTCTCAAAGCCGGCTTGCTCGACCGCGCCGAAGCTGCATTGCTCAAACTCGAAGGCACACCGTTCGAGGCCCAAGCCCGACTCGCGTTGCTGGCCAACTACGAGCGCAGCCGCGACTGGGCGCTGGCGGCGCAGGTGGCAGAGCGGCTTGACCAGGCTGCGCCAGGCAGTTTCAGCACCCGCCTGGCGCATTACCTGTGCGAGCAATCGGCCACGCTGGCGGCCCAAGCACAGTGGGCACAGGCCGGTGAATTGCTGCAAAAAGCGATTCAAAAAGCGCCTGATGCCGCCCGTGCCCGTTTGGATTTGGCGCAGCTGCAAGAAAAAATGGGCTTGCCTGACCTGGCATGGGCAACCCTCACAGAAGCCTTGAGCCGCACACCTGCGGCCATTCCCCTGATCGCCCAACCACTGGCCGCCCTGGCCTTGCGCTGTGGGCACACCGCGCAAACGTTGCAACAGCTTCAAACCTTATATGCCAGCAAGCCGTGCCTGGATCTGCTCGATGCTGTGGTGACACTCTCCAGCGCCTGTGCAGAACCCAGCGTCAGCGCCCGTGACTGGTATGCCCGTCACCTTGAAAAAGAACCCTCTTTGGTGGCAGCCAGCAAATGGATTGCCGGTGAGAAACTAGAGCACGAACAATTTCACCCCCAGGTGCAGCGCGCCCTGGAGCATGCCACCCAGCCGCTGCTGCGCTACCGCTGCGCCGCCTGTGGCTTTGAAGCCATGCACCATTTCTGGCAATGCCCAGGCTGCCAGACCTGGGACAGTTACCCCGCCCGACGGGTCGAAGAATTATGAACATTTCAAAAGAGCGCTTGAGCCAAGCCCGCGTGCTGGTCGTGGGCGACGTGATGCTGGACCGCTACTGGTACGGCGCGGTCGATCGCATCAGCCCGGAAGCGCCTGTGCCGGTGGTGCGCGTCACACGTGAAGAAGAGCGCAACGGCGGTGCAGCCAACGTGGCTTACAACGTGGTCACGCTGGGTGCACAAGCCTCGTTACTGACCGTGGTCGGTGACGACGAGGCCAGCCACAAGCTGGAGGCGTTGGTGGCTGGCACCGGTATCCAGACCCATTTTGGCCGCGATGCCCGGCTCAAAACCACAGTCAAGCTGCGCGTCATAGGCCGTCAACAACAGCTGCTTCGCATGGACTTTGAGAACACACCGCAAAACGAAGTGCTGGCATCGCAAACCGCCACCTTCACCCAGCTGCTGCCCCAGCACCAGGCGGTGTTGTTTTCGGATTACGGCAAAGGCGGCCTGGCGCATGTGAGTGACATGATTGCCCGTGCCCACAGCGCCGGCAAACCCATTTTGATTGACCCCAAAGGTGCTGACTATTCGCGCTACCAAGGAGCCGATGTCATCACCCCGAACCGGGCGGAACTGCAACAAGTCATTGGCGCTTGGCACGACGAATCAGACCTGCAAGCCAAGGTGCAGCACCTGCGCCACAGTCTGGGCCTGCAGGCCGTGCTGCTGACACGCAGCGAAGAAGGCATGACGCTGTTTGACGCGCAAGGCCAGGTCAGCGTCAGCGCCCAGGCGCGCGAAGTGTTTGACGTGACCGGTGCCGGCGACACCGTCATTGCCACCATGGCCGCCTTGGTGGCTGCAGGCCTGAGTTTGCGCGACGCGTTGCCGCTGGCGAACCGCGCTGGTGGTTTGGTGGTGGGCAAATTTGGTACCGCCACCGTGTCTTATGAGGAGTTGTTTGCATGACCCGTATCGTTGTCACCGGCGCGGCCGGTTTTATTGGTGCCAACCTGATCAAAGGTCTCAACGCACGCGGCCTGACCGACATCATTGCGGTCGATGACCTGACCCAGGGCGACAAGTTCCGCAACCTGGCCGACCTGCACATCACCGACTATGTCGATGCCGACACCTTTTACGACGACTACGCCAGCGGCGACTATGGCCAAGTAGAAGCCATCTTCCACGAAGGCGCTTGCAGCGACACCATGGAAGCCAACGGCAAGTACATGATGCAGAACAACTTTGCCACTTCGGTCAAGTTGTACCAGGCCTGCCAAAAGCGCGGCGCGCGCCTGCTGTACGCCTCCAGCGCCGCCACTTATGGCGGCTCGGACACATTCCGCGAAGAACCCGCCTTTGAGCTGCCGCTGAACGTCTATGGCTACTCCAAACTGCTGTTTGACCAACGCATGCGGCGTGAATGCGGCCACGAATTCCAACGCGCCTTTGCCGGCAAAACCATGCAGGTGGTGGGCTTCAGATACTTCAACGTGTACGGCCCGCGCGAACAACACAAAGGCCGCATGGCCAGCGTCGCGTTTCATCAGTTCAACCAGTTCAAGGCGCAGGGCAAGGTCAAACTGTTTGGCGACTACGGCGGCTACGCGGCCGGGGCACAACTGCGTGACTTTGTCTTCATCGACGACGTGGTGGCGGTCAACCTGTGGTTCTTTGACCACCCCGGCATTTCTGGCATTTTCAACCTGGGCACCGGCCGCGCCCAACCGTTCAACGACATCGCCAGCGCCACCGTCAACACACTGCGCCAGCTCCAGGGGCAAAGCGCCTTGACGCTGGATCAATTGGTGACTGAAGGTTTGCTTGAATACATGCCTTTCCCAGACGCGCTGCGTGGCAAATACCAGTGCTACACCCAGGCCGACCTGAGCGCCCTGCGCGCCACCGGCTGCAACCACACCTTTGCCGATGTGCAAACCGGCGTGCGCAGCTACGTACAGTGGCTGGCACAACAACGCTAACCCCCTTTGCTAAACAGGAGCCCTTTCATGTTCAAAAAATGCCTGACCCTTGCGGCGCTGCTGTACGCTATTGCCAGCTTTGCCGCGCTGGACATCAACCAAGCATCAGAGGCCGAACTCGACAGCGTCAAGGGCATTGGCCCGGGCACTTCCGGCCAAATTCTGGCTGAGCGCAAAAAAGGCCCCTTTAAGGACTGGAACGATGTCATCGTGCGCGTCCATGGCATTGGCGTGGCCAAAGCGGCCAAATTTTCTGCCGAAGGTGTGACGGTCAACAACGCGGCGTTCAAACCTGCGCGAACCGTCAAGTCAGCCCCCAAAGCGCCTTGAGCCGGGCGGCCTGAACATGTTGTCAGTGCTTGCCATTTGCTTCGGAGCCTGCCTTGGCGCGTTGGGTCGCTGGGGGCTGGGGCTGTGGCTCAACCCGGGGGCCATGCTGCCCTGGGGCACACTGGCCGCCAACCTGCTCGGGGGCTATTTGATTGGCGTGGCGGTGGCCGTGTTTCAGGCGCTACCGCAGCTTGATCCGGCCTGGCGCTTGGCCATCATCACCGGTTTTTTAGGTGCGCTGACCACGTTTTCAAGCTTCTCAGCCGAGGTGGTGGGCATGTTGGGGCAACAGCGCTACCTGCTGGGTTTTGGCACCGCCGCCTTGCATTTGTTCGGCTCGCTCTTGCTGACCTTGGCCGGCATCAAAACTGCTACGTTTTTTATAGCTAATAGCCCTTGATTTGCAAGGGCTATAGCACTATTTTATTCTGAAATTTTAGTCAGGCTCTTCAGCCTTTTTCAACCCCAAGCAGCGCCAGGTAGGCCTGCCGCGTTTGTGGTGTAACGGCATCCAGCAGCTGCGCATAAGCGGTTTGGTGGCGTGCCAGCAAACGCGCCGAGGCCACCAGTTTGGAGCGGCAAAACCAGTGGCAGCTGTGCTGCAGCAACAGCAACTCGGCCATCACGGTGAAAGCGCGGCGTTTGGCACTCAAACCCTGTGCATTGGCCACCGCCTGGTTGATGCCCTGGCTGTGCACACGCATGAGTTGGCGCAAATCAAACGTGCTCGACGGCACGGCCAGCGACAAAAATGGCAGCGCCAGCGGTAAGCGGCTGACCCGCGCGCGGGCTTCATAGACCTCGGCCAAGTCGAGCACAAATCGGCTGCATTGATCAGCCAGGCTCTGCTCTTGTGGCTCCAGGTAGCGCCACACCTGGGTTTGGCGCTGCACATCGGTTTCAGCCAAGGCACGGTTGTAGCCGGACAGCACGTCCAGCATCAGTTTTTCAATCTGAAACTTGCCCAGATAGCGCCCCAACAAGGCCACACGTTCAGATTGCTCGCGCGACTTGAACACATGCAACACCACGCCCAACAGCGCCAGCAGCAAAAAAATATCCATCCCATACAACCTGAAAATTTCAACAGCCCAAGTGTAGTGGGCGCTGCGCCAACCCACGCCTTGGCCGGTGGCGGCAGCCGAGACCTGACGGCTGCTATTCGGCACTCTGCTGCAGCGCCCACATGGCCGCGTAGCGGCCATTCTTGGCCAGCAGCTCGGCGTGTGCGCCACGTTCCAGAATGTGCCCGGCTTCCATCACCAGAATTTCATGCGCATCGACCACGGTGGACAAGCGGTGCGCAATCACCAGCGTGGTTTTGTTTTGCGCCACGCTTTGCAGCTCGGCCTGAATGGCACGTTCGTTGGCGCTGTCCAGCGCGGAAGTGGCTTCGTCAAAGATCAGAATCGGCGGGTTTTTGAGCAGGGTGCGTGCAATCGCCACGCGCTGCTTTTCGCCACCCGAGAGTTTCAGCCCGCGCTCACCGACCATGGTGTCGTAGCCCTTGGGCGTGGCGGCGATGAAGGCGTGGATGTGGGCGGACTTGGCGGCCTCCTCCACCTCAGCGCGTGTGGCCCCCGGTTTGCCGTAGGCAATGTTGTATTCCACGGTGTCGTTGAACAGCACGGTGTCTTGCGGCACGATGCCAATGGCGGCGCGCACGCTGGCTTGGGTGACTTGTTTGATGTCTTGCCCGGCAATCAGAATCTGGCCGCTTTGCACGTCGTAAAACCGGAACAACAAGCGCGCCAGGGTGGACTTGCCCGAGCCCGACGGCCCGACCACGGCCACCGTTTTGCCCGCCGGAATGTCAAAACTGATGTTGTGCAGAATCGGCCGCGCCGGGTCGTAGGCAAAATTCACGTTTCTAAATGCCACGCTAGCCTGGCCCGCCGCCTCCAGCACCCTTGATCCCGCATTCACCAGCACCAGCGGCAAGGCACCGGGCAAGTCGGCAATCTCACGCTCGCGCTCCATCAGGGTAAACATTTTTTCGAGGTCAGTCAGACCCTGCTTGATCTCGCGGTACAGCACACCCAAAAACCCCAGCGGAATGTAGAGCTGGATCATGAAGGCGTTGACCATCACCAGGTCGCCCAGCGTCATGCGGCCGTCCACCACGCCCTGCGTGGCGCGCCACAGCATCAGCACCAGGCCGGCGGCAATGATGAGTTGCTGGCCGGTGTTGAGCACGCTCAAGGTGGTTTGGCTTTTGAGTGCCGCCTTGCGGTAACGCTCCAGGTTGTCGTCGTAGCGTTTGGCCTCAAAATCTTCGTTATTGAAGTACTTAACGGTCTCGTAATTCAGCAGCGAATCAATGGCGCGGCTGTGCGCCGTGCTGTCCAACTCGTTCATCTGCTTTCTGAACTGGGTGCGCCATTCGGTCACGGTGATGGTGAAGAGGATGTAGAGCACCAGCGCCGCCATGGTGATCCAGGCAAACCACAGGTCAAACTTGACCGCCAGCACGCTCAGCACCAGCGTCACCTCAATCAGGGTCGGGAAAATGCTGTACAAAGAATAGCTGATGAGCGCATGCACGGCGCGTGTGCCGCGCTCAATGTCGCGCGTCATGCCGCCGGTCTGGCGCTCCAGGTGAAAGCGCAGGCTCAGGGCGTGCAGGTGGCGAAACACCTGCAGGCTGATGCTGCGCGACGCACCCTCGGTGGCTTTGGCAAAAATCAGCTCACGCAGCTCAGCGAACAAGGTGGTGGACAAGCGCAGCAGCCCGTAGGCCAGCAACAAACCCAGCGGCACGATCAGCAAGGCTTGCGCCCCCAGTTCAGCCTTGGGGTTCAGGGTGTCGATCAGCTCCTTGAGCAGCAGCGGCACACCCACGTTGGCCAGCTTGGCCCCGACCATGAACGCCAGCGCCGCCATCACGCGCCATTTGTACTGCCACAGATAGGGAAACAGACGCTGCAACGTGGCCCAGTCCGAGCGTGGCGCGGCGGCATGACCTGGTGCACCTGCAGACGTGGAATCGGGAACCGTGCCGCGGTGGGCAGAAGAAGGGCGACGCATGGGGGACAATCCTAAATATTTGCGGGACAGCCCGCAGGGCACGAAGTGCACCCGCTCTGTCCTCAACACTTTAACCAAGGATTGTGCCCATGTCTGAAAGCCCCGCAACCCACACGCCAGATTCCGTCAACCTGCCCACCGATGAAAAGCTGGTGCTCAAGGTGATTCCGATGCCGCGCGATGTCAACGCCAACGGCGACATTTTTGGTGGCTGGGTGA
>JAVHPS010000236.1:0-1625 GCA_036170715.1 Rhodoferax sp. | reverse complement strand
GACGGCTCTGAGTCCAAGCCAAACCAGAGCATCAACCGACCACTGAGGCCAACAAAGGCCAAATTGATGTAAGCCGCCGACAGCAGCCCGATGAATAGCCGATCCCCGCGCGTGGTGGCCATCGGTAAAAAGCCGCGCCGCAAGATCGTGGGCGATTTGATTTCCCACACGGTCATGCCAAACAGCATGAGGGCAATGCAAGTAAAAAACACGGCGACAGGTGTCGTCCAGGCCATCCATTCAAACATGTGTTGCTCCTGATTCGGTTGGGAAAGAGGTCTTCAAACGCGGCCCATCGCAAACCCTTTGGCGATGTAGTTGCGCACAAACCAGATCACGATCGCGCCCGGCACAATCGTCAACACGCCAGCGGCAGCCAGCGTCGCCCAGTCCATGCCTGAGGCGGATACGGTGCGCGTCATGATGGCCACAATCGGCTTGGCGTTCACACTGGTCAGGGTGCGCGCCAGCAACAACTCCACCCAGCTGAACATGAAGCAAAAGAACGCCGCCACCCCTACGCCGGCCTTGATCAGTGGCAGGAATATCTTGACAAAAAAGGCCGGAAACGAGTAACCATCGATGTAGGCGGTTTCATCAATTTCGCGTGGAATGCCACTCATGAACCCTTCGAGAATCCAGACCGCCAGCGGCACGTTGAACAGCAGGTGTGCCAACGCCACGGCAATGTGTGTATCCATCAACCCCACGGTGGAGTAAAGCTGGAAAAACGGCAACAAAAACACCGCTGGGGGTGTCATGCGGTTGGTCAACAGCCAGAAAAACACGTGTTTGTCACCCAAAAAACTGTAGCGTGAAAACGCATACGCCGCGGGCAAGGCCACGGTGATCGAAATCACGGTGTTGATGCCGACATAAATCAGGCTGTTGATGTAACCCGAATACCACGATGCATCGGTCAGAATGGTCTTGTAATTGGCCCAGGTGAAGTGCTGCGGAAACAGCGAGAAACTGGCCAAAATCTCCTGGTTTGTCTTGAACGACATGTTCACCATCCAATACACCGGCAACAAGGCAAACACGATGTACGCCACCATGAACAGGTTGCGTTTTTGAAAGCCTGGCTTATTCATGTGCCCCCTCCTTGTCCTGCGTACCCACGCGCTGCATCCAGTTGTACAAAATGAAACACAGCAACAAGATGATCAAAAAGTAAATCAACGAAAACGCGGCTGCCGGACCAATGTCAAACTGTCCCACCGCCTTGATGGTCAAGAATTGCGACAGGAACGTGGTGGAGTTGCCCGGCCCGCCGCCGGTGAGCACAAAAGGTTCGGTGTAAATCATGAAACTGTCCATGAAGCGCAACAGCACGGCAATCATCAACACACCGCGCATCTTGGGCAACTGCACGTAGCGAAACACGGCGAACTTGCTTGCGCCATCAATACTGGCCGCCTGGTAATACGCATCTGGAATGGAGCGCAGTCCGGCGTAGCCCAGTAGACCCACCAGCGGTGTCCAGTGCCACACATCCATCAACAGCACCGTCAGCCAGGCGTGCGTGGCGTTGCCGGTGTAGCTGTAATCAATGCCCAGGCCCTGCAATGCCGCGCCCATCAGGCCAATATCGGTACGGCCAAAAATCTGCCAGATGGTGCCGA
>JAVHPS010000235.1:0-1631 GCA_036170715.1 Rhodoferax sp. | reverse complement strand
TCGTTGTATTCGCGCTCATAGAGTTTGGCCAGCTCTTCACCACGGGCTTCAGTGCCCATCACCTTGCCGATGGCGCGGGTGGAGGCCATGTGGCGCTCCAGCAGCTGGGCGTTGTAGTCAATCACCACAATCGGAATGCCCGCCGCCTCAATCTGGTCGCGTGCGGTTTGCAGCGACTTGTAGGTCCACTCGGCGATGAATATCACGTCGGGTTTGAGGGCAATGACTTTTTCAGCACTGAAGGTGCCGTCGTCCGAGTGCCCAATGTCGGGCATGGCCTGCAGGTTGGGGATGACGGCGGCGTAGCGCTTGAAGATCACCGGGCGCCAGCCCTCCCAAGGTGCGCGTGAGATACCCACCACTTTGGCCCAGTTGTCTTTGCCCGCCACGGCGGTGAATTCCTCAAAGTTGAAATTGAGCGCCACCCGCTGCACCGGACTGGCGACTTTGACCTTGCGCCCCAGGGCATCGGTGATTTCAACCGTGGCGGCCCAGCCGCTCAGTGCAAAAACACTCACCAGTGCTGCCAAAACGAAGCGAAAAAAACGCTGTAGGAAATTGGACACGATCATCGTCTGGCCTCTTATTGAAAAGTGAAACAAAGTAAAAATGAAACGATCGGCACGGGTCACTGTCGCAGCGGCAGTTGCACGTCCATTTATGCCGCAGCCATTTGCCCGCGCAGCGCCGCCGAGCTGCTGGTCATGCCCGGAATCAACGCCTGGGCGCGCAAGGCCAGGCTGCTGAAACTGGCGCGCTGGGGTTTGCGGTCTTGCAGGTAGTCCAGGCGGCGCATGCTGCTGAACACCCGTGACACCGTCTCGGGCGCGGCGTCCAGCACCTCGGCCATGTCCGCCAGGTTGGGCACGGCGCACTCGGCGGTGCTGGTGGCAGTCGGGCTGACGTGCTCGGCAAACATCAGCAGCAGCGCTTTGACCCGCTGCGACACCGGCCCGGTGCGCAGGGTGACCACCTCGCGGCAGCGCTGGTGCGCCACCACCACGGTTTCCATCAGGATGTTCATCACCTCTGATCCTGTGGCCTGCACCGGGCAAAGCAGCACCGGGGTCAGTGCCCGATAGCTCAAGGTGTCAGGCGTGCCCACCCATTGCTCAACTCCCACCACATCGCCCGGCAGCGCCAGCCGCATGAAACGGCTGGCTTCATCGGTGGCGGCACTGTCCATGCGCAACGCGCCAGACTGCACGCGCCACATGTGCCGCTGGTCTTGCAGGTGCAAGACCTCGCGGGCGTTCAAGTGGCGATTGACAGGGCTTGAAAGTACGGTTTCCATGGGACTCTCCTTTACCAGGACTGATGCAAAACCGCCCCAGCGTTGTTGCCCCGACTTGCCGTACGCTTGTACTGTCTGCGTCGGGGCGCCTAGCTGGAGCAATTTTGCGCAAGTCCTATTTATATAAAAATTAGCCTCTAGTGCTTATGGAATAAGCATGAGTAGCTCTATTAAAAATAGCAACAGAAATGCGCTCACGCAAGCCGGTCTGAGGTGGGCTGGCTTGACCGTTGGCATCAGAACTTGACGTTCACACCGACATAGATCGAGCGCCCCATGCCAGGCACCGCCGTGCCCCATTGCGGGTAGTTGGGCAGGGCAGGGTTGCTCATGGTGG
>JAVHPS010000234.1:0-1638 GCA_036170715.1 Rhodoferax sp. | reverse complement strand
CGGTGCTGGTGCGCGACGTGCCCAACGAGGCCGCCGCCGCCATGGCGCTGATCGAAAACATGCAGCGTGAAGACCTCAACCCGCTGGAAGAAGCGCAGGGTCTGCAGCGCCTGATCAAGGAATTTGGCTTGACGCACGAGGCCGCCGCGCAGGCCGTGGGCCGCAGTCGCAGTGCCGCCAGCAACCTGCTGCGCCTCTTAAACCTGGCCGAACCGGTGCAAACCATGCTGATGGCCGGTGACGTGGACATGGGCCACGCCCGCGCGCTGCTGAGCCTGGACCGGGCCACCCAGATCACTGCTGCGAACCAGATTGCGGCCAAAAAAATGTCGGTGCGCGAGGCCGAAGGCCTGGTCAAAAAGCTCAGTGCCGAGTTTTCTCTGGTGGCTGGTAAACCCAAAAAAGACAAATCGCGCGACTTGAAACGGGTCGAAGAAGAGCTGTCTGATTTGCTCATGGCGCAGGTCGAAGTGCGCGTCAAAAAACGTGTCAAACGCGCTGGCCGCATGGAAGAAATGGGCGAACTCAGTGTGCAATTTGGTTCCTTGGACGAGCTCAACGGCTTGCTCGACAAATTGCGCGCTGCGGCCACGCGCTGCGTGCAATAGCCTATAAAAGCCAGCTGAAAGTGGTTTAAAACGATGCCCTTGCGCCTGCCCTGGCCTTTATCTGCACTGCTGGTCTGGGGTCTGTCTTGGCTGCTCTTTGGCGGCATGGTGGCTGCGGGTGTCGCACCCTTGCCTGGTTTGGGTGTCGTGTGCGCGGTGGGGGTGCTGGCCAGTGTGATGGGCAGCACTTGGTGGCGGCGCTGGATGATTGCGCTGGGCTTTCCGCTGTCGTTGGCCGCTTCAGGACTGGCAGCATTGCCCGCCTGGGCCTGGTTACTGCCCCTGCTGTTGCTGGTGCTGATTTATCCGCTCAATGCGTGGCGTGATGCACCCTTGTTTCCCACTCCGCGTGCGGCATTAAATGGGCTTGAGGCCCATGTATTTATTCGGCCTAATGCTATTATTTTAGATGCTGGCTGCGGCTTGGGCGACGGCCTGATGGCGTTGCACCAGGTGTTTCCGCAGGCGCGTTTGAGCGGCCTGGAATGGAGCTGGCCGCTGCGTGCCCTGTGTGCCCTGCGCTGCCCCTGGGCCGAAGTGCGCCAGGGTGACATCTGGCGTGCCGACTGGTCTGGCTTTGACCTGGTGTACCTGTTTCAGCGCCCTGAGAGCATGCCGCGCGCCGTGGCCAAGGCGCGTGCTGAACTCAAACCTGACGCTTGGTTGGTGAGCCTGGAATTTGAGGCGCTGGAACTGCAACCGGTGGTGGTGCTCAACACCGTGGTGGGCAAGCCGGTCTGGGTCTACCGCATGCCGTTGCAAGCCAGGCCAGAGGCAGGCCAATCGCAAAATTCGGCCATCAAACAAGAATGAAATGAGAGGATTTCACCATGGCTAAAGGCATGATCCTGGCGGCCGGCCAGGGCACACGGGTACGCCCACTGACCAAAGATTTACCCAAGCCGATGGTGCCCATTTTGGGCAAACCGGTGATGGAATACCTGATTGAGCACCTGGCGCGCCACGGCATCACCGAGATCATGGTCAACGTGGCTTTTCTGCACCACAAGATCGAGCAATATTTTGGCGA
>JAVHPS010000233.1:0-1644 GCA_036170715.1 Rhodoferax sp. | reverse complement strand
TTGCCGACCTTGGCGGTTTTCACCTTGGCGGCAAACTTGGCCACAAACTCGTCATAGACCCCGGCCTGCACATACAGCCGGTTGGAGCACACGCAGGTTTGCCCGGCGTTGCGGTATTTGCTGGCAAACGCGCCTTCCACGGCGCTGTCAATGTCGGCATCGTCAAACACGATGAAGGGTGCGTTGCCGCCGAGTTCCAGCGACAGTTTTTTGACAGTAGGCGCTGATTGGGTCAGCAAAATGCGACCCACTTCGGTAGAGCCGGTGAAGCTGATGTGGCGCACCACATCGCTGGCGCAGAACACCTTGCCAATGGCAATCGAGTTGTCGGCATCGGCGCTCAGGATGTTCAGCACACCAGCTGGAATGCCTGCGCGCAAGGCCAGTTCGGCCAGCGCCAGTGCGCTCAAGGGGGTCAGCTCGGCGGGTTTGATGACCACCGGGCAACCGGCGGCCAGCGCCGGGGACACCTTGCGCGTGATCATGGCCATGGGAAAGTTCCACGGCGTGATGGCGGCGCACACGCCAATGGGCTGGCGCAGCACCAGCAGGCGGCGGTTGTTGTCAAACTGCGGCAGGGTTTCGCCATTGACGCGTTTGGCTTCTTCGGCAAACCATTCGACAAAGCTGGCACCGTAGGCAATTTCACCTTTGGCTTCGGGCAGCGGCTTGCCTTCTTCGGCCGTCATGATGCGCCCCAGGTCGTCCTGGTTGGCCATGATCAGGTCAAACCATTTGCGCAGGATGATGCTGCGTTCTTTGGCGGTTTTGGCGCGCCAGGCTGGCCAGGCGGCGTTGGCGGCGGCGATGGCTGCTTGCGCATCGGCGGCGCCCAGGTTGGCCACATCGGCCAGGTGCGCACCGGTGGCCGGGTCGGTTACAGCAAAACGGCTGCTGCCGGTGACCCACTGGCCGTTGATGAAAGCGTCGGTTTTCAGCAGGGTGGGGTCTTTGAGAAGGGATAAGGGAGAGGTTGACATTGACATGAAGGCTCCAGAATTCATAAATAAAATAGGGCTATAGCCCTTGTAAAACAAGCTTTAGTAGCTACAAAAATAATAGTATAAAGAGTCGGGACACGGCGCAAGATCGAGGCAAGTGTGACACGCTGTCAGCGTCTGCGCCCGCGCAGCCATTCCAGCCCGAGCATCAGTGTCGTGGTGAAGATGATCAGCAACGTGGCCACGGCGGCAATGGTCGGGTTGATGTTTTCGCGGATGCCGGTGAACATTTGGCGCGGCAGCGTAACCTGGTTGGGGCCCGCTATGAACAGCGTCACCACCACCTCATCAAACGAGGTGGCAAAGGCAAAGAGCGCACCCGAGATCACGCCCGGCGCAATGATCGGCAGCGTGACCCGAAAGAAGGTGGTGAGGTGACCCGCGCCCAGGCTCAACGAGGCACGGATCAGGTTTTCATTGAAACTTTGCAAGGTTGCCAGCACAGTGGTGAGTACAAAGGGCGCACCCAGTGCCGCGTGCACAATCACCAAACCCAAGTAGGTGTCGTTCAGGCCAATGCGGGCAAAAAACAGGTAGGTGCTGACGGCCACCACCACAATCGGCACCACCATGGGGGCAATCAGCAGACTCATCAACAAGCCCTTGCCCCAGAACTGGATACGTGCCAAGCCCACCGCAGCCA
>JAVHPS010000232.1:0-1644 GCA_036170715.1 Rhodoferax sp. | reverse complement strand
AGCTGGCGGCTTCCAGCAGGCTGTCGTGGGTGCCAGTGTCGAGCCAGGCGTAGCCACGACCCATCATCTCGACGCTGAGCTGGCCTTTTTCAAGGTAAACGCGGTTCACATCGGTGATCTCAAGCTCGCCACGGGCAGATGGCTTGATGTTGGCGGCAATGTCGCACACCTGGCTGTCGTAAAAATACAGACCGGTGACGGCGTAGTTGCTTTTGGGTTGCTTGGGTTTTTCTTCGATGCTGATGGCGCGTTTTTGCGCATCGAACGCCACCACACCGTAGCGCTCGGGGTCGGTCACATGGTAGGCAAACACGCTGGCACCGGTTTGACGGGCGTTGGCGTGGGTCAGTTGTTTGATCAGATCGTGGCCATAAAAGATGTTGTCGCCCAGCACCAGGGCGCTGGGTTGGCCGGCCACAAAGTCACGGCCAATGATGAAGGCTTGCGCCAGGCCGTCCGGGCTGGGTTGCACTGCGTAGCTGATGTGCATGCCCCAGCGGCTGCCATCACCCAATAAATCTGCAAAGCGCGGCGTGTCTTGCGGCGTGGAGATGATCAACACCTCGCGGATGCCTGCGAGCATCAGGGTGCTCAAGGGGTAATAAATCATGGGCTTGTCATACACCGGCATGAGTTGCTTGCTGACCGCTTGGGTGACAGGGTAAAGCCGCGTGCCGGAGCCGCCAGCGAGGATGATGCCTTTGCGTTGTGTCATTTTGAGATTCCCTTGAGTGAAGTAGGAGCCCAGCCCTCTGGGCGATTGAATGCGGATAGTGAAACCGCCTGGGCAAAAGCAGAAAAATCGGCCAAGTGATGCTTGGCAATGCTGTGCACCATGTGCCAGTTGATGGCATCGTAGTTGTGCACGGCAATATTGCGAAAACCAACGGCTTTTTTCAGGTTTTGGGCAAGCATTGGCTCAATCAGGCGGCTTTGCGCCAGGATGTCAAAAGTTTGCCCCATCGTGTCGGGTGCAGGCACATTCATGCCGGAAATCAGATGGGCTCCAATATCCACACACAATTGAACGGCACGGCTCAGGTTGAGTGAAACAATGTCTTGCAGGTCAAAGTTGTCCGTCAGTTCGTCGGCACTTTCAGGGCAACGGGCTTCTATGCGCTGCACGCAGCGCCGCAAAGACTCAAGTTTCTGCTCAATTACTTCCCGATCCATGCTTCACGCCTTTCTGCCAAGACTCGGTTTTTGTAAGGCAAAAAATCTGCCTGATCAAACACATGCTGTGTGATGAGCTGCGCGTAAGCAGTGTCACTGCCGAGCAGACGCCTGCCATGTTTCAGAATTTGCCCCAGCAAGGGTTCTGACACCGTTTTCAAATCAATCAGATCGATGGGGCGACCGGTTTGTGTAGCCAGACTGTCAATCAATGCCATTTTTTCACCCTGGGTGAGTGGGCGTTGGGCTCCCACTGCGATGTCAAGGTCGCTGTCCGGGCGGGCTGTTCCTTGCGCCACTGAGCCAAACACCAGCGCTTGCTTCACAACCGGGAAGTTCAACAACACCTCACGCAGTTGGGTATCCACAGGGTTTTTGTCGGGAGTCATATTTCAGCCAGCATTCGGTTCACACCAGCTTGCCAGGGCGGCAGGGTTAGGTTGAAGGTGGTTTGCAGTTTATGGGTGTTCA
>JAVHPS010000231.1:0-1647 GCA_036170715.1 Rhodoferax sp. | reverse complement strand
CCGTCGATGACCACCGCGTCAATGTCCAGAAACGCCGTGCCGCTGACCACGGTTTGCGCCAGCGCCTGCGCGGCGCGCATCACCCAGGTGGCGGTCTCAGCGGCAAACGGGGCTTGCAGCGCGCGCTCGTCGTAGGCGGCGTGGGCATCCAGGCCCAGCGCTTCAAAGCGGCGCTCCAGCTCCCACAGCGAGGCGTGGCTGATCAACTGCTCGGGCGGCGCGGTGTTGCCCGGCGTTGTTTGCGCCAGGTTCAGCGGCAGCGATGCCACCGCCCCGGCATTGCCGTGCACACCGCCATGCAGGTGTGAATTGATGACCAGTCCACCGCCCACGAAAGTGTCCACAAACAGGTACAGAAAGTTTTTCAGATCGCGTCCGCGCCCGGCCACCAACTCGGCCACGCAGGCGGCTGAGGTGTCTTTGGCAAAGCTGACCGGCACGTCAATCAGCGCCTGCACCTGGGCGCGCAGGTCGATCTGGTTCCAGGCTTCGGATTTGGCCTCGGACAGGCCCAGCAGCCGATGCCAGCCGCCCATTTGAAACGGTGCGGCCACACCCACGCCCACCAGCCGGTCTTTCAGCGGCCCCAGCGATGCATGCATGGCTTGCAAGCGCTCGGCAAGAGTGGGCAACAGCGTGGTGCTGTCCGGAAAAGCGTAGTCCAGGCTGTGGCGCTGGCGCACCTGGCCGGTGAAATCGACCAGCAGCCAGTCGGTGTTGCGCCGCCCAATCTTGATGCCGATGGCAAACGCCCCGTCCGGGTTCAGCGCCAGCGGCACGGACGGCTGCCCGATGCGCCCGCGCACGCGTTCTTGTTTGATGATCAGGTTGTCGTCTTCCAGCCGGGTGGTGATCAGGCCGATGGTTTGCGCCGTCAGGCCCGTCAACCGTGCCAGGTCGGCCTTGGGCAGACTGCCGTTCAGGCGAATGGCTTGCAGCACCACGCGTTCGTTGAACTGGCGCATGCCCACATGGTTGGAGCCGCGTGGGCGCAGCGGGGCGGGTGGGGCAGGGTTGGCAGTGGGGGGGCGCGGGGTCATGGGCGCAGATTTTCGCCGATGACACCTTTGCGCAGGATGAAGTTGCCAAAGGGCTGCAGCTCGCCGGTCAGCACGTAGGCGTAAGCGGCACGTGCGCGCTCGTAAAAAGCATAGCGCTCCACCGGCTCTGCGTCTTGGCCAGGTAGCATTTCAGGTGTCAACAAAGCGATCACCTCGCGCTGCAGGGCCGAGCGGTAGCTGTCGGGCTGGCCGCTCACGGCCATGAAGGCCGCTGGGTGCGGCACATCAGCAGCCAGCGGCAGCAGGGTGGTAATGGCTGCCACCACCTGCACCATGGACGTGCCCGGCAGGCGCACCACCGGCTTGCCAGCGGCGAGGCTGTGCACGGTGAAGTTGGCATCACACAGCACCAGCGCGTCGTCGTGGCCCATTTCCATCATGATTTTCAGCAGCTCGGGCGTGAGCAGGGGCGGAATTCCTTTGAGCATGTCAAGCCTAGCGAGTGTCGAGTTGAACTGGTGCGATGTGGTGTGGGCGTGTTGTGTGATCTAGGCGTGCGCGTCGGCAGGCAACTCGTCCACCGTTTTGGCCCCGGTCATCACCGCCACGGTGTCGCTCATGCTGATGGTTTTGGGGTTGACCACCG
>JAVHPS010000230.1:0-1647 GCA_036170715.1 Rhodoferax sp. | reverse complement strand
CCACTGCCCCCGCACCCCACATGCCCACGGCAATCAGCGCCTTCACCACCACGTAAGCGGTGGCACCCCAGTCGTCGCCTTGCAGCATCAGCGCCGGGCTATAGACGGCAATGAACGGCACGACAAAACCGGCAATCGCAATGCGCACCGCCTGGATGCTGATTTTTAGGCCGCTTTCACGCGCAATCGGCGCAGCGGCAAAAGCGGCCAGTGCCACCGGCGGGGTCAGGTCGGCCATGATGCCAAAGTAAAACACGAACATGTGCGACACGATCAGCGGCACGCCCAGCTTCAAAAGCACCGGTGCGGCCAGCGAACTGGTGATGATGTAGTTGGGAATGGTCGGAATGCCCATGCCCAGCACCAGGCAGATCACCATGGTCAGCAGCAGCGCCAAAAACAGGCTACTTTCGCCCACGGCGATGATGCGCCCGCCCAGCTCGGCAGCCACCCCGGTCAGGTTGATCATGCCGATGATCACGCCCACCAACGCGCAAGCAATGGCCACTGGTAAGGCATGGCGTGCGCCGTCCACCAGCCCCTGCACCGCCAGTTGGCGTGCGTCCGCGCCCACGCGGCGTGCATAGGTGATGGCCACCAGCAGCGCCGTCAGCACAAAAAATGTGCCCACGCCAAACTGGAAGAACCCGGCGCAAGCCAGCCCCAGCAGTGCCCAGAACAGCACGCGCAGCCCGAGCTTGTTGACCCCGGTCATGACCGCCGCGCCAAAGATCAGAATCACCGTCAGCGCCAAGCCCACCGTGCCCGAGAACAGCGGCGTGTAGCCCGAAAACAGCAACGCCACCAGGCCAATGAGTGGCAGCAGCAAATGCCAGCGCAGTTTGACCGCCGCCCAAGGGTCGGGGCAGTCGGCTTTAGCCAAACCCAGCAAACCCTTGCGCCCGGCTTCCAGGTGCACCATCCAGAACGCGGTCACAAAGTACAAAATGGCCGGTATCACCGCTGCCTTGACGATGGTCACGTAGGGCACGTTGATGGTCTCGGCCATGATGAACGCCACCGCGCCCATCACCGGCGGCATGATCTGCCCGCCCATGCTGCTGGTGGCTTCCACGCCACCGGCAAATGCCGCGCTGTAGCCAAAGCGCTTCATCAGCGGAATGGTGAACTGCCCGGTGGTGACCACGTTGGCCACGCCCGAGCCGTTGATGGTGCCCATCAGCGCGCTGGAAATCACCGACACCTTGGCCGGACCGCCACGCGTGTGGCCGACCGTGCCCAGGGCAAAGTCAGTGAACAGCGCGATCATGCCGGCCTGCTCCAGAAACGCACCAAACAGGATGAACAAAAAGATGTAGCTCGACGACACATAGGTGGGCGTGCCGTAAATGCCCTCGGTGCCAAAGCCCAGCGTGCTGACGATCTGGTCCAGCCCGAAGCCGCGGTGCGCCAGGCTGCCCGGCAGGTGCTGACCAAAGATGCCGTACAGCAAAAACACGGCGCACACCACCGGCAGGCCCCAGCCCATGGCGCGCCGTGCGGCCTCGAACACCAGCGCCACACTGACCACGCCAATGACCCAGTCGCTGGTGATCAGCTCACCGGCGCGTTGCGTCAGGTCGGCTTCATAACGCCAGTGGTACAGGCCAAAGACAAAGCCCGTCAGCCCCAGCACCCAGCCCAGCA
>JAVHPS010000229.1:0-1649 GCA_036170715.1 Rhodoferax sp. | reverse complement strand
GCGGCGGGCATGCCGCCAATACCTGCACCCATGATGACGATGTGAGCCATGTCTTTGTCTCCTGCAATGGTTATTAATGAAAGGAAGTTACCGAGGGGAAAGTGACGTGTCTTCGCACGTCTTGCTACGTCGCCAGTAGAGCGCGTAATACAGCACCGGAATCACCACCAGCGTCAACAGGGTGGACACCAGAATTCCGAAAATCAGGGAGATGGCCAGCCCATTGAAGATCGGGTCGTCCAGAATGAAAAACGCGCCAATCATGGCTGCCAGCCCGGTCAGGGCAATGGGTTGCGCGCGCACCGCCGCAGAGCTGATCACCGCCTGCTTGAAGACCACGCCCTGCGCTACCTGCAGTTCAATAAAGTCCACCAGCAAGATGGAGTTGCGCACGATGATGCCTGCCAACGCAATCATGCCGATCATGCTGGTGGCGGTGAACTGCGCGCCCAGCAAGGCGTGACCCGGCATCACACCAATGATGGTCAGCGGAATCGGTGCCATGATGACCAGCGGGGTCAGGTAGCTCTTGAACTGCGCCACCACCAGCAGGTAAATCAGGATCAGGCCCACGCCGTAGGCTGCACCCATGTCGCGGAAGGTCTCGTAGGTAATTTGCCACTCGCCGTCCCATTTGATGGCGTATTGCCGGTACGGGTCGGCCGGCTGCTTGATCCAGAACTCATCCAGCGCACCAGCGCCTGGCAGCGCTGCCTTGGCCAGTTGGCTGCGAATGGCAAACAAGCCATACAGCGGTGAATCGAGCTTGCCCGCCATGTCGCCAAACACATAGCTCACGCCCTGCAAGTCTTTGGTGAACAGCGTTTTGTCGATCACGCCAGGCTCTACGGTCACCAGTTCAGACAAGGGCACTATCTGGCCGTTGGCCGCGCGCAGGGGCAAGGCCAAAATCGCATCCAGACCCACCTGGTCGACCAGCGGCAATTGCAATCGCACCGGCACGGGATATTTGGATTGCCCGTCGTGCAGGTAAGCCGCATCCGCCCCCGACAGCGCAATGGCCGCCGTTTGTGCCACGGCTGCCACCGGTATACCCAAGGACTCGGCACGTTGGCGACGCACCCGCAGGTAAGCACGCGGCGCATTGACCTGCAGCGAGTTGTCCACGCCCACAATGTCGGGCGTGGCCATGAAGGCATCGGTCAGGCGTGCGGCCACTTGCTGTCGACCAGCTTCGTCGGGGCCATAAACCTCGGCCACCAGCGGCGACATCACTGGCGGGCCGGGTGGCACTTCCACCACCTTGATGCGGGCCAGATGGCGCAGGCCAATTTGCTCCAGCGCCGGGCGCAGGCGCTGCGCAATGGCGTGGCTTTTCTCGCTGCGGTGGTGCTTGTCCACCAGATTCACTTGCAAGTCGCCCTGCTCGGAATCAGCACGCAAATAGTATTGCCGCACCAGCCCGTTGAAGGTGATGGGCGATGCCGTGCCGGCGTAGGCCTGCAGGTGCGTCACCTCGGGTTGCTGCGCCAGAAAGGCACCCAGGTCGTGCAGCGTGGCGGCGGTGTTTTCCAGTGGTGTGCCGGCGGGCATTTCCACCACCACCTGGAATTCACTCTTGTTGTCAAACGGGAGCATCTTCAGCACCACCCACTGCACCAGCGTCAGACCCACCGACAGCAGCAGCG
>JAVHPS010000228.1:0-31861 GCA_036170715.1 Rhodoferax sp. | reverse complement strand
AGTTTGACCTGGCCTACATCAGCCTGGACGGCAACATTGGCTGCCTGGTCAACGGTGCCGGTCTGGCCATGGCCACCATGGACACCATCAAATTGTTTGGCGCTGAACCCGCCAACTTTTTGGACGTGGGCGGAGGTGCCACCCCCGAGAAGGTCACAGAAGCCTTCAAGATCATGCTGAAAAACCCCAAAGTCAAGGCCATTTTGGTCAACATCTTTGGCGGCATCATGAAGTGCGACACCATTGCCACCGGCATCATTGCCGCGTGCAAGGCCACCAACCTGAACGTGCCGTTGATCGTGCGCATGAAGGGCACCAACGAAGAACTGGGCAAAAAGATGCTGGCAGACAGTGGCTTGCCCATCATTTCTGTGAACACCATGGCAGAGGCCGCGCAAGCGTCTGTCAAAGCGGTTGCAAAATAAATTTGCGGCTCAGACCACTCGCATAAGCGATGTGCTCTGACCCCAACTGACTAGGAACAAACATGTCTATTTTTATCAATAAAGACACCAAGGTCATCACCCAAGGTATCACCGGCAAAACGGGCCAGTTCCACACCGAAAAATGCCAGGAATATGCCAACGGCAAAAACTGCTTTGTGGCGGGTGTGAACCCCAAGAAGGCTGGCGAGTCGATTTTCAACATCCCGATTTACGCCTCGGTCAAAGAAGCAGCGGCTGAGACTGGTGCCACAGTCAGCGTGATTTATGTGCCGCCCGCAGGCGCAGCTGCGGCCATTTGGGAAGCGGTTGAAGCCGATTTGGACTTGGCCATCTGCATCACCGAAGGCATCCCGATCAAGGACATGCTTGAAGTGCGCAACCGCATGAAAGCTCGGGTCGCCGCAGGCGGCAAGAAAACTTTGCTGCTTGGCCCCAACTGCCCCGGTCTGATCACGCCCGACGAGATCAAGATCGGCATCATGCCCGGTCACATCCACCGCAAAGGCCGCATTGGTGTGGTCAGCCGCTCCGGCACGCTGACCTACGAAGCGGTGGCGCAATTGACCGAAATTGGCCTGGGCCAGTCCAGCGCGGTCGGCATTGGTGGTGACCCCATCAATGGGTTGAAACACATCGACGTGATGCAAGCCTTCAATGACGACCCGGACACCGATGCTGTGATCATGATTGGTGAAATTGGTGGCCCGGACGAAGCTGAAGCCGCGCGCTGGTGCAAGCTCAACATGAAGAAGCCGATTGTTGGCTTCATCGCCGGTGTGACCGCCCCTGCCGGCAAGCGCATGGGCCACGCCGGTGCCTTGATCTCTGGCGGTGCTGACACCGCAGAAGCCAAGCTGGCGGTCATGGAAGAGTGCGGCTTTAAGGTCACACGCAACCCTTCTGAGATGGCCAAGCTGCTCAAAGCCATGCTGTAATTTCAGCCCCAAGAAGCTGTTGCGTGCGCACGCAACAGCCCAACGCACAAGCCGGATGCCCACCTGATGGACAATCCGGCTTTTGTCATTAAGAGACCCTGCTCTGACCTGAAACCTCTATGGAACAATTTTTAACCGCCCATTTTTGGCTGGCCGTCGGCCAGATCATCCTGATCGACATCTTGCTGGGCGGTGACAACGCGGTGGTGATCGCCTTGGCCTGCCGTCAATTGCCGGCTGAACAACGGCTAAAGGGTATTGTGCTGGGCACCATGGGGGCCATTGCGCTGCGGGTTGGGCTGATTGCCTTTGCCCTGACCTTGTTGCAAGTGCCCTACCTGAAGCTGGTGGGCGCGGTGTTGCTGCTGTGGATTGGCATCAAACTGCTGCTGCCAGAGCCCGAGGGGCATTCCACCCTGCAGACCAGCGACAAGCTGTGGTCGGCCGTCAAAACCGTGATCGTGGCCGATCTGGTGATGAGCCTTGACAATGTGATTGCCATTGCGGGTGCGGCCACAGGCGCAGGAGAACAGCATCAATTGGTGTTGGTCATCTTTGGCTTGATGGTGAGCATTCCCATCATCATCGGCGGCAGCCAGCTGATTTTGAAACTCATGGACCGTTTCCCGTCCATCGTCACCCTGGGTGGCATGCTGTTGGGGTGGATCGCCGGCACCATGGCCCACAGCGACCCGGTCGCCGCCACCTGGCTGCCGCAAAGCTCGCTTTGGCATTACATTGTGGGTGGGGTCGGGGCTGCAGCCGTATGGCTGTGCGGCACGGCCTTAAAGCACCGAGCAGCGCAACGGCAGTGAACCTTGGGTAGCCACACGCACCCGTCCAACCAAAGTATCCGCAGTGATGACATCTAAAGCAATGACCTGGTGGCGCTCAGAGCAGACCATAGGGACAGCGATGCTGGTGCTGTGTCTGGCACTGCAAACCAGTTTCGATTATTTTGCCCCCTGGGAGCAGGCGTTGTACCAATTTGCCACCACTTTTATGGCACAACCCGCAACCATGCTGGAACCTGTCTGGCATCATGGGCTGGTATTTGCCGCCACAGCATTGACTGCGCTGTACATCGCCGGGGCGGTGCCACGGCTGTCCACTAGGTTCAGCCGTGCGATCAGCCTGGGGTTAGTTGCCGGCATGTTGGCGCTGGAGTTCTGGACGTTGATAACACTGAACCTGTGGTTGAAACTGGTGTTCCCGGCCAGCCTGCTCGGCCTGTCGTTTGTTGCACAAGGGCTGCACCGGCGCTTGCTCACACCCCTGCAACCGGCACAGCAAAAGCTGCCGACCGAACACGCCGACCGCATGATGGGGTTGGCCTTGCAAGGCCAGGGTCAACTGGACATGGCGTTTGAGCGTTTTCAGCGCGCCCCCATGAGCGCCACCTTGCTGGATGATTTGTACTGGCTTGCGATGGACTATGAACGGCAACACCGCCTGGAAAAAGCCAGGACTGTATATGCCTACATCAGTACTTTTGACACCCATTACAAAGACGTGCCAGAACGCCTGTCCATGACGACCACAACGCCCTTGAAAATGCCATTGACCGATACCCAGAGGGTGTCCAGTGCGGTGCAAGCGCTAGGGCGTTACAAAATTGAATCCAAGCTTGGCAAGGGGGCAATGGGCATGGTTTTCCTTGCCAAAGACCCCAAAATTGGGCGTCATGTGGCACTAAAAACCATGGCCTTGAGTCAGGCGTTCGACGGGCTTGAACTGCTGGATGCGCGCGAACGCTTTTTCCGCGAAGCCAAAGCGGCTGGTTGCCTGCAACACCCGGCAATAGTGACCATTTTTGATGTTGGCGAAGAACAGGAGCTGGCTTACATTGCCATGGAATACGTCCCTGGCCAGAACCTGCTGCCGCACAGCAAACCGGGCCAATTGATGCCCGTACCCAGGGTGGTCTCAATTGTCATCCGGGTCGCACAGGCTTTGACCTATGCCCATCAGAAGAAGGTGATCCACCGCGACATCAAGCCGGCCAATGTCATGTACGACCTGGTCACCGATTGCGTCAAAGTGACCGACTTTGGCATTGCCCGCATCACCGATGGCAACAAGACCAAAACCGGGGTCGTGCTGGGAACACCCAACTACATGTCCCCAGAGCAATTGATTGGGCGCACCATGGACGGACGCTCTGACCTGTATGCGTTGGGCACTATGCTATTTCAATTGTTGACCGGTGCGCTGCCTTTCAAAGCCTCAAACCTGGCCGAATTGATGTCCAAAATTGCAACCGAACCGGCCCCAGATGTGCGCCAGCTCAGACCCGAAATTCCTGAGGATTTGGCCCGGATCGTGGCTCGTTTGCTGGAAAAATTACCTGAAAAACGCTACCAGGATGGGGACAAACTGGCCTCAGACCTAACCCTCTTTGCCGGACGTGTACAGTCACGCGTGGCCCCCGTTGGCCAGAACCCACAGGCGCAAGGCGTACACCGCACCGCCACGCCGATTGATCTGGAGCTATAGCTTTTCCATCATGCAATTCAGCTTTTACGCCTTGACCGACCCGGGGCGGGTTCGCACCAATAATGAAGATGCCGTTGCCTTTGACGAAGCCTCAGGGGTTGCCATTCTGGCTGACGGCATGGGCGGATACAACGCGGGTGAAGTCGCCAGTGGCATGGCCGTTACCTTTATCAAGTCTGAACTGGTGCAGTGGCTCAGCACCGCCAGTCAACAACGTGGCGCAAGCCTGATTGCCCGCGGCATGGGCATGTGTATTGACCGAGCCAATCAATCCATCCTGAGTGCCGCCGTGTCCAATCCACAGTACGCCGGCATGGGTACCACGGTGGTGACGGGCGTGTTCAAAAACAATTGCCTGATTTTGGGTCATGTGGGAGACTCACGCTGTTACCGCTTGCGACAAGGACAACTGACGCAAATCACCAAAGACCACTCGTTGTTGCAAGAACAAGTGGATGCCGGGCTTTTGACCCCTGAACAAGCCCTGCTTGCGCCCGGGAAAAATCTATTGACCCGGGCATTGGGGGTGGACAGCGAGGTCGAGGTGGACATCCATGAACATGAAGTCCAGGACGGAGATGTGTATTTGATGTGTTCTGATGGCTTGACCGACATGTTAAATGACCTGGAAATCACAACCAGCATGGACAAGTGTGCACTTTTGCCGGAGTTGGCAGACGAATTGATCACCAAAGCCAATGCGGCGGGTGGACGCGATAACATCAGCGTACTGCTGGCACAAGCCAGGGCAAGCACTGAAAAAACCGGCTTGATGTCACGGCTGTTTGGTGCACCATGAGCATGGTCGGCCATGGAAACCCTGAAAACGATCAGCGTTTGAATCAATGGAGGCGCTTATGCCAAAAATAATCATCATGATGGACGGCATTGTGATCAAGGAGGTCGAATTGACCAAGGAGCGCACTTCCTTGGGTCGTCGCCCCTACAACGACATCGTCATTGAAAACCTGGCGGTCAGCGGCGAGCATGCCGCTTTCTACATGAAATCCAATGAGGTCATGATTGAAGACCTCAACAGCACCAACGGCACCTTCGTCAACGGCAAAGTCGCCAGAAAGCAGGTGCTTGCGCACGGCGACGAAATGGAAATCGGCAAATACCAGATCCGGTTTGAGGCCGACCAACAGCCCGATTTTGAAGAGACCCAAATGGTCGCCCGCCGTAAACCAGTCGCCTACGTTCCTCGTGCACCAGAGATTGATGTCAAAGGAGCCATCAAGGTACTGTCTGGCCCGGCCAATGGACGTGAAATGAATTTGACCAAGGTCGTGACCACGGTCGGCAAACCTGGCGTGTCGATTGCCGCCATCACCCGTCGGGTGCACTATTTTTCAATCCACTATGTAGAGGGCCCCGACATTCCTACCCTCAATGGCGCAGCCATCACGGCTGAGCCCATTGTGCTCAACAGTGGCGACCACATGGTGCTGGCCGGCACCCACATGCAATTTGTTCAAAATTGATGTAATCCTTGATACGGTTCGCACCCCTGCGACCGACTGCGCATGAGCTTCAACAGCAAACTCCCTGGTCTCAAGCGCGATGGCATGACGTTTGAGGCACTTTTTTACAAGCAGTTGCAGCATGTGACCGCGCGCATCCATGAAACCGACAACATTGAGCAGATCATGCTGGAAACCAGTCCAGAAATTTGCAAACTTTTCAATGCAGACCGGCTGACACTGTATGTGGTCAACGAAGACCACAGCGCCATCGTTTCCAAGATCAAGACCGGGCTCAACAGCAGCCGCGACCTGAAACTGCCGATCACACCGCAAAGCATTGCGGGCTATGTTGCCTACAGCCACATGTTGGTGAACCTGCCCGACGTTTATGACGATGACTCCCTGAAAAAAATCCACCCGGCGTTGGCGTTCCTGAAAGAAGTTGACAAGCGCTCAGGCTACCGCACCCGGGAAATGCTGGTAGCCCCCATTCTGGATGGCAACGTCCTCTATGGTGTACTGCAAATCATCAACAACAAAAGTGAACAAGCTTTTGGCGAACTTGACATCGAGGGCGTTTCGCAGCTTTGCAAGACCCTGGCCACAGCCATCCGCCACCGGCTCCAGGAAACGGAAGAAACCGTGCGGCGAATGGTCACCAAATACGATGGCTTGGTGGCCGAAGGGGTCATGACCGCGGAAGAACTGCAACACTGCCTGCAAGAGGCACGCACCCACGGCCTGGCGGCCGAACAAGTGCTGCTGACACGCTATCAAGTGCGCGCGTCCCAAATCGGCCCGTCACTGGCCAAGTTTTTTGGTGTGCCCTACGAGCCGTTTTCTGCGGGGCGCATTCGCTCGGAAATGCTCCACGGAGCCCTCAAGCGTGAATTCATTGAAGAGCAGGGCTGGATCCCATTGGAAGAGTCCCCGGCAGGTCTGGTCATCATGTGTCTGGACCCGGAGGCGGTGCGCAGTTCACGCATCCTGCACCAGGTATTTCCCAAAACACCCAAGTTTGTCTACCACGTCACCACCTCAATCGAGTTCCACGACACGCTGGGACAAATTTTTGGCCTGGAAGCCAACGGTGGCAGCATCGACGAGATGCTGGCCGACATGGACAGCTCGCCGATGGACGACGGCAACAACGACGACGCGCTGGAGTCAGCCGCAGCCGACAATGAATTGGTTAAATTTGTCAATAAGGTGATTCTGGATGCCTACCACCAGGGGGCCTCTGACATTCACATTGAACCCATGCCCGGCAAGCTCAAAACCGGCATCAGGTTTCGCATTGATGGTTCGTTGCAGCCCTACATTGAAGTACCGGCGCATTTCCGCCAAGCCATGGTGACGCGCCTGAAAATCATGTGCGACCTGGACATTTCAGAACGGCGCAAGCCACAAGACGGCAAAATCAAGTTCAGAAAATATGGCCCGATTGACATCGAACTGCGGGTCGCCACCATTCCTTCGGCCGGCGGTGTTGAAGATGTGGTCATGCGGATTTTGGCCGGTGGTGAGCCGATTCCACTGGACAAACTCGGCTTGACAGCGCACAACAAGGCACGGGTGTTACAGACCATCGAAAAACCCTATGGCCTGTTTTACGTCTGCGGCCCCACCGGTTCGGGCAAGACCACCACCTTGCACAGCATCCTGAAACACCTGAACACACCAGACACCAAAATCTGGACTGCTGAAGACCCGGTCGAAATCACCCAAAAGGGCCTGCGCCAGGTGCAGATCAACAAAAAAGCCGGTATTGACTTTGCCCTGGTGATGCGGGCCTTCTTGCGCGCTGACCCGGACATCATCATGGTGGGTGAGTCGCGTGACCATGAGACCGTGGCCATGGGGGTGGAAGCTTCTTTGACCGGACACCTGGTGTTTTCTACCCTGCATACCAATTCAGCGCCGGAATCCATCACCCGGCTGCTGGACATGGGCATGGACCCGTTCAATTTTGCAGATGCCCTGCTGGGCATCCTGGCACAGCGGCTGGCCAAAAAACTCTGCAACTGCAAAGAAGCCTACACGCCCGATGATGAAGAGCTGCGCCTGTTCGCCACCGAGTACGCAGAAGAACTGCGCCACTCGGCCCCCTGGACGGCAGACTATGCAGGTGAAATGGCAAAACTCATGGCCAGTTGGCAGCAAACCTACGGCGAAAACGGCCAGATCAAGTTTTACCGCCACAAGGGGTGCGACCAATGCAACCAGACCGGCTACAAAGGCCGCGTTGGCTTGCACGAGTTGCTGATTGCCGATGAGGGCATCAAAAAACTCATTCAGGAGCGCGCCCGTGTTGCAGAAATTTTTGCCGCCGCAGTTGAAGGCGGTATGCGCACCCTCAAGATGGACGGCATGGAAAAAGTCATGATGGGCCTGACCGACCTGAAAATGGTTCGATCCGTCTGCATCAAATAGCTGCTGTGCGCGAAGAGGTGGCTCAGAGGTTGGCAGCAAACAAGCGCTGCATCAGCTTGTTCTTGAACCCTTGTGGGTTGCTCAACCCCAGTCGTTCCAGGTAGGCCGGCGGGGCCTGCTTGTCTTGCCAAAGGCTTTTGACAGCCATGCCCAACAACTCGGCCGGATGGTAACTGGCGTGCTTCATTTTTTTCATGGCACGCACCATGTGCAATTCATCTTCCGTCAGATCCGTGCCAAACGGAAAATCGGGCAACAAACCGGCCTGGGCCCAGGGTTTGAGTTTGGCCGCCAGTGCGTCGGGCAAATTGTGCCGGTAACAGGCCGGTATCTCATAGCTGGCTTCAAGTTTGCCATGTGCCTTGGCTTGCTTCACCAGTTCGTCCTGAAACCGTGAATCGGCCACCGCAAGCAGGCGTTTGACCACCTCACTGTCAGACTGCCCCCGGAGCTCGGCCACACCGTATTCGGTGATCACCACATCGCGCAAATGCCGTGGAATGGTCACGTGACCGTAGTTCCAGACAAGGCTGCTTTTCAGCCCGTCTTTGTTGTCATGGGTCGCGCGCAGCATCATGATCAGGCGTGCATCGGCCAAGGCATGCGACATGGCCACAAAGTTGTATTGCCCACCCACACCACTGACCACCTGACCCGACTCCAGCGCATCACTGGCTGCAGCGCCCAGCAAGGTCATGACCATGGTGGTGTTCATGAACCGTGCCTTGCGCCGTTGCGCGCGTTTCAGCGCATCGTTGCCATACAGCTGGTTGATGAAATCAATGCGCGTCATGTCGATTTTGTCGAGTTCCTGCGGCACCATGGTGCGCAGGCGTTCGTAAAAATCACGCGGACCAATGAAAAAACCGCCGGTCATGAAAATCCCGTGGGTCAAGCGGCTGCCCAGCATGTGGCTGCTGACACAGGTGAAGTTGTCTGCGTCACGCAAGTCGAGTCCACAACGCTGCCCCTCCAAAGTGAGGTGATGGTCGCTCAAGTGCACGTCAGGGCGCAGGATGCCAAAGCGTTTCAGGAACCCCACGTCTTCTTCAGCCAGCGGTGAGCGGATGCGACCCACGTCCAGCAACACCTGCAACATCTCGGGGGTCACATTGGCATCTTGGATGCGCCCGCTGTTGAGCAGTTGCTGCAACACGGCATCATCAAACACCTCGCGGCGAATGATGCCCGCCTCAATCAGTCGCAAAAAAGCGTTGACGAACATCTCGGAACAACCATACAGGCCGGTGTCAAACCGCCCCAGTTCCCGCCCTGCCAGCCCCGCAGGACAAATCGATTCCAGAATGTGCCGGTATTCGGCCCCATGGCGGTCGCGCACGATCAACGCCTGGCCAATCGCATCACCCAATGAACCAATGCCAATTTGCAGCGTACCACCATCGCTCACCAAACTGGACGCATGCAGACCAATGGCGTAGTCAGCGGCACTGACCTTGCCGTTGGGCGGCGCAAAAATAGCATGGGTTCCTTTGGGGTCGGTCACCACCACATCAAAAAATTCTGGCCCGACCTCGGCCCCATTCGGCATGAACGGCATGTTGCGATTGACCACCCCCACGGCCATCACGGGTTGCCCACTGGCACGCACACACTCGATCACTTCTGCGGTGATGTCCGGGTTGCTGGACAAACTCAAGCGCAACCCGGCCTCGCCTTCCTTGATCCCCACGGCCTGCGCCACCACATTCACCCCTTGAACGGCCATATCACGCGCGGCATAGGTGTAATTGGTGGAGATGTATTTCATTTGAGCCGCTGCGTTGCCGAGGTAGTCGCCGGTTTTCATGAAAAACTCTTGCACCTCAATGTTGGGTGGCAATTGCCCGGCGCGAAAATCTTTCACATAGTCCATGTCCGGGTAGTCGCCAAACACCCGTTCCACCAGCGGTGCAAGAAAGTTCTGCTCCAAGGCGCTGTGACCAACCGGTTTTTCCAGTGACAAGGCGGTGATGATGCGCAGTTTGCGCTGCGCATCGGCCTTGATGCGCCGGTACAGCGCGTTCACCAGGGGATTGGGTTTACCCACACCCAGCGGTATCCCCAGCACCAGCGTATCGGGAATGGTCTTCAGAATATGATCTACACAGGCTTCCATGGATGCCAGCATGAGCGGCTTTTTCACTTGAGGTCTCCACACTTTTCTTCGGGTCGAAAGCGGCACGATTTGAAGCCTCTGATTTTGCCCCCCCCACCATGCATTCGTTCCAACCCGGCTCATTCTGGACTCCCCGTACTAAACTCAGCCGATCGTATTTTTTCAAACCCTGCCCATGTCTTGCCTGCCTTTTTGTTCCTGTTCGTCACGCCGTCTATGGGTGCAAAGCGCTGGCCTCCTGGCGCTTGCTCCGCTCACCAGCTGGGCACAAACCAGCCCGCATGAAGGGGTGGATGTGGGGCGCAATTCGGTCTTTGGTAAATTGATTCCGGCCGACACCATTGAACAATCTGCAGCCCAGCAATACGCGCAAATGCTGCAACAAGCGGCCAGCAAAAATGCACTCGGCGGCAAAGACCATCCCCAGGTGCGGCGGCTGCGCGCCATAGCCCGCCAACTCATTCCTCATGCGCTGGTCTGGAACCCACGCGCCAAAGACTGGCGCTGGGAAGTCAACCTGATCGGCAGCAAGCAGATCAACGCGTTTTGCATGCCCGGCGGCAAGATTGCGTTTTACAGCGGCATCCTCGAGCAGCTCAAATTAACCGACGACGAAGTCGCCACCGTCATGGGCCATGAGATCGCCCACGCGTTGCGCGAGCACGCCCGCGAACGCATGGGCAAGAACGCAGCCACGGGCATCGGAGCCAACCTGCTCAGCAGCGTGCTGGGGCTGGGGCAACTTGGGCAAACCGTGACCAGCTACGGGGCTCAGCTGCTGACCCTGCAGTTCAGCCGCAGCGACGAATCCGAAGCTGATCTGGTGGGCATGGAACTGGCCGCACGCGCGGGCTTCGATCCGCGCGCCGGGGTTAGTTTGTGGCAAAAAATGTCGGCCGCCAACAAGGGCGCACCGCCACAATGGTTGTCCACCCACCCGTCGGGCAACACCCGCATTGCGGACATTGAGGCCAACCTGCCCAAGGTCATGCCGCTGTACCAGCGCGCTGGTGCGGCGCAGCCCAGATAGCTGCAGGGCAGGCCCTGCTGGCCACGTCAATGGTCTTGGTTTTTCAACGCCAACGCACATTCATACAGCGCGTTGCGTGACGCACCACTGATCTCGGCGGCCAGTTTGACAGCGGTTTTCAGTGGCAATTGTGCCAGCAGCAATTGCAACACACGGGTGTCCAGGCCGGGGCTGAGTGCCACCACGGCCGGGTGCAGTACCAGCGCAAATTCCCCGCGCAAACGGTTGGCATCATCCGCCAGCCAAGTGGGCAAGTCTTGAGCCGCGACGGTAGCGATGTCTTCAAACTGCTTGGTCAGTTCGCGCCCCACCGTGACCGGGCGTGCGCCCAGTGCGGCCAAAGCACTGGCCAGGGCTTCAATGCGGTGCGGGGCTTCCAGCAACACCACGGCACGCGGCTCTTGCGCCAGTTTCTGCACTGCAAGTTGACGCTCGCTGGCCTTGCTGGGCAAAAAACCCATGAACACAAATTCTCCATGCTGATGCGTGTCCGGGGCGATACCTGCGGCACTCAAGGCGGTGATCACGCTGCTGGCTCCCGGCAGAGGCACTACCGCCAGGTTGGCTTGGCGCACCGCGGCCACCAAACGCGCACCGGGGTCGCTGATGGCCGGTGTGCCCGCATCGCTGACATAGGCCACGCGGGCACCCTGCTGCAGCCGCGCGATCACCGTTTGCGCCGCCTGAGCCTCGTTATGCTGGTGCACGGCCAGCAACTGCGCCGCAGTTTTGTCAATGCCATAGGCTCGCAGCATGGCTTGGGTATGGCGGGTGTCTTCACAGGCCACCACATCGGCCAGTTGCAACACATGCAACGCCCGCAGGCTGATGTCGGCCAGGTTGCCAATCGGCGTGGCCACCACAAACAAAGTGCCCGGCTGATAATTCTGGTGACCGGCCGCCGCCTGGGCGGCACGCAGGGCGCTGGCATAGCTTGCAGCAACAGACTGAGCAGGATGTGACATCAATGATTTTCCAAAAAACGAATCCGCAACCCAGCACCAAACAACGTGGCGATGCCGCCGAAGAGGCCGCCCTGGTGCACCTGCAACAAGCGGGGTTGCGCTTGCTGGCGCGCAATTATCGAACCCCTGGACGCGGCGGTGGCGAAATCGACCTGATCATGCACGCGCCCGATGGCACCTGTGTCTTCGTTGAAGTGCGCCAGCGCAGCGCGGCCAGCCACGGTGGCGCTGCGGCCAGCGTCAGTGCCGTCAAACAACGCCGCATCGTGTTTGCCGCGCGCCACTACCTGATGCGCTTGAATGCGCTGCCCCCATGCCGCTTTGACGTGGTCGCGGTGCAAGCGGGGCAACTGGCGTGGATCAAGGGTGCATTTGAAGCCAGTTGAACCATGGCGTAGCGTTCGGGCTTGACCGGGTGCTGCGCCGGGCATCCTAAACCTGGTACAGGTATCATTGCCGCCATGCTGGAACAACGAATTCAACAACATTTCATTGACAGTGCTGACCTCAAATACCATGCGGCCCCGCTGTTGAGTAAACCCATTGCCGATGCCGTGCAAGCCCTGCTGGCGTGCGTCACCAGCGGCGGCAAGGTACTGAGCTGCGGCAACGGCGGCTCGGCCGCTGATGCGCAACATTTTTCGGCCGAATTTGTCGGCCGCTTTGAGCGCGAACGCCCCGAGCTGGCGGCCATTGCCCTGACCACCGACAGCTCGATCCTGACCGCCATTGCCAACGATTACAACTTCAACGCCGTGTTCTCACGGCAGGTACGCGCCCTGGGTCAGCCCGGTGACGTGTTACTGGCCATCTCCACCAGCGGCAACTCGGCCAATGTGCTGGCCGCGGTTGAAGCCGCGCACGAACGTGAAATGGTCGTCATTGGCCTCTCGGGCCGCGGCGGCGGCAAAATGAACCAGACGCTGCGCGACACCGACGTGCATATTTGCGTCCCTCACGACCGTACCGCACGGGTACAAGAAGTGCACCTGCTGACGCTGCACTGCCTGTGCGACGCAGTCGATGCTTTGTTACTTGGCGACCAGGAAAAACCACTATGAACCTCACCCCGTCCCACTTCAAACCCCGTGGCCTGTTGGCCACCTTGGCCCTGTCAGTCACGCTGTGTGGCAGCCTGAGCGCGTGCTTCCCCGTCATCA
The DNA here is from genome assembly GCA_036170715.1 of Rhodoferax sp. Lineage (GTDB taxonomy): Bacteria > Pseudomonadota > Gammaproteobacteria > Burkholderiales > Burkholderiaceae_C > Rhodoferax. The sequence continues at coordinate 18,814 of JAVHPS010000228.1, read as the reverse complement.
TGGGCGGGGCCGTGATGGGCTCACTGGTGGCCACCGACCGCCGCACCTCGGGCGCGCAACTCGAAGACGAAGGCATTGAGCTGCGCGGTGCAAGTCGCGTGCGGGAGCACCTGGGCGAGCGCGTGCATGTCAATGTCAACAGCTACAACCGGCAGGTACTGATCACGGGGGAAGTGCCCAGCGTCCAGGATAAACAGCTGGTTGAACAGGTGATCGCACGGGTTGAAAACGTGCAATCGGTGGTCAATGAGCTCGCCGTGTTGGGCAACGCCACCTTGACGCAGCGCTCTTCTGATGCCTTGGTCACCGGCAAAGTCAAGGCCGGCCTGGTCGATGCCAAAGACCTGTTTGCCAATGCGTTCAAAGTGGTGACCGAGCGCGGCATCACCTACCTGATGGGCCGTGTGACCCAACGCGAGGCCGACCGTGCCACCGACATTGCGCGCAGCACCAACGGGGTTCAAAAAGTGGTGCGGGTGTTTGAGATCATCAGCGAGGATGAACTGCGACGCCTGTTGCCACAACCCGCCGCCAACGAAACAAAACCAACACCCGCTCAATAAGCTGGTTACTTGCTCGAATAGACCGAGTACCAAAATCCAAACCCAGAACACCGCAGAACTGGCTTTGCCGGGCTGCAAGGTGTTGTCCCCTGGAAGGGGAAGACGCGCCGCCAGGCGCGGCTCAGGGGTGAACCTATTTCAGGCGCTTGATCAGGCTGGAGGTGTCCCAGCGCCGACCACCCATGTGCTGGATGTCGGCATAAAACTGATCAATCAGCGCTGTCGTGGGCAGGCGCGCACCATTGCGCTTGGCCTCGTCGAGCACCAGCCCGAGGTCTTTGCGCATCCAGTCCACAGCAAAGCCAAAGTCAAACTTGTCGGCCACCATGGTTTTGCCACGGTTGTCCATTTGCCAGCTTTGCGCTGCGCCCTTGCCAATCACATCCAGCACCAGGTTCATGTCCAGGCCGGCCTGGTCGCCAAAAGCAATCGCTTCAGCCAAGCCTTGTACCAGCCCGGCAATGCAAATCTGATTGACCATTTTGGCCAACTGGCCCGCCCCGCTTGCGCCCATGTGCGTGAACGCTTTGGAGAACGCCATGGCCACGGGTTGGGCCGCATCGAATGCGGCGCGGTCGCCACCGCACATCACCGTGAGCGCGCCGTTTTGCGCCCCGGCTTGCCCGCCAGACACCGGCGCATCCACAAACGCCAGGCCTTTGGAATGGGCCAGCGCATGCAGTTCACGCGCCACATTGGCCGAAGCGGTGGTGTGGTCTACCAGCACGCTGCCGGATGCCATGCCGGCCAACGCGCCATCTTCACTCAGCACCACGCTGCGCAAGTCGTCGTCGTTGCCCACGCAACAAAACACCAGCGCCGCGCCGTGCGCTGCCTGGCGTGGCGTAGGGGCATGATTTAATACGGCTTTTTGACCTATAGCCCTCGTATATTCTTCACACCATGCTATTGATTTTGAAGTAGTCCGGTTGTAAACCGTGACCCTGTGCCCAGCCCGTGCCAGATGCCCGGCCATGGGGTAACCCATCACACCCAGCCCCAGAAAGGCAACATGTTGGGGGGTGATGGTTTCGTAACTGCGTGGGTTCATGGGGAGCAACTTTCTTTAGACAATGGTGAGGTTCTCGGTGCCTGCCGCCAGATCCTGGCGTTTGACACGTTGGCTGTTGAGCTTGATTTGCAGCCGCAAATCGTTGACCGAGTCGGCATAGCGCAAGGCATCTTCGTAGGTGATCTGGTTGGCCTCGAAGGCATCGAACAGCGCCTGGTCAAAGGTCTGCATGCCCATTTGGCGGCTTTTCTTCATCACTTCCTTGATCTCGGCCACTTCGCCCTTGAAGATCAGGTCGGCAATCAGGGGCGAGTTGATCATGACCTCGACCACGGCGTAGCGCCCCTTGCTGTTTTGTTTGGCCACCAGCCGCTGTGACACCATGGCTTTGAGGTTGAGCGACAAGTCCATCAGCAACTGCGCACGGCGCTCTTCGGGGAAGAAGTTGATGATCCGATCCAAGGCCTGGTTGGCGCTGTTGGCATGCAGTGTGGCCAGACACAAGTGGCCAGTTTCTGAAAATGCCACGGCCAGCTCCATGGTTTCGCGGTCACGAATTTCGCCCATCAGAATCACGTCCGGGGCCTGGCGCAGGGTGTTTTTCAGCGCCGCGCTCCAGCTGTCGGTATCAATGCCAACTTCGCGCTGCGTCACGACACAATTTTTATGCGCATGCACAAACTCAATCGGGTCTTCGACGGTGATGATGTGCCCAAAACTGGTCTCGTTGCGATGGTCTACCAAAGCGGCCAGGGTGGTGGTTTTACCCGAACCCGTGGCCCCCACCATGATGCACAGGCCACGCTTGGCACTGACAATTTCCTTCAGTACCTGCGGCAACTGCAAGCCATCAATGGTAGGCACCGTGTTGGGAATGGCACGCAGCACCATGCCGACCTTGTTTTGCTGCATGAACGCGTTGACCCGAAAGCGCCCCAGAGCCGGTGGCGCAATGGCAAAGTTGCATTCTTTGGTGCGCTCAAATTCGGCCACCTGCTTGTCGCTCATGATCGAGCGCGCCAGCGCCACCGTGTGGCTGCCATTGAGCGGTTGCGGCGAGACTTTGGTGACCTTGCCGTCGACCTTGATGGCCGGTGGAAATTCGGCCGTGATGAACAGATCGCTGCCATTGCGACTCACCAGGAGTTTGAGCAGGTCAGTGATGAACGTAGTGGCTTGATCGCGTTCCATAAATAAAATTCCTTTGTATCAAATCAATTGGAGGAGCCTCACCATCACAACCCAAAACGCCGTGGAACCGGCTTTGCCGGGCCACTGGCGTTGCCCCCTGCAAGGGGCTGAGGCCAGTGGCTCCCAACCTGCCTGCGCAGGTTGGGACTGGCCGAAGAGCCCCGCCTCTGGCGGCTGGCACGTGAAGCGGCCACACGAAGTGGACAAGCCGGGGGGTGTACACAAGTTAGCCCGGGAAATTTTCCGGAATTTTGGCTTTGGTGCGCGCCTCGGCCGGCGTGATGATGTTGCGCCGCACCAGATCCGTCAAGTTCTGGTCCAGGGTTTGCATGCCGACGCTGTTGCCGGTCTGGATGCTGGAGTACATCTGCGCCACCTTGGCCTCACGGATCAGGTTGCGGATGGCGCTGGTGCCCAACATGATCTCGTGCGCTGCCACCCGGCCTTGGCCGTCTTTGGTTTTGCACAGGGTTTGCGAGATCACCGCTTGCAGCGACTCAGACAACATGGCGCGCACCATTTCTTTTTCTTCCGCTGGAAACACGTCAATGATCCGGTCAATGGTCTTGGCGGCGCTGCTGGTGTGCAGCGTGCCAAACACCAGGTGGCCGGTTTCAGCCGCCGTCATGGCCAGCCGGATGGTCTCCAGGTCACGCATTTCGCCCACCAGAATGGCATCGGGGTCTTCGCGCAGGGCGGAGCGCAAGGCGGCCGCAAAGCTCTGCGTGTGCGGCCCCACCTCACGCTGGTTGATCAAGCACTTTTTGGATTCGTGGACAAATTCAATCGGGTCTTCCACCGTCAAAATATGGCCAAATTCGGTCTCATTGAGGTAGTTGACCATGGCCGCCAGGGTGGTGGATTTGCCCGAGCCCGTGGGGCCCGTGACCAGCACCAAGCCACGTGGCTTGAGCGCCAAATCACCAAAAATCTTGGGGCAATTGAGCTGCTCCAGCGTCAGAATTTTGCTGGGAATGGTGCGAAACACCGCGCCAGCACCCCGTTGCTGGTTGAACGCGTTGACCCGAAAACGCGCCAGGCCATCAATTTCAAACGAGAAGTCAATCTCCAAAAACTCCTCATAGTGTTTGCGCTGCGAGTCGGTCATGATGTCGTACACCATGGCATGCACCTGCTTTTGGTCAAGCGCGTCCACATTGATGCGCCGCACGTCGCCGTGCACCCGGATCATGGGCGGCAGGCCAGCCGAGAGATGCAAGTCCGATGCCTTGTTCTTGACACCAAATGCCAGTAGTTGGGTAATGTCCACAATCGCCTCTTGGGTTGAGTTCAATGTTTGATACGCTCTGGCAATTATGACCATGATTCAAGACCAGATCGAAGCCGTGCGCAGGCGCATGTTGCAGGCCTGCCGCACCTGCCAGCGCCCGGCCAATGCCGTCAGCCTGCTGGCGGTGTCCAAAACTTTTGGCGTAGAAGCCGTGCGCGCTGCCTACCAGGCCGGGCAAACCGCGTTTGGCGAAAACTACATTCAGGAAGCGGTGGAAAAAATCACCGCCTTGCGTGATTTACCCCTGCAATGGCATTGCATTGGCCCGATTCAAAGCAACAAAACCAGCCTGGTAGCCGAGCATTTTGACTGGGTACACACTGTGGACCGGCTCAAGATTGCCCAGCGCCTGAGCCAGCAACGCCGCGCCGACCTGCCGCCGTTGCAAGTCTGCATCCAGGTCAACGTGGACGGCGGACCAACCAAATCCGGCGTGCAGCCCGAAGACGCGCTGGCGCTGGCGCGCACGGTCGCTGCGTTGCCCCACCTGCACCTGCGCGGGTTGATGTGCATCCCCGAACCAACTCCTGATTTTGTAGCTGCTTGCCGAGTATTTAAAAGGGCTAGAGACCTATTTGATACCTTAAATAGTGAAGGCCTTGGCCTCGACACCCTGTCCATGGGCATGAGCGCCGACCTGGAAGCCGCCATTGCCAGCGGCAGCACCCTGGTGCGGGTGGGCTCGGCCATTTTTGGTGGCCGGTCGTACCCGGCCTGACGACGCAGCCACAGCACCCGCAGCGCCGGGCCATCGGCTACAGCGGTGTGGGTCGCCCGAACAGGTAGCCCTGGTAATGGTGGCAGCCCAGTGCCAGCAAGGCATCGCGCTGCGCCGCCAGTTCCACGCCTTCGGCAATCACATCCAGGTGCAGGCTGTCCCCCATGGTGACAATGGCACGGATGATGGCGGCATCTTGCGGGTCATCCAGCATGTCGCGCACAAACGTCTGGTCAATCTTGAGCTGGTTCAAAGGCAAGCGCTTGAGCATGGCCAATGACGAATAGCCGGTACCAAAGTCATCCAGCGACAAGCGCACCCCCAAGGCACGCAAGGCGTCCATCTTGGCAATGACGGCATCCACATCGTCCACCAGCTGACTCTCGGTCAGTTCCAGCTCAAGCCGCTGCGCATGGGCTCCGGTGAGCGCCAGCACCTGCTGCACCTGGTCCACAAAATCGCTCTGGCGAAACTGCAAAGCACTCACATTCACCGCCACCGTCCACTGGTTTTGTGGCGCACTGCCCGCCCAGGCGACCAACTGCAGGCAAGCGGTGCGCAAAATCCAGCGCCCCAGCGGCACGATGATGCCGCACGCTTCGGTGGCGGCAATGAACTCGCCCGGTGGCACCAAACCACGCACCGGATGCTGCCAGCGCAGCAGCGCTTCATAACCCAGGCATCGCCCTTGCGCATCCACCTGCGGCTGGTAATACAACACAAACTCATGCTGCGCCAGCGCCCGGTACAAGTCAGCTTCCAGCGACGTGCGCGCCATCACCTGCGCCTGCATTGACGCATTGAAGAAACGCAGCGTGTTGCGCCCCGCCGCCTTGGCTTGGTACATGGCCAGATCGGCTTGTTTGAAGAGTTCCGCCCGCGAGGGCTGCGCCAGATCGGCCAGGGCCACCCCGATGCTCACACTGACCTGCTGCGTCTTGCCACTGAGTTGATAGGGTTCATGCAAACGCTGCAAAAGCTTTTGCCCCACGCTTTGTGCCTCGCCCGCGGCAGCCTCCACGTTGGCAGACAAGTCCACCAGCAGCAGCACAAATTCATCGCCACCCTGGCGCGCCAGCGTGTCCTGGGCGCGCACGCACTGCACCATGCGTTGTGTCATTTGCTGCAGCAATGCGTCCCCCATGTCGTGCCCGAGGGTGTCGTTGATGTCCTTGAAGTTGTCCACATCAATGAACATCAATGCCGCCCCCTTGGCCGACCGCGCCAACGTGCCCAGCGACTGCTGCACCCGGTCTTGCAACAAGCGACGGTTGGGCAGCCCCGTGAGCGGGTCATAAAACGCCAGTTGCTGGATCGCCTCTTCGCTTTGTTTGCGCTTGGTGATGTCAGTGGAAATACCGCACAGCGCGTAAATCTTGCCGCTGGCATCACGCAGCGGCAGCTTGACCGAGACATAGCTGTGCTCCAGCGTGCCATCCGCGCTGCGGTTGACCTCTTCTTCTTCCACCCGTTCACCACCTTCAATGACCCGCAGGTCGTTGACACGCAATTTGGTGGCGGTAGCGGCATCAAAAAAAACCAGATCGGTGCGCCCCACCACCTGCTCCAGCGGCCGCCCAAACAAGGCACACACCTTGCTGTTGGCGTATTGGTAGCGCAGCTGTGTGTCCTTGATGTAAATGAACGCATCGACGCTGTTCAAAATGGTGTTCAGACGCGCTTGCGCTGCCACCAGATGCACAGTTTTTTGTGCCACCTGGCGACGTAACCACAGGTTCGTGGCCAGCACCAGCAGCGTCAGCGGCAGCAACGCGGCCAAGCCCCACCACAGGTAGCTGGGCAACACCAGCCGGGGCTGCACTTGCAGCCAGCGCTGCAACGCCAGGCCATAGGGCGAATCACTCTGGAATTGCCACAGCTTGATGTAGTCATCCACCGCGCTGAGCAACTCCGGGTGGCGGCCTTTGGCCGTGGCATAAAACAACTGCGCCGGTTGAAACACAATCGCCGTCGGCTCCAGCTGGTAAGCCGGGGCTTGCAGGTCGCCAAAAAACCGGTTGGCGGCAACGGCATCCAGCCGACCCTCAGCGGCCTGCGCAAAACCCTGCTCAAACGAATCGATCGGAACCAGTTGCGCCGACACCGCAAAACTGGCCAGCATGGTTTCCAGAAAAGCCGCTTGTACCGAGCCCTTGACGACCCCAATGCGCTTGCCCTTGAGGTCAGGAATCGCACTGATGCCAGCGCCCTTGCGCTTGTAAATTTGCGACCAGCTCAACAACGCCGGGGTGGCGTGAAAGTCAAAAATTTTGGCGCGCTCTTCGGTCCAGGCCACGTCGGGCATCAAGTCAATGCGGCCATCCTGCAAGGCTTGCAAACACGCTTGCCACGCACACGGCACGCTCACCAACTGCCACGACTCGCGCTGCGCCATGGCCACCAGCATGTCGCCCAAAATGCCGCTCGGTTGGCCTTGTGGGTCAAGAAAAATCTTGGGCGCGTTGGCGTACACCCCAACCCGCACTTGCTGCGGCTCGGCAGTTGCAGCCAGCGCTTCAGCTGGGGGTAATATGAAGCTGGCGACACCGGCGTAAATGCCTATCAACCAGGCACGTGACCAGCGGAAAAGATGCAAAAAAAATAGGCGGCACATGCATTTCATCCAAGTGTGGAACCATTATTGCCCATAGCTCTCAAACCGATCAAATCAATGTTGGTGCTGCCGCACGCTGACCCAACCTTAAACTGTCCCCCCCCCCGCAACCCTTCACCCACCCGAAAATCACCATGACACACCACCTTGCCAAAACCACTTTCACCAGCATCCTGCTGTCTTTAACCCTGGCCGTGCACGCCGCCCCAGACGTGCTCACGGTCAGCCAAGTGCCCGCACTGCAAAGCCAGGGCACGCTCTTGATTGACGTGCGCCAACCCGATGAATACGCCCAGGGCCACGCGCCGGGCAGCACCTTGATCCCGCTGGATCAACTGGCGCAGCGTTTGCCCGAACTGGTGGGCTACAAAAACAAGCCGGTGGCCTTGATCTGCCATTCTGGCAACCGCTCTGGCAAAGCGCAAAAGCTGCTGCAAAAGGCTGGTTTTACCGCCACCAGCAATGTCCAAGGCGGCATGGTGGCCTGGCAGCAAGCGGGGCTGCCCATGAAAACCGGCATGGCCTCGAAGTAACCGGTTTGCCGCTGAGCGCCTTAGCTAGAACAGTTTTGCTAAGGCGTTCGGTGCTGAAGCCGCTCCACCTGTCCAAGCCAACTTTCCACCTCCTGCAGCACTTGGTCTGCAGCCCCCGTCAAAGCACGCACAGCGCCACTGGCATCGGGCGTGGGCGCGTCCACCTGGGCGGTGAAACTGCGCTGCGCCAGCAAGGTTTGCGCGCCCGCACTGCGCTGGGTGACGGTGGCACGCAGGCGCAGCACGCCGCTGCTTTTTTCAGTGCTGGCAAACAATTGACTGAATTCTTCCAGCGCCAGGTGCAAGTCCGGCACCGTCTGGGGCTGGGTGGTGGCCAGCGCTGGCGCTGAGGCTCCCGCGCGTACCGGGCGCGCCAGGCTGACCTGACCCGGCGACAACACCGCGCGGTGTTGCCCCAGCTGGGCTCGCAGGCGCTGCTCGATCAGCTGCGCCGGGGGCATGCTCCACCGCGCCAGCGTGTAGGGTTTGAGCTGCTGCGCATCGGCATACGCCAGGCGGTAAAGCAGCGCCGTGCTGCCAAGCGCGGTACTGGCTTGAACCGGGCGCAGTTCCAGCGCGGGCATCGGGGTCGGGGGTGTGCCGGGCTGCTCGTGCAGTGCACCGGGGCCAAAGTCATACACCACCGGGACGCTGGCGGGGCGCGGCAACGCACAACCCGAGAGCGCCAGAAATAACATAACAATCAGGCCTCTAGCCCTTGTATATCCTTGGTACACAGCTCTGTTTTTCATAGTAATTTTTGGTTCGACTTGAGATGACTTGCGCGCTGCGTGTCAATGCGCACCGGGCTTGGGCGCGGTAAAGCCAGGCTCGCCGGGGCCCGGTTGCAGGGTCGGTTTGCCCAGCAGCAGGGCTTGTGGGTTGTCGCTGAGGGTTTGGCTCAGTTCACCCAGTTGTCGGGTGCTACGCGCCGCGTCTTGCAACACCTGGTCAACCCGCGGCAGGGTGCTGCTGCGCAGGGTCTGGCCGGTGGCTACCAGCACGTCGGCTCCCAGGTCAAGCTGCTCCAGCGTGCCACCGGGCGCGGTCATGCGCTCGCTGAAACGCTGGAACGCGCGGGCCGACACACGCGCTGCATCGGCACTGTCGCCTACCCGTTTGGCGGTGGTCTTGACCACGTCCAGCGTTTCCTGGCCGGACTGCACCAGCGCGGGCAGCGTGCTGCGGGTCTGGACGCTGAGCTGTTGAAGTTCTGCCGCCGCTTGCCCCATGTGGTTCACTGCCCCCAGCAGCGCCTGCTGGTTGGCGGGCGACAACAACTGGTTGAGGTAGCCACTGGTTTGCTCCAGCTGGCCCAGCAAGCGCTCACCCCGGTCGCTGAGCTGACTCATCAGACCGGGTTTGAGCTGCATGCGGCTGCCCGGGGGCAAGCGCGTGGGCACGGCGCTGGTCGGGGCACTGGCATCGGCCACTGGCGCATCAACCAGCTGGATAAAGGCCAGCCCCGTGACACCCTGAAAACCCAGGCTGGCAGAGGTGCGGGTGCTGATGGGGGCGCTGTCCTCCACGGCAATGCGCACCAGCACCTGGCCGGGGGCTTGCGGGTCCAGCGCAATGCTGCTGACCTTGCCCACCGCCACGCCAGAGTAGCGCACGCTGGCTTGCGGCTGCAGGCCGCTGACGTTGACCGCCCCGGCCAGTTCATAGACCTGCAGCGCGCGGGTGTCACGCGTGAGCCAGACCGCCAGACTGATCAGGGCAGCGCCAAGCAACAGCACAAAACTGCCAGCGGCCAAGGCGTGGGACTTGTTTTCCATGGGGCGTTTTAACCGGTTTGGGTTGAACCTGAATTGTCCATGAGGCCAGGTGGGGTGGGCACGCGCGCCGCAGCATGCTGGCCACGCGTGCCCCAAAAATAGTCCCGGATGAACGGATGCGGCTGGGCCATGACCTGCGCCACCGTGCCCTCGGCCACGATGTGTTTGTCGGCCACCACGGCAATGCGGGTCGACAGTTGCAGCAGGGTGTCCAGATCATGCGTGACCATCACCACCGTCAGGCCAAGCTCCTGGTGCAGCGATTGCAGCAGGGCACAAAACGCATCGGCACTGCCGGGGTCCAGTCCGGCAGTGGGTTCATCCAGCAGCAGCAAGGGCGGGTCCATCACCAAAGCACGCGCCAGCGCAGCGCGTTTGATCATGCCGCCGGACAAGTCGGCCGGCATCTTGTGGGCGGCACTGGCATCGAGCCCCACCATGCGCAGCTTGACCATGGCCACATCACGCACCAAGTCGGGCGGCAAAGTCTGGAGTTCACGCAGGGGAAACGCAATGTTGTCGAGCACACTGAAGGCCGAAAACAGTGCACCGTGCTGAAACAGCATGCCGACCCGGCTGGCCGCACCGGCGCGCCCCATGTAGGAGGCATCTTGGCCGAGCACCGTGACGCGCCCACGGGCCGGGGTTTCCAGCCCGAGAATTTGGCGCAGCAACACGGTTTTGCCGCTGCCAGAGCCGCCCACCACCGACAGCAATTCACCGGCTTGAATGCGCAGGCTCACGTCCTGATGGATGACGGCATCGACCCCGCCGGCGTGAAACACCGACCAGAGCTGGTCAATTTCAACCACCGGCTGACTCATAGGCCTACATTCTTGAACACCACAGCACACAGCGCATCCACCAACAGCACCACGGTGATGCTGGTGACCACCGACGCGGTGGTACCTTGGCCCAGGCTCTGGGTGTTGGGTTTGACGCGCAAACCATAGTGGCAACCCACCAGCGCAATCAGTACCCCGAACACCACCGATTTACCCACCGCCAGCCACAGGTTGCCAATCTCCACGGCACGCGGCAAGGCGGTAAAAAAATACGCCGGGGTAACCCCCAGCACCGCATCGGCGGCCAACATGCCCCCCAGCAACGCGGCCAGCGTGGTCCAAACGCTGATCAAGGGCATGGCCACGGCCAGCGCCAGGGCCCGCGGCAGCACCAGGCGGTAACCCTGGGCAATGCCCATGACGCGCATGGCATCGAGTTCTTCGGTGACACGCATCACACCAATTTGCGCCGTGATGGCCGAGCCCGAGCGCCCGGCGATCAAAATCGCCGCCAACACCGGCCCGAGTTCGCGGATCAGGCCAACGCCCAGGATGTTGACAATGAACGTGTCAGCACCAAACTGGCGCAATTGGCGCGACATCAGGTAGGCCAGCACAATGCCAATCATGAAACCCACCAGCGCCGTCACCGGCAACGCCGTGGCCCCAATACGGTACAGGTGGCCAGACACGTCACGCCAAGGGCCGCGCTTGGGCGCGCGCAGCAATGCCACCGCATCCAGCAGCAACTGGCCCAGCAGCTGCAGCAAACCCAGTGTCTGCTCCCACAGCTGCCAAAGACGCTGGCCCAGTTGCAAAAACAATTGCCAGGCCGAGGTGCCCGGCCGACGCAGCGGGGCGCTGCTAAAGCGTGCCACGCGCTCCAGCATGGCGCGCTGCCCCGGGGTGGTTTGCAGCTGGGGCGGCCACTGGCGACCCCAGTGGTTCCACAGCAATTGCGCGCCGGTATGGTCCAGCCGGGACAGGGCGCGCAAGTCCCACGCCACAGAGGCCGCCGTGCCGGGCCCGGCCAGCGCTGCCAGACCCTGACTGATAGACGGCCAGGCCTCAGCAGCAGCCAGGCAAGCGGCGCTCCAGCTGCCACCCAGCAACACCGCGCCACCAGCGGGGCTGGTTGGCAACGTGAGCGTGGGGGCGGCTTCTGGCATGGTAGATGTAGGGTGCACATCGTAACGGCAATGCCGCTGTGCAGACGATACCTGCCAGACATCACAGTGCCTGCGCTGCGGCAAAATGCGACCATCACACGTGACATGCTCGCGCCACCAGGAGCACCCTTCATGCACACACACTTTGACACCATCATCATCGGTGCCGGCACGGCCGGTTGCCTGCTGGCCAACCGGCTCAGTGCCGACCCGCGCAAGCGCGTGCTGCTGATTGAGGCCGGGCGGCCCGACAACTACCACTGGATTCACATCCCGGTGGGTTACCTGTATTGCATTGGCAACCCGCGCACCGACTGGCTGTACCAGACCGAGCCCGATGCCGGGCTCAATGGCCGATGCCTGCGCTACCCGCGCGGCAAGGTGCTGGGTGGCTGCAGCAGCATCAACGGCATGATCTACATGCGTGGCCAGGCACGCGACTATGACCAGTGGGCCAAACTCACCGGCGATGACGCCTGGCGCTGGCAAGCGGCCGTGCCAGACTTCATGGCGCATGAAAATCACTATAAATTAGATAGCTACTTACGCAATAAAGATGGGGGCTACAGGTCTAAAAAGCTTGAAGAATTCAGCCAATGGCACGGCGCTGGTGGCGAATGGCGGGTAGAAAAACAGCGCTTGCGCTGGGACCTGCTTGATGCCTTTGCCCTGGCGGCGCAGCAAACCGGCATTCCCGCCACCGAGGATTTCAACGCAGGCTCCAATGAGGGCGTGGGCTACTTTGAGGTGAACCAGAAAAGCGGCTGGCGCTGGAACACCGCCAAAGCTTTTTTACGCCCGGTGTGCGAGCGTCGCCCCAACTTCACGCTCTGGACTGGCGCACAGGTGGCCAAGCTCAACATTGCGCCACAGGCCAATGGCCAACTGCGCTGCACCGGCGTGCAGGTGCACATGGCCAGTGGCATGGTGAGCGCCAGCGCCAGCGTCGAGGTGATTTTGAGCGCCGGCAGCATTGGCTCGCCGCAGCTGCTGCAGCTCTCGGGCATTGGCTCGGCCGCGCTGTTGCAGCGCCACGGCATTGCGGTGCTGCACGACGCGCCGGGTGTGGGTGCCAACTTGCAAGACCATTTGCAGATTCGCTCGGTCTATAAGGTGCAAGGGGTCAAAACGCTCAACGTGCAGGCCAACTCGTGGTGGGGCAAGGCGCAAATTGCGCTGCAATACGCGCTGCATCGCAGTGGCCCGATGAGCATGGCGCCGAGCCAGTTGGGCGCATTTACCCGCAGCGACCCCGGCCAGCCGTATCCCAACATCGAGTACCACGTGCAGCCGCTCAGCCTGGAGGCCTTTGGTGAGCCGCTGCACCCGTTTGCCGCCTTCACCGCCAGTGTCTGCAACTTGAACCCCACCAGCCGTGGCAGCGTGCAGATCAAATCACCTGACTTTGCCGCCGCGCCAGCGATTGCCCCCAACTACCTCAGCACCGAGGCCGACCGCCAAGTGGCAGCCGATTCGCTGCGCCTGACCCGCGCCATCGTGGCGCAACCAGCGCTGGCGCGCTACCAGCCGCAAGAGTTCAAGCCCGGCGTGCAGTACCAGACCGATGCCGACCTGACGCGGCTGGCGGGCGACATTGCCACCACCATTTTTCACCCGGTGGGCAGCACCGCGATGGGGCCGGACAGTGACCCGCTGGCGGTGCTTGACAGCCACTTACGGGTGCGTGGCCCGGGCGGCCTGATTGCTGGCTTGCGCGTGGTGGATGCCGGAGCCATGCCGCGCATCACCAGCGGCAACACCAACTCGCCGACGCTGATGATGGCTGAAAAAGCGGCGCGCTGGATCGCCGCAGGCCAGTGAGCGCGGGCTAGCACAGACAGGTGTCAACACCGTGTCAACAGCTGCTGCGCCGGCTCAGGGAGAACCCGCAGAGGGTATGTCCTGATGGTGCAACGGGTGCGTCGAGCTTACAGTTTGCCCATCACTTGCAGTGCACTGCGCTGTTCAAGCTGAGAGGCCCCAGGAGACTCAACCGCGCAACGGTCAGACAACAAAAACAAAAAAGGCATCGGTATCCCCGGTGCCTTTTTCATTTGTGAACAAAATAGGCTTGTAGCCCTTGTTATACAAGGTTTTGCAGCTATATAAAAGATAGCTATTGGTCGGTTGGTTGAATGCGACAATGCCACGCATGGAATTGTTCATTGTCTCTGTAGCCTCCCTGTTTGCCGGGTTTGTGGACTCCATTGTGGGCGGCGGCGGGCTGATTCTGGTACCGGCATTGTTTGCCACTTTTCCCAACGCTCACCCGGCCACGCTGTTTGGCACCAACAAGGGCGCGTCGGTCTGGGGCACTGGTTTTGCAACTTGGCAGTACAGCCGCAAGGTGCAAATGCGCTGGGCGGCGCTGTGGCCGGCGGCAGCAGCCGGGCTGCTGGCCTCGTTTGCTGGCGCGTGGCTAGTGACGGTGGTGTCGCCCGATTTTCTGCGCAAGCTGTTGCCCTTGGTCTTGCTGCTGGTGTTGCTGTACACCCTGGCCAAAAAAGAGCTGGGGCGCACCCACGCACCCCGCTTTTCTGGCCACCATGAGCAGTTATTGGCGGCGGGCATTGGCTTGGTGATCGGGTTTTACGACGGGTTTTTTGGCCCCGGCACGGGCAGTTTTCTGGTGTTTTTGTTTGTGCGGGTGCTGGGCTATGACTTTTTAAGCGCCTCGGCCGCCGCCAAGTTGGTCAACACCGCCACCAATGTTTCTGCGCTGGTGCTGTTCATTGCCAAAGGCCATATCTGGTGGCATTTTGTGCTGGCCATGGCGTTGGCCAATGTGCTGGGCAGCCTGGCGGGCACGCGGCTGGCGCTCAAGCATGGCACCGGGTTTGTGCGTGTGGTGTTTTTAGCGGTGGTCAGCGCCCTGATTCTGAAGACCAGTTTTGACGCTTTCGTTCGCTGACGGCTTGACCGGCTCCGCCCCTCTGGGCCAGGGCACATCCTGGGCCAACAAGGGCTTACCCATGGGGGCCGTGGCTTGCCCCAACCGCACTGCGGCCATATCGGCCGGGTTCGGGTACTGGCCCAGCAACCAATAGTCAAAAGCGCGCCGGGCAATGGGTGCAGCGGAGGTGGAACCAAAGCCGGCGTTTTCGACAATCACGGCGATGGCAATTTGGGGGTCTTCTGCGGGCGCAAAAGCGATGTAAAGCGAATGGTCGCGTTTGCGCTCTTCCATGTGGGCGGCGTTGTATTTTTCGTTCTTCCCCAGACTCACCGCCTGTGCCGTGCCGGTTTTGCCGCCGCTCAAATAGGGCGCACCGGCAAAGACCCGGGTTGAAGTGCCCTGCTGCGTCACACCCACCATGGCGTTGCGAATGACGGCAATGTGCTCGGGCTTCAGGCCCAGGTCAACGGCGGGCTCGCCCGCCATGGGTTGCAGCACGCGGGAGCTGGCATCCTGGGTGGCAATCACCAGATGCGGCTTGTGTTTGATGCCGTTATTGGCCACGATCGCCGTGGCCTGCGCCAGCTGCAGCATGGTGAAGCTGTTGTAGCCCTGGCCAATGCCCAGCGAGATGGTTTCACCGGCGTACCATTTTTTTTGTTCCGGGCGTTTGTAGTAATTGCGTTTCCAGTCGGTGCTGGGCAGCACGCCACGGACCTCGCCCTGGATGTCAATGCCGGTAATCTGGCCAAAACCCAGCGGGGCCATGAAGTCGTGGATGGTATCCACCCCGAGCTCGTTGGCCAGGGAATAAAAATAAGCGTTGCTGGACTCCACAATGGCGCGGTGCATGTCCATGATGCCGCCTTTTTCGTTCTCGGGGCTGCCAAAGCGGTGGCCGCCAAACATGAAAAAACCGGGGTCATTGATGAGGGTGCTGGCGGCGCGTTTACCGGTGGTGAGTGCCGCCAGCGCCATGAACGGCTTGTAAGTGGAGCCGGTGGGGTAGGTGCCGCGCAGCGCCCGGTTCAGCAATGGCTTGTCAATGGACTCGTTGAGCAGTTGCCAGTTGTCCTGGTCAATGCCTTCGACAAACAGGTTGGGGTCAAACGTGGGTTTGCTGACAAAGGCCAGCACTTCGCCACTTTTGGGATCCAGCGCCACCAGTGCACCGCGGCGTTCGCCGTACAGGTCTTCAATCAGCTTTTGGAGTTTGATGTCAATCGACAATTTGACCGTGTCGCCGGGGGTCGAAGGCTGGCTGCTCAAGCGGCGCGTGGCACGGCCCCCGGCCGAAGTTTCCATGGCGTTGACCCCGGTGATGCCATGCAGCCTGGACTCATAACTTTGTTCCACACCAAGCTTGCCAATGTATTCCGTGCCACGGTAGTTGGCCGGGTCATCGGACTCGTCCAACACTTCTTTTTCTGCCGTGTTGATGCGCCCGATATAGCCAATGACGTGGCTGGCCAGCTCGCCATACGGGTAGTTGCGAAACAGCCGTGCCTTGATGTCCACACCGGGAAAGCGAAAACGCTGGGCCGCAAAGCGGGCGACCTCGGCATCGGTCAAACGGCTGCGCAGCGGAATCGACTCAAAGTTCTTGCCTTCTTCGCGCAGTTTTTTAAAACGCCTGCGGTCACGCGGGGTGATGTCCATGACCTGGGACAACGCGTCCATGGTGCGCTCCAGATCAGGCACTTTGGAGGGCGTGATCTCCAGGGTGTAGGCCGAATAATTGCTGGCCAGCACAATGCCGTTGCGATCCAGGATCAAACCCCGGTTGGGCACAATCGGCACCACCGCCGTGCGGTTGCTTTCGGCCTGCGCCAGCAAGTCGCCATGGCGCACCACTTGCAAGTAAAACAAACGCGCGCCCAGCAGCCCAAAGCAGAGCAGCACCACCACGCTGGCCACCCACACGCGCAGCCGAAAGCGCGACAACTCAAGCTGGACGTTGCGAAATACAGTCATGGCAACGGGGTATCTGCAGCGCAGTCTGACCGGCGCGCCTTACAGGGGACGGTTGGCATCGGTGTCGGGGGGGCGCTTTTGCGGCCACAGCAACAACACGCTGACCACTGGCCACAGCAGGGCTTCAATGAAGGGGGCCAAGAGCATCGACCAGCCCGCGGTTTCATGCCCAGCCAGCAGGCGCACCAACCAGGCCAGCGTATGTAAGACGACAAAGATCGGCCACACCTGCGCCGCCTGGGTTGGCACACTGAACCACAACACCCGCCGGTGAATGGCAATGGCCAGAAAACTGACGCAGGCATAGGCCAGGGCGTGCTGCCCCAGCAACGCACTCTGGTGCACGTCCATGACCAAACCCAGAACAAAAGCAGCGCCCACATTGACCCGCAAGGGCTGATGAACCGTCCAGAACACCAGCACCAGTGCCAGCAGGTCAGGTAGCCAGGCGGCGCGCCCCAGCCCGCCCATGTTGAGCAGCATGTTCAGGGCCAGCGCAGCTACCAGACTGCACCAAATGAACAGCGGCCGCACCGGCAACAACAGCTGTTGACCACGCGGCATGATCATGGCTTGGCTCCTTTGGTTGCGTTGCGTGGTTCAACCAGAGGTTCAGGCCGGGCCGGAACCTGGTCAAGCGCTGGCTGCAGCACCAGCACATGCAGACTGCCATTCATCTTGGCCAGGGGCTCGCACTCGATGCGGGCAAAGGCCGATTCGGCCCGGCGTTCAATGCGCAGCACCCGGGCCACTGGCAATCCAGGTGGGTAAACCCCATCGACACCGCTGGTGGTGAGCAAATCACCGACCAACATTTCCGTATTGGCATCCATGAAACGCAGCTCCAGCGTGCCCGCATGTGCACTGGATTCACCAAACGCCAAGCCACGCACCCCTGTGCGCACATTGAGCACAGGAATAGCCTGATTGCGGTCAGTCAACAGCGTGACTTCACTGGTGAGCGGGTAGACCCGGGTCACTTGGCCCAGGATACCGGTCTCGTCTAGCACCGGCGCGCCCGGCAACACTGCCGCCAGAGCGCCTTTGTCAATGACCACTTTACGGGTAAAGGGGTCGGCCGCGTCATACAGCACCTGCGCGGCCAGAGCCGGCACATTGACACGTTCACGCAAGCCCAGCAGGGCACGCAGGCGGGTGTTTTCAAGCGTCAGCTGTTCCACTTGCAAGGCGCGCTGGGACTGCAACCCCAACTGGTACTGTGCCGCCGCCTGCTGACGCTGGGAGTCGTCCAGCGACTGGAAATGCTGACTGACCCCCTGCACCCACAACACCGGACGCAACATCAGCCACTGCAACGGATAAATCACGCTGGCGGCCACACTGCGCAACGGCTGGGTGACGCGAAACCGCGCATCAGCCACCATCAGCAGCACCGCCATGGCACTGAAAAGCACCAACTTGGAAAGCGCCGACGGGCCTTGCCTGAAAAATGGGGGCGGGATGCCGTCCAGCGTACCGAGAGGCATCGCTGCGTGACCCGCTTATTCGCTGGTGAAGATCGAGCCCAGACGCTCCATCTGGTCCAGTGCAATGCCGCAGCCGCGCACCACACAGGTCAGGGGGTCTTCGGCTACCAGCACCGGTAGACCGGTTTCTTCCGACAACAAGCGATCCAGGTCACGCAACAGGGCCCCGCCGCCAGTGAGCATCATGCCGCGGTCGGCAATGTCGGCTCCCAACTCGGGCGGGGTTTGCTCCAGCGCATTTTTCACCGCCGACACAATGTTGTTGATCGGGTCGGTGAGCGCTTCCAGAATTTCGTTGCTGGAAATGGTGAAGCTGCGCGGCACGCCTTCAGACAGGTTACGGCCACGCACTTCCATCTCGCGCACTTCGCTGCCCGGAAAGGCTGATCCGATGTTTTTCTTGATGGCCTCGGCCGTGGGCTCGCCAATCAGCATGCCGTAGTTGCGGCGGATGTAGTTGATGATGGCTTCATCAAACTTGTCACCACCCACGCGCACGCTGCCCTTGTAGACCATGCCGCCGAGCGAGATCACGCCGACTTCGGTGGTGCCGCCACCAATGTCGACCACCATGGAACCGCTGGCCTCGGATACCGGCAGACCGGCACCAATGGCCGCTGCCATGGGTTCTTCGATCAGGTACACATCTGACGCACCAGCGCCCAGCGCACTTTCGCGAATGGCGCGGCGTTCCACCTGGGTGGAGCCGCAGGGCACACAGATGATGATGCGCGGGCTGGGGCGGAAGATGGAGCGCGGGTGCACCATCTTGATGAACTGCTTGAGCATTTGCTCGGTGACGG
>JAVHPS010000227.1:0-1669 GCA_036170715.1 Rhodoferax sp. | reverse complement strand
TTAATAGCCAGTGCAGCCATGTCTTTTGCCTTAGCAATCACTACATCCGGATTATTCTGCAGAGCATCAGTTAGCGAAGATGACCACGCTTGCTGCAAATGTAGCGGTGACTCGAAAGCAGACAAAACAGATTCCGGGAGCCGTGCCAAACTTATCGCCTTGCTTGCATTGCTAGCGTCCACCCCAAGCGCTTCGGCCATCTTCCTGAGCGATGGGAACAACCCCTCATCCAGGGCACGGGCATACATCACGCCCTGCTCATAAGGCCTCAGATCTGCACGTTGACGATTTTCACGATCCATTTGAGCGAACAGGTCGACGTCAGAAAGTTCTTCAATTAACGCCAAAACATTGATTTCAAGATCGAGGCAAGCACGGTGACGACGATGACCAAAAACGATTTCGTATTCGCCCTGCTTACCTGCGACTGGACGAACTTTTATGGGCTGAACATTACCTCCAGACGATTCGATCTCATCCTTTAAGGCTTCAAAGTCTTTGTCCAAAAACGAGGCTTCATTTCGGTTGGCCCAGTGGCTCGCCTTAATAGTTTTGGGATCAAGTTTTCGCGCAACATCGGAACTATTGAAGTCAGCTAGTTTCGTTTCAAGCTTGGCGACTTTATCATTCGCTTCGCTTATTAGCTTGTTAAAAGCAAGCATCTGTCCAGGGCCAGTTTTAGGCTTGTAGTCATCGGCCACCTTGAACAGCTCTGCTGGTTTTGCGTCATTTGCACGCGCAACCAAATCTCCGGTTTTTGCTTCTAGTCTGCTTTTGATTGACATGTTCGTCTCCTTTATTCCTGTGCAGCCCAACTGGATTGAATGGTTTCCTCAAGCAAGTCGGCCACCCGGTCGTACGCATCACGAGCGCGCTTAAATGTCTTTGCGTTGCCTTCGTATTTTGATATGTCGTAAACCGTTCCGAACTCTGCACTACTGCTGGAGGCAACCGATGTCTTGGGAATCTCCACTGGTAGCAACTTGTCTTTATATGTCGCCGCAATCCAGGTCCGGACAACGCTCGAGGCAGAGTCCTGCGTGTCAACTCGCGACAACAAAACATTGATGAAATCGAATGTCTTACTTAGTCCGGCAGACTCGACAAGATTTGCGGCAAGGTCACTAAACAGTGACCAGAACTGGCCACTTGACGCAAAGTCCAGCGCATTGGGAGGCATTGGAACAATCAGCCCATCGGCGCACATGATTGCGTTAATGGTCAGGTAGGAGAGGGAAGGGGATGTGTCAATGATGACTACGTCGTATTCATCCTTAACGTCTTCCAATCCCTGATTGAGAACATCGTAAAACTTAAAATCCGGCTCTTGCATCTGACGCGCAGGGAGCATGAACTCAGCGGAAAAAAGGGCAGGGGCTGCAGCAACGAGGTCAACGCCATCCCAGTATGTCTTTTGAATAGACGGTCTGATAGAAGACTCTGCTCCGCTGGTTAGCGGTGCAATGGTCTGTTCTTCCTGAACTTCAGCGTCGGGCGATATGCCGAATAAAGTGGTCAGGGACCCTTGCGGGTCACAGTCGATGGCGAGGACACGATGGCCGCGCAAACTAAACGCCTGGGCAAGAGTCATGGCCGTGGTTGTCTTAGTAACTCCACCTTTGAAATTCGTGACGGCGATAACCACCGCACGCTTTCCAGCTGGCTTTAG
>JAVHPS010000226.1:0-1671 GCA_036170715.1 Rhodoferax sp. | reverse complement strand
CCAGTCAATGGTGGTGTGGCTGAGCACTTCCAAGCGGTGGTCTTGCAAAGCATGTGACAAGTTGGCTCGGTGCTGTAGTCGCTGGTCGCGCCGCACCAACAGGTCATGGACCAAGGGACGGTACAAGCGGACAAAACCGGTCAGCCATCTGCACGACGCTTCATACCCCGGGAGCGGCCCCATGACGAACCGATCAACACACGCAAGGGTAGAGGCTGCATCAAACCAGTGGCCATCTGTGACCCATTGGTTGACGGTAAACAGCCCCACCGGCAGGCCCCGCGCATCGAGCGAAATCGCAAACAGATGGGTCGGCTCGGTGCGATTCCAGCGCGGTTTGCCAGCGCGAAAGTAACGCCTGCGCCCACTGGCCGTGGCATGCCAGAACAAGTGCAAGTGCCCGTGCTCCTGGTCACCATCGCGGTGCGCGTGGTAGTAACACTGGGAGCCGCTGCGCAGATCAACCAAGTCATCGGGCGGGTAATGTTCAAACTCCAGCACGTCCCGGCCAGCAATCCAGTTTTGCAACAAAGACCCGTGCGCCGCCGTAGCGGCCGAAAACGCGGCCACGCTGGTGCGGGCGTTTTGCAACGCCGCCGCCAGTTGTGCATTGGACGCGGCGCACCAATGTCGTCGCAAAACAAGTGAACCAGCCATGCTTACCAAAAAGCTACTCGACTAGCTGCGCTCACTTGGCAGCGCAAGCACCACATTTGGCTTTGCAAGCACCACACTTGGATTTCAATTTCTTGGCCTTGGCCTTATGTGCTTTGCTGGCTGCACAGGTGGGCATGGCAGCGGCACCACACTTGGCTTTACAGGCTCCGCATTTGGACATGCTGGTTTTTGGGCCACATTTGGCACCTGCACAACCGGCTGCAAAAGCACCACCAGAAAGGGCGGCAGCGGTGACCACGGCAGAGGCGAGTGTTTTGGCAACTTGAGAAGAAAAATGACGCATGGAAAAGTCCTTGGTTGAAGTTGTAGACTGAAAAAACGAAGAAGATCAAGCACAAGACTTGAGGTTCAAGCGCATAGTCGTGCCAGTCGGCCAAGTTCTTACAGTGCCCACTATGCCTGCACCATTGAGCTTGTAACAAACCCGTGCCATACAGCGACTGAACTGCCATTGCAGCAGATCAGAAAGCATCCCCGTGAAGAAAACACTTGTTTTGGCTGGCGGCGGCCACGCACATTTGTCGGTTTTGCGTGCCTTGGCCAACCAGCGGTCTGCCGCGCACGATGTGCTGCTGATCACACCAGAGCGACACCAAAATTATTCAGGCATGTTGCCGGGCTGGGTGGCCGGGCATTACGCCGTGTCTGACTGCCGCATTGACCTGGCGCCCCTGGTGGAAGCGGCCGGTGCCCGCTTGTTGCTCGATTCCATAGTGGGGCTGGATGCGGCGCGGCGCTGTGTTGTGCTCAAAAGTGGCAGACAGGTTCACTATGACCTGCTGTCACTGGACGTAGGCAGTGAAACCAACACCTCATGGCTGGAAGTGCTGGGGTCAAAACTGTTGCCCATCAAGCCATTGAATGCGTTTTTTACCCAATGGCCACGCATTGTGTTGGCCGCCAAAACCCAACCCGGCTACCGCTTGGTGGTGGTAGGTGGCGGCGCGGCCGGGGTCGAAATGGCACTGGCCGCACACCACGCCTTTGCCAACG
>JAVHPS010000225.1:0-8299 GCA_036170715.1 Rhodoferax sp. | reverse complement strand
CGCAAGGTCTACAATTTCCCGCAGTTCTTACCCCGGCTTGTGCTCGGGGCCGCCTTTACTTGCAGGAGACACAATGACATCAGATACCCCGGCATCCCCAGAAGACAAGCGTGCCGAATTGCGCCGTGCCACGCTCGAATACCACCAGTTTCCAACCCCGGGAAAGATTTCCATTGCAGCTACCAAACAGCTCATCAACCAGCATGATTTGGGTTTGGCCTACACACCGGGTGTAGCCATTCCGTGCGAAGAAATTGTCAAAGACCCGAACAACGCCTACAAGTACACCAGCCGGGGCAATCTGGTGGGCGTGGTCACCAACGGCACGGCTGTGCTGGGCCTGGGCGACATCGGCCCGCTGGCCGGCAAGCCGGTGATGGAAGGCAAGGCGGTATTGTTTAAAAAATTCGCTGGCATTGATGTGTTCGACATCGAAATCAACGAAAAGACTGATCTGGACAAACTGGTTGACATCATCGCTTCGCTGGAACCCACTTTTGGTGGCATCAATCTGGAAGACATCAAAGCCCCGGATTGTTTTTATGTGGAACGCAAACTGCGCGAGCGCATGAAGATACCGGTGTTTCATGATGACCAACACGGTACCGCCATCACGGTTGGTGCGGCCATCATGAATGGTCTCAAGGTCGCGGGCAAGGACATGTCCAAAGTCAAGCTGGTGACCTCGGGCGCGGGCGCGGCGGCGCTGGCCTGCGTGGGGTTGTTGGTTAAGCTCGGTATTCCGCGTGAAAACGTCTGGGTCACCGACCTGGCCGGTGTGGTGTATGAGGGGCGGGTCGAGCTGATGGACCCGGACAAATCCATTTACGCGCAAAAAACAACGGCACGCAAACTCGGTGACGTGATTGACAACGCCGATGTATTCCTGGGCCTGTCGGCCGGTGGTGTGCTGAAGGCCGAAATGGTCAAACGCATGGCCCCCAACCCGATCATCTTTGCGCTGGCCAATCCCACACCCGAGATCACGCCTGAAGAAGTCAAGGCGGTGCGCGACGATGCCATCATTGGCACCGGTCGCAGCGACTACCCGAACCAGATCAACAACATCTTGTGTTTTCCGTACATTTTCCGTGGTGCACTGGATGCCGGAGCCACCACCATCACGGTCGAGATGGAAATGGCGGCGGTGCATGCCATTGCTGCCTTGGCACAGGCCGAGCAAAGCGAAGTAGTGGCCGCTGCGTATGCCGGTGAGCCACTGGCCTTTGGGCGTGAATACCTGATTCCCAAGCCCTTTGACCCGCGTTTGATGATCATGGTGGCACCCGCCGTGGCCCAGGCGGCGGCAGACAGCGGTGTGGCTCAGCGCCCCATTGGCGACATGGATGCCTACCGCGAGAAGCTGCAAAGTTTCGTCTACGCTTCCGGCACGGTGATGAAGCCGATCTTTACGGCGGCCAAAAAGGCGCTGAAAAAACGTGTGGCATTTGCCGAGGGCGAAGAAGAGCGCGTGTTGCGCGCGGCGCAAATCGTGGTGGATGAAGGCTTGGCTTTGCCCACCTTAATCGGTCGCCCCAGCGTGATCGCTGCTCGTATTGAGAAGTTTGGTTTGCGGCTAAAGCAAGGGCTTGATTACGATGTGGTCAATGTCGAGCAAGATGACCGCTACCGCGACTTCTGGCAAACCTACCACCGCATGACCGAGCGCAAGGGCATCACGGTACAAATTGCCAAAATCGAAATGCGTCGCCGTTTGACCTTGATTGGCAGCATGATGCTGCACAAGGGCTACGTGGATGGGTTGATTTGCGGTACCTGGGGCACCACCTCGCTGCACCTGCAATACCTGGATCAGGTCGTTGGCAAGCGCGAAGGTGTCAACAACTACGCCTGCATGAACGGGTTGATGTTGCCTGGTCGCCAAGTGTTTTTGGTCGATACCCATGTCAACTACGACCCCACGGCCGAACAGCTGGCCGAGATCACCATCATGGCGGCTGAAGAAATGATGCGTTTTGGCATTCCGCCCAAAGCCGCACTGCTGTCACACTCCAGCTTTGGCAGCAGCAACCAGCCCAGCGCCCTCAAAATGCGTGACACACTGGCACTGCTGCGTCAGCAGGCACCCTGGCTGGAAGTGGACGGCGAAATGCACGGCGATGTGGCGCTGGACGGAACCATGCGCGCCCACCTGATGCCCAACAGCACGCTGTACGGTGATGCCAACCTGCTGGTATTGCCCAACATTGATGCCGCCAACATTGCCTATAACCTGCTTAAAACCGCCGCTGGTGGCAACATTGCGGTGGGTCCGGTGTTGCTGGGTGCGGCCAAACCGGTGCACATTTTGACGGCCAGTACCACCGTGCGTCGAATTGTCAACATGACGGCACTCACTGTAGCGGATGCAAACGCCAGTAGATAAGCTGCAAAGACTAAGTTAGCACACACTTAGTCTTTTATTTCCCCTGCAAGCATTGCCTATTTATTGGGCAATGGCTTGCTTTTTTCTTTTCAATCGACGACACTAGTGCCCTTGAATATGCGGGTTTACCCGTTGTTTTGCAGGGAACCAGAGGTCACATGTCCAGATTAAGCACCGTCAAGTTGGTACTCACTTGCCTGTGTATTGCTGCAGCGGCATCGGCTGGTGTGGCCCTGGGGCGTGCACCAACCCCGGTCAGTTTGCATGCCACCATTGGGTTGGCAGAGTTGCCCAAGCAGGGGGTCGAAACCTACACTTTGATTCATCAAGGTGGGCCTTTCCTCTCGGAAAAAGATGGTGCGACGTTTGGCAACCGTGAGCGGGTGTTGCCCGCACAAAAACGGGGGTATTACCTGGAATACACAGTACCGACACCAGGCTTAAGCCACCGTGGTGTCAAGCGAATTGTTTGTGGTGGTGCGCGCACCACGCCTGATGCCTGTTACTACACCGCCGATCACTATGCGAGTTTTCGCAAAATCGTGCCGTAAAAAATGAAACTTTGCGCCTAGCAACTTAGAAAGAATAACCATGTCACTTGCCCAACCTACCCCCACTGTGCATGCAGCCGAGCTGCCATTGCGCGCCATTCGCACCAACATTGTGCAATCGATCCGGGCGTTTCGCGTGCCAGACCTGCAGCAGGCGGCCCAGGCTTTGGGACACCATTTTTTGTATGCCAATCTGGCCACCGCGCAAAGCAAACAGGATGTGCTGGATTTGATTGGGCAGCAGTTCATGCTGACCGTCTCAGTGGGCAAAAACTTTGATTCACTGTATGACAGTCTGACCGATCCGGTGCACAAATCGGGCCCACAAACCGGTTTTATCGCGGTGCTGGAACACATTCCGGCCAACACCAAATTTGATAAGGAAGCGCGCGAACAACTGCTGGACATTTTCCGTGACACCGTGGACTACTGGGGTGACCGCAAAGTGCCTTTTCGCTGTTTTTATTCGTTCTCGGTGGCGCGCGCTGCGCATGCTCAAGTGGTCGATGCAGCACATGCAGCCAGCCAGACAGGCTCTGGCAACATTGAGCTGTTGACTGAAAACGGTGAAAAAATGCCGACCGACAAATTGCTTGACATTTCACCCCAGGCGTTGCGCATGAGCAGCCCGTTCAACGCCGGTTACTGGACCGCCGCCTGATCGCATCAGGGCACAGGGGTCAGCGCCTGTGCCAGTGCCACATACGCATCCACGGGCACTTCTTCGGCGCGGCGTTGCACATTGAACGCGCCGGCAAAGTTTTTGCTCTCCAGCCAAACGCCCAGTGTGTGGCGCAATAATTTGCGCCGTTGACTGAAGGCTACCTGCACCAGTTCGCTCAAGGTGCGCACATCCACCTGCGCGGCATCCGGGCGTGGCAGCATACGCACCACAGCACTGTCCACACGCGGCGGTGGTGTGAAACTCTCGGGTGGGACAAACAGCACGTTTTCCATGGTGTAACGCCACTGCAACATCACACTCAGGCGGCCATAAGCGGCGGTGCTGGGCTTGGCCACCATGCGGTCAATCACCTCTTTTTGCAGCATGAAGTGCTGGTCTTTAATGACCTCTACATACTGCAGCAGGTGAAACAGGATGGGGGTGGATATGTTGTAGGGTAAATTGCCAACTACTCTTAATTTAAGAGCATTAAACCCATTAGATATCTGGGTGAAATCAACTTTTAATACATCAGATTCAATGACGGTGAGCTGACCATGCGTGCGCAGCCGCTGGGCCAGGTCGCGATCGAGCTCAACCACGGTCAAGGCCCCCAAGCGTTCCACCAAGGGCTGCGTCAGGGCACCCAGGCCGGGGCCAATTTCAACCATCGGCTCACCCGCTTTGGGGTCGATGGCATCCACAATGGCATCAATGATGCCGCCATCCGCCAGGAAATGCTGGCCGAAACGTTTGCGCGGGATGTGGTTTGGGTGTTTCAACTGCGCACCCACCTTACTGTGGTGCTTCACGCAACTCAACGTAGGCCCGGGCGCGGACTTCCTGTGCCCAGGTTTGGTAGGCCTGCGCGTATTTTTTTTCGTGCAGCGCAGCCCGTACCGATTCACGCTGTTGGGCCGGGCTCAGGCTGACTTTGCGACGTTCAAGCAACTGAATCAAGTGCACCCCAAAGCGCGACACCAGCGGGTCGCTGACTTCACCTGGTGTCAGGCGGTTCATGACCCCTTCAAACTCCGGCACAAACATACCGGGGCTGGCCCAGCCCAGGTCACCGCCCTGGGCGGCGCTGCTGTCTTGCGAGTGGTCGCGAGCCAGGGCAGAAAAATCTGCACCGGCAGTGACCACTTGTTTTTTGAAATCGGCCAATTTGACCTGTGCCTGGGCTTCACTCAAGCGCGCGTTGGGTACCAGCAAGATGTGTCGGGCATGGCTTTGGGTCACGGCTGCTACCGGCAGCCCGCCGTTGGCTTTCTCCACCACCTTGAGCACATGAAAACCCGCGGGTGAACGCACCAGGTCAGCAACCTCACCGACACCCAGGGCTTGGGTGGCCTGCACAAACAGGGTTGGGTAACGGCTGGCCTCACGCAGGCCCATCAGACCGCCATTACCCGGGTCGGTGATGTCGGTGAATTCGCGCACCAGGGTGGCGAAGTCCTCACCGGCCTTGGCACGCACCAGCGCCCGTTGGGCGCGTTTTTGCAATGCTTCAACCTGAACGGGGGTGGCAGATTCCGGCACAGCCACCAAAATCTGTGCCAGGTTGAGCTGAACCATGTTCGGGTTCAGGTTATTGTTTTGCTCATCCAGGTACTGGTCTATGTCTTGATCGGTGACCTGCACCCGGGGTTCCACCTCGCGTTCACGCAGCCGTTGCAACAACAACTGGTCGTGCAACTGGGTTCTGAACTGGGCTACAGAGATACCATCGCGCGCCAGCTTGCGGTGCAATTCAGCCACGTCAATCTGGTTTTGCTGGGCAATGCTGAGTTCGGCCTGGTCAATGGTTGACGCTTCAATGCGCAAGCCGGTCTCACGCCCCAGTTGCACCTGGGCTTTGAGGTTGATCAGGTTTTCCAACACCTCGGGGGCCAATTGCTGCGCATCGGGCAGGGGGCGGCGTTGTTGTGCCAACTGCGCCTGCACACGCTGGATTTCGCGGCGCACTTCCAGGTTGGTCACAGGCTCGGCATTCACCACCGCCACAATGTAGTCCGCAGCGGTGGGGGCGCTGGTCGTGGGACTGGTGACGGCAGGTGCGGCGGCGCTCAGGCGCAAGCCTTGTGCCGATGCCAGTGGTGACAGCACCAGGGCGGCCAAGGTTACAAATGCAAAGCGGTTGTTCATGTGTCAGGTTCAATCGTAGTTGCTGAAGCGACTTGGTGCGGCCGCTGGCTCACGCAAGTTCTGGTAATTGGGAATGTTAGTCTGAAGCGATTTCACTGGGTTTACGCCCAGACGGGAGAAACCCACAAACTCAAGCTGGAACATGATGCGCTGGGTGGCGCTGCTGGTGCTGGTTTGGGTGCGTTCCAGCACCACCCGACCCAGCCAGCAACCGGCATCGTATTCAAATCCGAACACGGCATTGACCAGGCGGCCTTCGTTCATGCTGTAGTTGAGCCGGCCGACGCTGTACCAGCGGCCGCTGCCTGGATCAGGCGGTAGCGCCAGGTTCAGTGTGTGGTCATTGGTGTTTGACGTGGCCAGTGGCCATTGCCAGCTCAAGTCAATTTGTTCGCTCACGTTGCGCTGGAACCGGTAAGCCGCATTGAGGGTGCGAAAACTGCCGGGCCGGTACCGTGCGCCCAGCGTGGATCGAACCGACTCGTTGGTCTTGGGCGTGAACTGCACATTGCCCTCAAAACTCCACAGCGGACTCCAGCGCACGGCGGTTCCCAGCAGCAAGTCGCTCACCCGGTCTTGCACCGGCACGCCACCCGGCAGGGTGACGTTTTGGTCACGCAAACGCAAGCGTTGCGCCACACCAATCTGGGCCGCTTCGGCACCGGTTGCAGGGTCTAAAAAGCGTGAAGTCACGCCCAGGGTGAGCAAGTTGCTGTCGGAGATGCGGTCGTTGCCGACGAAAGCGTTTTCTGTGTAGATGGTGGACAGGTTGAAGTCGATGGCCCCGGAGTCGTAATTGGGCAGCAGGCTTTGGTCGCGGTACGGCGTGTTGACATAAAACACGCGTGGCTCCAGGGTTTGCTGCAAAGGGCGGCCAAACAGGGCCATGTCGCGTTCAAACACCAGGCCGCTGTCGAGACTGAACGTGGGTACGACCCGGCTGGCGTTGTTGGCCCCATTGGTCAACGGGGCATCAAACTGGTAATTGGTGGTATGCAACTGCACCTTGGGCCGCAAAAAACCCGACGGCATGGTGAGCGGGTAACTGACTTGCGTGAGCGCGTAGCTGCGCTGGCCGTTGACCTGGCCGGTGCGGGTCACGTCGGCCTGGAACTGGGTGTAGTCGGCCGTGAACGACAGGTCAAATCCGGCCAGGTTGGAGCGGTTGTAGGTGGTGCTGATCTGCGGCAAGCGGTCATACGGCGGCACGATCGGGGCCAACGGGTCTTGCAGCGTTTGCCACTTCAGGGTGCGCACGTTGGAGGCCCAGGCACCGTTGTTCCAGGACAGGGTGGCATCGTTGGCCAGCAAGCGCAGCACCGTGGTGTCGACCACGGTTGTGCCATAGGGGGTGGTGGTGGTGGTGGCGGTGCTGGTCGTGGTGTTGTTTTGGCTGAAGTCGCGCCAATAGTTGTCGTCGCTGACGCGGTTCAGCTTCAGGTTCAGGCCCAGACCGGAGTCAGCCCAGGGGCTGGGAATTTGCGCCTGGTGGTTCAGGTTCAGGCCCCAGCGGTTGCTGTCGCGCAGCTTGTCGCCCGGCATCCAGTTCAGGTGCGCGATACCGCTGTAGTTGGACTCCAGGTAGCGCAATTCGGTGTCCAGACTCACGCCACGTTTGCTCATCACGGTGGGGGTCAGGGTGGCATCGCGGTTGGGCGCGATGTTCCAGTAGTACGGCACCGAGACTTCCGTGCCGTTGACGTTGTCCAGCCCCAGTGTGGGCGGCAGCAGGCCGGACTTGCGCTGGTCACTGAGTGGAAACGTGACATAGGGCACGGGCAGCAGGGGCACGCCCTTGAAGCTCAGCACCGCACCTTCGGCTGTGCCTACGTCGTCTTCGTAGTCCAGGCTGATGCTGCTGGCGCGCAAGATCCAGTCTGGCAGCCAGCCAGGGCCGGGCAAGCGCTTGCAGGTGGTGAAGGTGGCGTTGTGGATTACCGCCCGCTGCTCATCGACAAAATCAACCCGGTCGGCCTGGCCGTGGGCCTGGTTGCGCAAGAAATGGTAGTTGGGTTGGTTAAAAAAACCCTCGAACGCATCCACTTTAAGCTCCAGCAACGGGCCTTCATAGACATTGCCAGCGCGGTTCACGCGCACGTTGCCGCGTGCCTTGGCCAGGTCGGTGGGCTGGTTGTATTCGAGCCGGTCGGCCTGGATGACGACATCCCCCTTGCGCAGCATGGCATTGCCCTGCACCACGGTTTCAAGATCGGGGCGGCCGGTGATGTGCTGGCCGGACACAAAGCTGGGCAAACTGCTGCGTACTTGCGGGTCGATCAGCTCTTGCAACTGGGGGCTGGGTTGCAGCGCCAGGACACCGTCATCGGGCTCCTGCGCCCGGGCCAACGACCCTGTCAGCAAGGCTACCGACACGCACACGGGGGTCCATGCAAAACGCACCGGTGCTGGCCGCAAGGGGGCGGGGTTTGTCAGGAAACGCGAATTAAACATGCACATCGGTCAAAGGCAGTGAAGGTGCTTAAAGAGAGGGTCGCAGCGATGGGCATCAGGGTTGGGTTTGTAAAATGGATTATCCATGACACAAGCCCC
>JAVHPS010000224.1:0-1695 GCA_036170715.1 Rhodoferax sp. | reverse complement strand
GTGCCAAGTAGCCCATGACCCAGTCGATGTTATTCAGCCCCACATGGTGGTGCGTAACCAGTTGGGGGAACATGTTGCCACCGCCCACCACATAAGCCTGGCAACTGCGCGGCGCAAAACCGATGGCGAAGAGGCGCCGCGTCATTTCGGCCATGGCCACCGATCCAAACGCGGTGTTGTACTGGTTGGCCGCGTTGGGGTGACCCACGTGCACGATGTGGCACATCACCCCGACGGTGCGGCGCGGGTCGGTCAGGATCACGCTGACGCACGAGCCCAGCAGGGTTTTGAGCGTGTCGCCACTGTGAGCCAAGGCCACATCACCGGGGAGTAATTCAAACACGGCCATGCTGCTGCGCCCTGCCCCTCACGCTTTGCGAAAAGCGCCCGGCTGCACGGTTTGCAGCGGGGTTTTGCAAGCCACACGGCCTTCGGCTGTACCCAGAAAAAACAAGCCGCCAGGCTTTAAGGTGGCCAGCACCCGGTCTACCACCTCGATCTTGGTGGGGATGTCAAAGTAGATCAGCACGTTGCGCAAAAAGATCACATCAAATGGGCCGATGCCGTCAATCGGCTGGCACAGGTTCAGGCGGCCAAATTGCACGCGCTGGCGAATTTTGTCCTGCATCTGCACCTGCCCTTCAGACTCGCCATGGCCACGCAGGCAATAGCGTTTGAGCCGCTCAGGGCTCACATGGCGCAGGCGGTCCGCCGGGTAAATGCCTTCCTTGGCACTGAGCAACACGCGGTGGCTGATGTCGGTGCCCAGAATCGACCAATCGGGTCCGATGCGCCCCTGCATCTGCATGTCGGCCAGCAGCATGGCGGTGCTGTAAGCCTCGTCGCCAAAGCTCGATGCGGCGCTCCAGATGGCAATCGGGTTCTTGACTTTGCGGCTGGCCAGCTCTTGCTCCAACACCTCGTAGTGCTTGGGTTCGCGAAAAAAATAAGTCTCGTTGGTGGTGAGCAAATCCACCGCCATCTGGAACTCGCCCGCCTGCGACTCATCCTCCAGCAGCGCAATGTAGTCCGAAAAGCCGCGCAGCCCAAGACGCCCAATGCGCTGCGCCAGACGCGACTGAATCAGCGACTTTTTGGAATCATTGAACGACAGCCCGGCGGCCTCGTACATGATCTGGCTGATGCGCTTGAACTCGCGGTCGCTGAAGTGGGTGTGCGGCACGGGGGCCTTTCAACAAGTCATCAATAGGGTTTGAAATTGCCGCCCGAACGTGCGGGTGCGGCCAGTTGCACCGGGGCGCGAGCTGCCGGGGTGCGCCGCTCAGGGGCAGCCAGGGCATGGCGGTCTTGCACCTTGGGAGCCTGGCCACCCAGGTTAAAGAACGCCACCGACTGCTGTAACTGCTCGGCCTGCCCTGAGAGTTCTTCGCTGGTCGCAGCCAACTCTTCACTGGCACTGGCATTTTGCTGCGTGGCTTTGCTGAGCTGTCCCATGGCACCGCCAATTTGCGTCACCGATTCACTTTGTTCTGAGCTGGCGGCGGCAATTTCTTGCACCAGCTCAGAGGTTTTTTGAATGCTGGGCACGATCTCGTCCAAAAGTTTGCCGGCGCGCTCGGCAGTGGTGACACTGCTGCCCGCGAGTTCGCCAATTTCTTTGGCCGCCTCTTGGCTGCGCTCAGCCAGTTTGCGTACTTCTGCGGCCACCACGGCAAAGCCCTTGCCGTGTTCACC
>JAVHPS010000223.1:0-1696 GCA_036170715.1 Rhodoferax sp. | reverse complement strand
CCGTATTGCCAGATGATTTGTTTGGTCTGGCGGTCCACCACGATGACGCGGTCATTCAAGTCGTCCACAATCAAAATGTCGCCGGTGTCGGGCAGCTCGCGGGCAATGGAGCAGTGGTCCAGCGCCAGCTCGCCGTCCTTGTGGAAGTATTCCCAGGTGACTTTGCGCGTGAGCGGGTCAAAAATTACCACGCGGCCGGGTTTTTTAAAGTCGGCCACGATGACTTGTTTGCCGTCCACGGTCAGAAACGCGTCCGACGGGTAGCTCACCTTGGGTGCTTGCACGCTCCACAACACCTGGCCGGCGCGGGTGATGCGCGAGATGTAGGCCCCGCTGATTTCGGTCACCAGAATATCGCCGTTGGCAAGCGGTGTGGCCCCGTTGGCGTAGTTCAGCTGCTGCGGCGGGTTGTGCTTGCATACGCCAGACTGGCCCCACTGGGTGGTGACGGCGTTGGTTTTGGGGTCAATCATCAAAATGCGGCAGTTGCGGATGTCGGCGGTGATGACCTGGCCGTCGGCCAGCAGGTGCGCGTCGTCGGGGTAGTTCAGTGTGTTGGGGCCGCTGCCACGGTGGTCGGGGGTGCCCCAGGTCCAGGTCAGGGCGCGTTGCTGGTAGTCCACCAGGTGGATGTCAAAGTTGTCTTCTTCGCTCACCGCCAGCGTGCTGCCGTCGACTGAAAAATTCACGTCTTCATTGCCCCGGTACACCGCCAGGCTGGGCGAGGGGAATTCCCAGATGATCGATTTGTCGGGGGCCACTTCAAGCAGCCGGTTGTTGCGCCGGTCAGCAATCACGATCGGGTACGGCAGCGGTTTGCCCCAGGACTTGACCGGCGTGGTGCGGTTGCCGGTGGTGGGCGGAATGGCGGGCAGTGTGACCCCGCTGGAGACCACGCCCGCACCGATCATCTCTGGCGTGACCTTCACTGGAATCGGGGCTTTTTTGACCTTGGCCGGGGGGGTGGGGGTGGTCGTGGCCGGAACGGTTTGCGCCAGGCTGTGGGTGCCCAGGCACAGCAGGCTGGCAACGGTGAGGGTGGCGAGGCGAAGGGGCGTGTGGTGCATCAATGACATGGTTTGTTTGCTATATTTTATATAGCTTTATGCCCTTATGATAAAAGGGCTAGAGGTTGAAAATGCTTAAGAAAATTGGGTCTTGCCGACACCGCTCGGGTGCAGTTTGAAAGCTCACTGGCTTTCAAACACCGCGCGGCCGTGCAAGGGGTTGACGGCACGCATATTGTCCTTGAAGTGCTGCTGCCATTGCTGCAGCTGTGCCGCAGACAGGGTCAGCGGCTGCTTCATCACCAGCCATTGCACGCCTTCGGTGCAGGGTGCGGCCGTCAGCGAGCCGCTGTAGCGGTAGTAGCCCAGTGCGGCGGGCAAGAGTTCGCGCGCGCTGACTTGAACCTGGGGCAAGGTGTGGTCGCCATCCACTTTGGCGGGTATCCGTGGCAGCAGTTTGGTCAGCAGGGGGCTGGCAGCGCCCAGCCGGAACGGCACCACAATGGCCAGCAACTGCCCGCTGGGACTTTTGTGCAGGATGTGTGCGGCAAACGGAAACGCTTCGTCCTCGAGCTGATCTCCGCCGGGGGTATGAAAGTGAAACTGCTGCAGCTTGAAGTGCTCCTTGCCCAGCACCAGTTGCCCGCCTTTGTCAAAGCGCACCCGCAAGGTATGGCCGTCATTGGCCA
>JAVHPS010000222.1:0-8358 GCA_036170715.1 Rhodoferax sp. | reverse complement strand
GTGCATTGGCATGGGGCAGGGCGCAGCGGGCATTTTTGAGCGCGTCTGATACGCTTGCGGCTTCTCTAAAATCAGTGGCCTGTGAGGCAGGCACCTGGTTAAAGACCGCCCTGCACCTGCAAAATCCTGGCGCAAGCCGGGATTTTGCGCTTCTAACCGAAGGAAAATTTCATGAACGATCTCCTGATGGACACCACCGAGCGGGTGCTCACCATCACCTTCAACCGGGTCGATAAAAAAAATTCATTCACCGCCGACATGTACGCGGCATTAGCCGATGCGCTGACCCAGGCCGAGCACAATGACGCGGTGCGTGCCGTGGTGATCCAGGGGCACGCAACCGTGTTCAGCGCTGGCAACGACATTGCCGACTTCTTGAGCGCGCCACCGGTGTCGCCCGATGTGCCGGTGTTTCGCTTCATGCGCGCCATCAGCACCTTTGCCAAACCGATCGTGGCGGCGGTGTGCGGCCCGGCGGTGGGCATTGGCAGCACCATGCTGTTCCATTGCGACTTGGTGTACGCCGGTGACAACGCCATGTTTGCCATGCCGTTTGTCAATTTGGGCGTGTGCCCTGAGGCCGCTTCCAGTCTACTGGCCCCACAGCGCATGGGCCATGGCCGCGCCGCCGAAGCCCTGCTGCTGGGTGACCCCTTCAGTGCCGAGGCCGCACTTGAGATGGGCTTGGTCAGCCGCATTGTGCCGCCGACCGAGGTCAACGCCCTGGCGCGTCGCCAGGCGCTGCGCTTGGCAGCCAAACCCTTGCAAGCGCTGTTGGTTGCCAAGCGGCTGATGAAGCAGGGGCAGGCCAGCCTGGTGGCCGCGCACATGGCCGAAGAAGCCCGCCTGTTTGGCCAACTGCTGGCGCAGCCAGCAGCGCGCGAAGCCTTTGGCGCGTTTCTGGAAAAGCGCAAGCCTAATTTTGAAAATTTATAAGAAATAGGCCTCTAGCCCTTGTTAAATAACAGTAAGCAGCTATAAAAAACATACCAATATGGTCACCATGAACAGGTTGAATCAAGGCTTGCGGCACATGTTCCTGGTAGCGCTGCTGGCGCTGCTGGGTGCAGTATCGGCATCGGCTGCCACCCCGGGCGAAGTGCCAGTGGGGGGGCTGTTGCGTCAGGCCACGCTGCGTGGCCTGAATGGGCCGGACCGCCAGTTGTCAGACTTTCGCGGCAAGCCACTGGTGATCAACGTCTGGGCCAGCTGGTGCCCGCCGTGCATTGCTGAAATGGGGTCATTGGAGCGGCTGGCCTGGAGTGATCTGGGACAGCAGTTCACGGTGATCGGCATCTCCACCGACGACTACCCGGAGGCTGCTAAAGGTTTCTTGCGCAAAAGCAGCGCCACCCTGAACCACTACATTGACCGCCAGCTGGAACTGGAAAACATGCTGGGGGCCGACCACCTGCCCCTGACCCTGCTGGTCGATGCCCAGGGCCGCGTGCTGAGCAAAACCGTGGGTGCACGCGCGTGGGACAGCCCGCAGTCCATGGCCTTGGTTCGCAGCACTTTGCGTTTGAAATAGTCACCCCCCACACACACCATGCCACACCGCACCCCTACCGCTGCCGCTGCCGAAGTTGTTTTTGAAGCCGAGTTCATTGATGGCGTTAAAAAAATCTTTGAAGAAATGATTGTTTTCAACCGCATGCTGGGGTTGAAGATCACCACCATTACCCCGACCCAGGTCAAGGCGCGCATTGACATGCGCAACGAGCTGGTGGGCCACTACGCCTACAACCGCATCCACGGCGGGGTCATCAGCGCCAGCCTGGATGCTTTGGGGGGCCTGGCGGTGATGGTCGCCATTGGCGCGCGCCACATGGACGAATCGCCCCTGCAGCGGCTGCAGCGTTTTGCCAAGCTGGGCACGATTGACCTGCGCGTGGACTACCTGCGCCCGGGCATTGGCGAGTGGTTTGAGCTGCGCGCTGAAGTCATGCGCCTGGGCTCG
Source organism: Rhodoferax sp. (assembly GCA_036170715.1). Lineage (GTDB taxonomy): Bacteria > Pseudomonadota > Gammaproteobacteria > Burkholderiales > Burkholderiaceae_C > Rhodoferax. Next base: position 6,398 of record JAVHPS010000222.1, on the reverse strand, counting down.
CGCGTGGCCTCGACCCGGATGGAATTTTTGGGCGCTGACGGCAAGTTGTTGTCCACCGGCTCGGCCGCTTACATTGTTTCTTGAGGCCGTGTTTTCCTTGACGTAACAGGGGTTTGGGGCGGTTACGATATGCCTACAATTTCCCTAATAACGTCGTGGGTATCACATGCACAAATTTGTAAGTAGCCTGCTTTCCTGGTTCATTTGGCAAACCCCGGCCCGGCTGATGCGGCAGGTCACGTTCCCGCTCAAACTGCTCATCATCGCCAGTGCCGTGGCGGTGTCGCTGGTGTGGTTGTTGTGGGTCATGGTGGCAGGCAAATTGCAGGGCATTGAAGCCACCGGCCAGGAACTGGCCGGCGTGCGCTACGCCAGTGCCATTTACCCGGCCATGGACTTGGCCGGGGTCTGGCGGCAACAGTCGCGCAACGCGGCCTTTGGTGAGGGTGGTGACCAATTGCCACAAGCCCGCCAGGCCTTTGATGCAGCCTTCAAACAACTCGAGACGGTGGATGCCGAGGTGGGCGCAGGGCTCAACGTCAGCAGCAGCTTTGCGGCGCTGCGCAGCGCGGTGCAGGCGGCACAGGCAGCGCAACCCGCAGCGGGTGCAAAAGCCGACCCTGAAGCGGTGTACCAGGGCATGATTGGCGTGTCGCGCACGCTGGCTGACCTGCTCGATGCCGTCACCGACGGTTCCGGGCTGGCACTTGACCCCGACCTGGCCAGCTACCATCTGATGAGCGCCGTGCTGCTGCAAGCCCCCAACGTGATTCAAACCACGGTCGAAATCCGTGGCCTGGTGCGCACCGCGCTCAAGGCCGGGCAGATTACGCCCGACAACGCGGCCCGGCTGGAGGGCTACCTGGCCACCCTGGCGCGGGACACGGCGCAGGCCAAAACGGCGCTTGATAAAGTGCAAAAGTCAGCGCCTGAATATGGTCAAAAGTTGAGCCGGGGGGCGGTCAATGCCACCGAAGCGTTGCTGAAAACCGTGCGCGTGAATGTGCCAGTGGGGGCCAGTGCATTGCAAGGTGATGCGGGCGCTTTTGTGAAGCTTGCCAACCAGACGCTGCAAGGTCAGTTCAAGCAGGTACAAGACAATTTGAAGGTGCTTGAGAGCATGCTGGCAGATCGACAAGGCGCGTTGCGCCGTGACCTGTGGCTGGCGTTGCTGGTTACCGCATTGAGTCAATTGGTAGCGGCTTACCTGGGCATGGGGTTTTTTGTCGCCATGCAAAGTGGCTTTACCTCGCTGCGCAAGCACCTGATCACCATCTCCATGGGCGACTTGCGCGGTCGCATTGAAATGGATGGCCGCGACGAGGTCTCCGGCATGCTCAAAGAGCTCGGCAACATGCAGCTGGCCCTGGGGCAAACGGTGCGAGAGGTGCAGCAAGCCAGTGATGTGGTGGTGCAATCGAGCCAGGAAATTGCGCAGGGTATGACCGATTTGTCGTCGCGCACCGAGTCTGCCGCCGCTGCGCTGGAGCAATCGTCTGCGGCTCTGGAGCAAACCAATTCCACCGTGGCCATGACCGCTGATTCGGTGGCTGCGGCCTCCACAATTGCCAGCAACAATGCCAACACCGCCAGCCAGGGCGGTGCGGTGATGCAGGACGTGGCCGACACCATGGAGCGCATCCAGGCCTCATCGCAAAAAATCAGCGACATCATTGGGGTCATTGACGGCATTGCGTTTCAAACCAACATTCTGGCGCTCAACGCCGCCGTAGAAGCCGCGCGCGCGGGTGAGCAGGGGCGTGGCTTTGCCGTGGTGGCCGCCGAGGTGCGGGCCCTGGCCGGGCGCAGTGCGGCGGCGGCCAAAGAAATCAAAACGCTCATCACCACCAGCACAGCCGAAGTGGCCAAGGGCACGCAGATCGTGCGCCAGGCCAGCGCCCACATGCACCAGATTGTGGAGAACGCAGACCAGGTCAACCACCTGCTGGGCGAAGTGACCAACGGAGCCAAGGAGCAAAGCCTGGGCATCAACCAGATTGGCCAGGCCGTGCACGAGTTGGACCACAGCACCCAGTCCAACGCCGCACTGGTGGAACAAACCGCGGCCTTGGCCAACACGCTGCACACGGCCGCGATCCGCATGGCCGCTCAGGTGGACGAATTCCGTCTGCCGGGTGCAGTGGCTGCAGCCCTGGTTGAAGGCATTGATGTGGACAGCATCATCGACGGCCACCGGCAGTGGAAAGTGAAACTGCGCGATGCCATTGATTCGGGTGAAAAAGTGGACGTGGCCACCCTGTCGCGCGACGACTGCTGTGGTCTGGGCAAGTGGATTTATGGCGATGGCCAACACCTGCGTGAGCGTGCCAGTTTTTCAGCGTTGGTGAGCCACCATGCGCACTTTCACCAGGTGGCCGGGCAGGTGGGGCAGCTCATCAATGAAGGGCGCTACACCCAGGCCGAAGCCGCGTTGGCCCCGAATACACCGTTCACCGCCGCCACCAACGATGTGGTGATGGTGCTGTCGGGGGCGAAGCGGGTGGGATTTGTGTGAAGTTTGAGCGGGGTGGGTCATTGAATACGATAAAACGCAGAGACTGGTTGCTTCAAGGCGTGGGGTTGTTCGGTGCGGGCGCAGCGTGGGCGCAAGCTTCGGCCACCCAAGTGATTGCATTTGCGCAAGATACCCTGAAAAATGATTTTCGGGTGGCGCAGGTGCATGCGGTGCGTGACGCGGTGGCGCAGCACCCCAATTTGTCGTTTGTTTACTCGGATGCGCAGGGGCAAACCTCGCTGCTGATGCACCAGATTGAACAGTTCATTGCACAAAAAGTCGATGTGTTGGTGCTGGGCACCAACGACGAAAAAGCGGTCGTGCCGGTGGTGCGCAAGGCTTTCAAGGCTGGTATGCACGTCATCGTGCTTGATCGTGGTATTCAGGGCGCGGACTACAGCACCTTCATCCACTCCGACAATTTTCAAATCGGTGTCATGGGGGCTGATTTCATTGCCAAACGGCTCAAGGGCCAAGGGCAGGTGTTGCTGTTTGAAGGCTTGCAAACGGCCGATGTCACGCATCTGCGCAGCAACGGGTTCTTGAGCGTCATGGCGCGTTACCCTGGGCTGAAGGTCATCAAACGCACCGGCAACTACCTGCGCAAGGATGCCCTGCTGGCCATGGACCAGTTGTTGGCGCAAGGTGTTCGGGTGGACGCAATTTTTTCCGAGAGTGACAGCATGCTCAGTGGCGTGCGGGTGGCGTTGCAAAACCACAAGGTAGACCCTGCGGGCATCGTCATGGTGGGGTGCGACTACACCAGCGAAGCACGCGATGCCATTCGCGTTGGCACGCAAACCGGCTCAGTGTTGTTCCCGCTGGGGGGTGTGCAGGCGGTGGATGCGGCCTTGCAACTGCTGGCCAACCAAGTGGTGGCCAAAGACATGATCATTCCGGTGCAGTTGGTCACGCCTGAGAATGTCGATCGGGTTGCCCCCATTTTTTAGTACAGCCATGGTTTTTTTCCAGTCGCTGCGCCGCCATCTGGCCAACAAGCTGGCCTTGCTGGTGACCTTGGCCGTGATTTTGACGGTGCTGGCATTGGGCATTTACTTTGAGATGTTTTTACACCAAAGCCTGCTTCATGACACCCGGATTCGCATTCAACATGCCTACCAGCGACTTGATTTCAACCTGAACCGCATTGCGGCTGAATTGCGCGCCGGGGTTGCGTCTGCCAGCCAGGAGCAGCCTTTGCTGGCCTCTGTGGAACTGATCAACCACTACCAGGACAAAGCGCACTACAACACGGTGCTGATTGATGAAGAGAAAAAAACCCTGGCGCAAGAGTTGCTTGAGCGGGTCAAGTTCTCCCTGAACAGTGACATGGCTTTGTATGACCAAAGCCAGGAACTGATCGCCTTTGTGACGCGCTTGCCAGCCGGCTACCAGCTTGGTTATGTGTCGTATGCGCAGGGTGAGTCGCTGGTGTGGACGCGGTTGGAGTCCGAGGCTGAATTCCGCCAGGGGGTGCTGCCGGCCAGTGGTCACATTACCGAGGCCCATGTGGTCAGTGACCAGGCCGAGGCTGCGGCCCATGAAGCCCATGTTGCCTACCTGCGCGCTGGTGATCAACTGCAGATGCAAGCGCATCAACATGTACGCGATGCCAGCGGCAGGCATTTGGGCCATCTGGAACTGAGCTTCACCTTGGATGATGCCTACTTCAAGCGCTTGTCCAACGACATGGACATTGCACTGATGCGCAGCTTTGACAGCCCGTTTGCCGACCAGGCCAGGCTATTGGGGCAACGGGCCGACATTGATGCACTGGCGGTGCTGGAGTCGCCCAATCAATACCTGGGTGTGATGAAAAAACCGACCCGCACCGGTGTGGTGTACTTCACCATGGCGCTGGACAAAGGGCACGAAAACGCCTTGATCAACACCCAGCGCTGGCGCATGGGTTTGTTTTTGCTGGCCATTGCCGCCAGCTTTCTGGTTTGCATGCGTCTGGTTTTGATGCGCCATTTGATTGCACCGCTGAACCGCTTGATGCAGCAAATTCGCCAAATGCGGCACGGTAATTACACCGAATGTGTGCTGCTTGCCACGGGTGACGAACTGGAGGAAATTGGCCAAAGCGTCAACACGCTGGGCCAAACCGTCTCGCATCGTGAGGCCGCCTTGGAACAAGCCCGGATGGAGGCCGATTACCTGTCCAAACACGATGTGGTCACGGGCTTGCCCAACCAGCGCTTCATGGCCGAACGCATGACCCATGCGGTACAACTGGCGCACCGAAACCACACCCAGCTGGCGTTGTTGTTTCTGGATTTGGATCAGTTCAAATTGGTCAACGACACGCTGGGTCATCCCATTGGCGACCAGCTGCTGGCCAAAATTGCCGAGCGTTTTGGTGCCGCCATGCGTTGCACCGATACCTTGGCGCGGGTTGGTGGTGACGAGTTCAATATCCTGATCGAGAACGTGCCCTCCAAACTAGACCTTGAGGCGGTGCTGGACAAATATATGGGCCTGTTTGCGACCCCGTTTGCGTGTGGTGAGCATCAGATCAGCATCACTGCCAGCATCGGCGTGGCACTGTACCCCGCCGATGGACACGACGGTGTGAGCTTGCTCAAACATGCTGACCTGGCGGTCTATGCAGCCAAAGAAAATGGTCGCAACATGTATTGCTTTTACACCGAAGACATGTCGCGTCTGGCCGGGGAACGGGTCGAGTTGATTCGTGATCTGAAGCTGGCCGTGGATGCCGGTGACCAGTTTGAGCTGTATTACCAGCCCAAGGTCAGTGCCCAGACCGGGCAGGTGGTGTCGGCCGAGGCACTGATTCGCTGGCACAAGCCCGGCGTGGGGCTGGTTGCGCCGTTCAAGTTCATACCCTTGGCCGAAGAAACCCGCCAAATCGTCGCCATTGGGGATTGGGTGATTGAGCAAACTTGCCGTGATCTGGTGCATTTTGCGCGCCTGGACATTGCGCTTGAACATGTCAGCTTGAATGTGTCCAATGTCCAGCTGCATGGTCATGACCTGATGGGGGTACTCAAGCGGGCGCTGGCGCGTCACCAGGTTCAGGCGCAACAGATCGAGCTTGAAATTACCGAGAGCTACGTGGCTGAAGATGCAGCGCTGGCGATTGAGACGCTGTGCGCGTTTCGGGCCATGGGCTGCGCCCTGGCGATTGACGACTTTGGCACCGGCTACTCGTCGCTGAGTTACCTCAAAAAACTGCCGTTTTCGCGGCTGAAAATTGACAAATCATTTGTTGACGGCATTCCCGGCGACCCCGACAGCGAGGCCATTGCCCGGGCCATCATTGGACTGGCCAAAACCTTCGGTTTGGCAGTCACCGCCGAAGGGGTGGAGCGCGCTGAGCAACTGGCCTTTTTAAAGCGCGAGCAGTGTGACGAAATTCAGGGCTACTACTACGCCAAGCCCATGCCTGTGCCTGACTTTGTGGCGTTTTGTCGGACCCATCAGGCCGGTCTGCAATCGCTTTGATTACTTGAAATATAGTGCTATAGCCCTTGTATTTAAAAGGTTTATAGCTACTAATATAGTAGCATTATAAGGTGGCTCTGGGAACTGGCCGAGGCTTGCCTTGGTCGTCAATGGCCACATAGGTCAGGGACGCTTCGGTCACTTTGGTGTATTTGCCTTGATCCCGAAAGCGTTCGGCGTAGACCTCGATCTTGACCGTGATAGAGCTGCGGCCAATGCGCACCAGCTTGCCGTAAAAACTCAAAATATCGCCCACCCGTACCGGCTGCTTGAAGATGAATTCATTCACCGCCACGGTGGCCATGCGCCCGGCGGCGTAGGGCGAGGCAATCACGGCCCCGGCCAAGTCCACCTGCGCCATCACCCAGCCACCAAAAATGTCGCCGTTGGCGTTGACATCGCGCGGCATCGGAAT
>JAVHPS010000221.1:0-8377 GCA_036170715.1 Rhodoferax sp. | reverse complement strand
TACGATGCCGACATCCGGCTGGAGACCAGCCAGTACACCGGCGCGCGCTGGATCACCGCCGACACCCCCGCCGAACTGAAAGAGTTTGTCAACGCCTACCCGCAGCGCATGGCACGCGACGCGGCCGACACGCTGGCTTACCTGTGCACCAGCCCGTACGACGTGCGCCTGGCGCAAGAGCGCTTCCCCAAAATCCACTTTCACCCGCTGCGCGAGCACGCCGGGCTGGCACTGCAAAGCGCGGGGTAATCTGTCTACTGTTGAGAACAGAGCAACGCTGACTGCATGTAGCAATCGACCTCTCCTGCAACGAGTTTCCTGTTTATTTGCGACACTATGATGCTTTCATCATATTTCCCGAACTCAAAACATGCCCAGCCTGGCCAATCAAATCCGCGAAGCGTTGACCATGTTTGCCCACAACGGCACGGAACCGGCCCTGATTGGTGGCCTGGCGGTAGCCGCACACCAGGTGGTGCGCGCTACCAAGGACGTGGACTTTCTGGTGGCCGCCGAAGCGGCTGACAAGGTGCACGAGGCACTGCTGAATTTGGGCTACCAATGCCTGTACCGTAGTGAGAATGCTGCCAACTATGTGCGCGGTACAGAAGGTCTGGATTTGCTTTACGCGCATCGCCCCTTGGCGCGCCGCCTGCTGGCGCAGGCAGCACCGCGTGAGACCCCGATGGGTCGGCTACGTGTCATCAGCGTTGAAGGGTTGATCGGCTTCAAGTTGCAAGGCTTTACCAACGATGCAACGCGCACACGCGACCTCGATGACATTCGCGCCCTGATGCAAAGACACCGCGCTTCGCTCAACATGACTGAGTTACGCGAGTACTTTGCCTTGTTCAACCAACTGGATTTGCTCAATGAGCTCCTCAATTGACACAGCGACCCAGACCGAAACAGCGCCGCAAGGGGTTGAGCCTTTTGACGTGCTGGCACGTGAAGCGGGCGTGCCTTTTAGGGCGGCGGTGAACGACGACGCGCCAGTCGACCCGATTGTTGAATGGCTGGATTTGATGGAAGTCGTCCAGATGCTTTGCCCCGCTTGGCCTGTACGTGTCAGCCCGATGCAGGGTAACCACTGGCGGCTGTAACCATCACCATGCAACCCCTCGCCCACTGGCCGCTGGCCGAGCGCCGCCGCATCATGGGGGTCTTCACCGACATTGATGACACCCTGACCACGCGTGGAACCATCACGCCCGACGCACTGCAGGCGCTGGCCGCCCTGCGCGCGGCAGGCTTGCAGGTGATTCCGGTCACCGGCCGACACATCGGCTGGTGCGAGCGCCTGGCGCAAGGGGACGCGGCGCAGGGCATTGCACCACTGCCACTGGACGCGCTGCTGGCAGAAAACGGGGCGCTGGCGCTGGTTCCAGAAAATATCATTGAAAATGCGTTCCAGCCCTTATACAATAATGGTGCGCAGCTATCAAAAGTATATCAACAATCCGATACCGAGCGCGCATCCAACCAAGCCCGGATGCAACAGGCAGCGCAGCGCGTGTTGCGCGAGGTGCCACAGGCACGGCTGGCGCAAGACCTGGGCGGGCGCGACACCGACCTCGCTTTTGATTACAACGAACACCACCACCTGACACCAGCCCAAGTGCAACAGCTGCTGGACATCCTGCACGCCGAGGGCATGCACACCAGCATCAGCAGCATCCACATCCACGGCTGCTTTGGTGACTTCAACAAATGGCAAGGAGCCTGCTGGCTGGTGCAGCAGCTGTACGGGCGCAAGCTGGCCCGCGAACTTGAGCGCTGGGTGTTTGTCGGCGACTCGGGCAACGACCAACCCATGTTTCAGCACTTCAAGCACAGCGTGGGCGTGGCCAACATCCGCCACTGCGCCGCTGGCCTGACGCATTTACCGCGTTACGTCACGTCAGCCGAACGTGGAGCCGGTTTTGCCGAAGTGGCACAAGCCATCTTGCAGGCCCGCCCCACCATGCCGACAGCGCGCTCTGCGCCCCACGCCCCTCACCCCACCAACCCTGCACCCTGACAGGAGCTGCCATGTTTTTTGCCACTGATCTCGACACCGTCACCCACGGCATCCAGCTGGCGGTGGCCCCGGTTTTCTTGCTGACCGCTGTGGCCGGCATGATTGGCAGCGTGGCCGGGCGGCTGGCACGCATTATTGACCGCGCCCGGGTGCTTGAAACCCGGGTCGAGGCCAGCCCGGACAGCGCCCCTATGGCGCTTGAGCTGGAAGAATTGCGGCAACTGCGCAAACGCGGCCGCCTGGTCAACGCCTGCATTGCGCTGCTGACGTTCTGCGCCATCTTGATCGGGCTGACCATCATGGCGCTGTTTCTGGGCGAAACCACCGAGCTGCAGATTTTCCGCATCGCCACCGTGCTGTTTTTGTCGGGTGTCACCTGCTTTCTGCTGGCGCTACTGTGCTTTTTGACAGAAACCGTGATTGCCACCCGGGTGCTGCGGTTTGGCCGACACCAACCGGGCTCCCGTACCGTTTGAAACTTCAGGGTTTACCCCAGGTATTGAAAAAAAGTTCAAAATCCGGGCATGCCTGATTCAACCCCTGACTTTAGTCGTGCTGTATTTGCAAAAACTGCTGTTGGCCAGCAAGAAATTCAGACCCGCGCACTCAAGCTGGGCCCGATTCCAAGACGCTTGTTGATCTTGATTGATGGCAAGCGCAGCGCCGCCGAGTTGGCGGGCTTTGTGGCCGGCAGCAACATCACCGATTTGCTCACCGAACTGCTCAACAAAGCCTGCATTGAAGCCACCGCGGTGGTTGCAGCGGTGTCCCCGGCGCAACCCGCTCCCCATGCATCCAAAGCCGGTCTGGAATCTGCCTTGGTAGACCACTTTCTGGGGCAACTACCCGAGGCCAGCAGCCGCACGGCCAAAGAGGTTGACATGGCCAAAAATTTCATGATGAACACGGTCAAAACCATATTTCCACTCTACTCCCACTTAACCTTGCAAGAAGCCATCTACTCTTGCAATACAGTGCAAGACGTGCGCAACGTTTACCATCATTGGGCTGAGACCATGAATTCCAGTGCCATTGGAGCCAAGCGCATGCCGGAATTCCGCGAAAAACTTTTGAAGGTGCTGTAGCAGCCTGCGCATGCCACACAAAACCCAGCATGCCTCATCTCTCAGTGCTGAACTTGCCAGACATCGCGTCTGGAGTCTGATTTACGCAGCCGATCACGTCGCTCTTGAAACTGCATTTCAATGCGAAAACATTGACAACACCAGCGTGATTTTGGCGCAAGGCCAGCTGCACACCCGTCTGGGGCTGATTCTGAGCGGCGAAGTCAGCCTGGTTGACCCTGACCTGGGTTTAAAGATCAAACTGCACGCGGGCGAAATGTTTGGCTTTGGGGCCACACCACAGCTCCAGCTCACGACCTGGCAGGCCAGAGCCAGCAGCCACAGTGTGATGGCCTGGCTGCAGCCTGACGTATTAACCACCCTGTGCCAGCGACATGGCGAGCTGGCTTATTTTTTTACTTCGCTGCCGCTCAACACACCCGTCAGCCCCATGGGCACGCCGGGCGACGAGGCTCTGAACCTGCTCAGCACCCCGATTCGCAGCCTGATCAAGCGTGAGCCCATCACCCTCGCGCCCACCACGTCCATTCAAGCCGTGGCCACCCTGATGCGTGACCAGCGCGTGTCCTCGGTTTTGCTGGTTGAGCAAGACCACCTGCTTGGCCTGGTGACCGACCGCGACTTGCGCAACCGTGTCGTGGCCCAGGGCATGGACATCAGCCGCCCGGTGTCTGACATTGCCACCCTGGCACCCATGACCGTGGCCGCCAACAGCCCGGCGTTTGAGGCCCTGCTGCTGATGGCGCGCCACAACATCCACCACATGCCGGTGATGGATGGGCCGCACATTCTGGGCATGATCACCACCACCGATCTAACCGAGCAGCACAGCACCTCGGCGGTGTACCTGGCAGGCGACATCTACAAACAAACCACGCTTGACGGGCTCCAACACATCAGTGGACGCATCAAGCTATTGCAGCAACACCTCGCAGCAGCCGATGCCAGTGCCTACAGCACCGGCCACATCGTCACCTCCATCACCGATGCCATCACCATCCGCTTGATTCACCTGGCCGAGGCCGAGCTAGGGCCCGCGCCAGTTGACTACGTCTGGGTCGCCGCAGGCAGTCAGGCACGCCACGAGCAAACGGCCAAAAGCGACCAGGACAACTGCCTGATTCTGGACGATGCCTTTGACCTGGCGGTGCATGGTGCGTACTTCAAAGCTTTTTCAAAATGGGTCTGTGACGGTCTGGCTGCGTGCGGCTACATCCACTGCCCAGGCGAGATGATGGCCATGACCGACACCTGGCGGCAACCGCAGGCGGTATGGGCCGAGTATTTCCGCAAATGGGTGGAACAACCCGTACCTCAGGCGCTGATGTTGACCTGCGTGTTTTTTGACCTGCGCGCCATCCATGGCAAGACCGAACTGCTCGACAGCCTGCGCCAGCAAGTCGTCCAAATGACCAAGGGCAACAGTTTGTTTCTGGCTCACATGGTCAGCAACGCCCTTAAGCACCGCCCGCCGCTTGGCATGTTCGGCCAGATCACCTTGCAAAAAGGGGGCGAACACCCCAACACCATTGATATGAAACACACCGGCCTGGTGCCGATTGTCGATTTGGCACGGGTCTACGCGCTGGCCGCTGGGGTCACCGTGGCCAACACCCATGACCGCTTGGAAGTGTCTTCACAAGCCGGAGAAGTCAGCGCCCAAGCCGCGCGCGACCTGCGTGACGCACTGGAATTTTTGGGCAAACTGCGCATTGCCCATCAGGCCCGGCAAACCACCCAAGGCCACCCCCCAGACAACTTTCTGCCGCTGGAAGAACTCAGCAACTTCGAACGCAGCCACCTCAAGGAAGCCTTCAGCGTGATTCAGACCCTGCAGGGGGTGCTGCAGCAACGCTATTCGGGCGGAAGGTTTTAGTATTTCAGCCGCGCGTAATAGGTTTTCTGCGCCGCTTCACGCGCCTGGCGCAGGGTGGTGATGCCCATCGCCTGCAACAGCGGAATCAGGCGCAACCAGACCTCCGCCGTGACCAACGCATCGCCCAGCGCCGTGTGGCGACCTTGCACGGTGATGTTAAAACGCTCGGCAATGGCCTCCAGACGGTGCGACTCCTGGTTGGGGTGTACCACGGCTGAAAGCAACAAGGTGTCCAGCACCGGATGGTTGAACACCAGTCCGGTATTCTTTTCTTGCAACTGCAGAAACTTCATGTCAAACGCCGCGTTGTGCGCCACCAGCACCGTGTCCTGGGCAAAGGTGTAAAAGGCGGGCAGCACCGCGGTAATCGGCGGCTTGCCCTGCACCATGTCTTGGGTGATGCCGTGGATCGGGATGGTGGCGGCCGGAATCAGCCGCCCGGGGTTGACCAGCTGCTCAAAACTTTCCTGTTTGAGCAATTTGCCATTGACGATGCGGGCCGCGCCAATTTGAATGATCTCATCGCCCTCGGACGGGTTCAGGCCCGTGGTTTCGGTGTCAAATACGGTGAACGACAAGTCGCAAAGCGGCCGGTCGTCCAGCGCGCTGCTGAGATCAGAGGTCTGGAACAGATCAAAGTCGTAAAACTCGGGGCGCGCGTCAGTGGGCAGCAGCTGGCTGGCTTCCTGCTGCTCCTGCACGCTGGCCAGTGGCAGCAAAAACCTGAAAAAGGCCTCATGGCGCACGCGCTCGCGCTCAAACCACATCTCGCCGCCATGGCGCTCGACCACATCGCGCACTGTCAGCGGCGTGCTCTCGGTGCCAAAACGCATGCTGTCCATTTCCCAGCTCATCACGGTTTCGGTGCTCATGGCCTGGCCCGTCCAGATCAAATCGAGCTGGGCACGGTTGCCACTGGCTTGCAGCCGCAGGCGAAAAAACCGGATGTCAAACTCATCCACCAAGCGCATCGCCAAGTAGTCCAGTGCCTGCGCCAGGCTAAAGCTGTCCACCTTGAGCCAGAGGCTGGCATCCAGGTTTTCAAGGGCCACCGGCCGTTGGCTGCGTGCCTGCATGCGCCGTTGTGCTGCCAGCAACACGTCGCCCCCCAGCATTTCTTCCAGAGGCCAGCGTGCTTTGAGGCCCTCGGTGGCCTTTTGCGTCATGCCGGTGATGCGCTCGCTCATGCTGTGCACTTCTTCACGCACCACGTCCAAAAAGCGTTCGCGCATGTCGGGCTCAAGGTCGGGGTACGCCAGCATGTCCACCGCCGCCTGCACATTGGCCAGGGACGAGCGTGTGCCTTCGGTCAGGCCGTGCAGCAACTGGTCACGCAGGTGCTCTTCTTCAAACGCCCGTGTCACGTTGTCCAGCATCAACACAAAGCCGCTGATGTCGGACTCACCGTCTTGCGCCTGCACATGCCGCACCGGGGCCATTTGCACCTTGAGCAACTGGCCTGCCTGCGTGGTGGTGACAAACTGGGCCGACGGACTGGCTGCGCCACGCGCCATGCGCTGGCGAATGCTCTCCAGGGCATGCGCAACCAACTGACGGTCAAACACCGCATAAATGGAGCGCCCAATGCCCATCAACTCGGCTCCACCGGCCAGTGCGGGTGCACTGGAGATGGCTTTGAACTGCATCCGGGCACGACTGTTGTAGAGGATGATGCGGCCGTCCAGGTTGCACACCACCACACTTTGTGTCAGCTCGGCCATGAGAGCTGCCAAGCGGTTTTTTTCTTGCTGAACGCTGTGGCTGGCCTGGGCAATTTGCGTGGCCACGTCGGCACGCAAGCTGTCGCGCTGACGCGCCAGGTCAAAAATGGCTTCGGCCAGAGCCGTGGTTTCTTGGGTGCCCTGGTGATTCATGGGGGCAGCTTTAGGAGCCGCCAACAGCACTCGGGTTTGTTCCAGCAAGCGCGCCGGTGCGATTGCATAGCGCCGAAACAGCCAGCGCAGCGTGGCGGCAATCGACACCAGGCCAAACAACCAGGTCAGGCCAATCAACACCAACCGGGGTGCGAGCTGCTCGGCCACCAGCGCGCGTTGCGCCGGGGCCAGGGTGGACGCAATCAGGCCGATGGTGAGCGCCAGCCATACCAGTGTGGCCACGCCAATGACCCCAATCGCCAGCACCAGCCGGCGATCCAGTTTGACCCGGTTCATGCCCGGCGACCCAGCATTTCGGCCACTTTTTGCACCAGTTCTTTGGTGGCAAAGGGTTTGGTGATGTAAGCGTCTGCACCCAGCGCCAGGCCTTTGGCCACATCGGTGTCGCGCCCTTTGGCGGTGAGCATCAGCACCTTGACGGCCTGCATCACTTCACTGCTGCGGATTTCCTGGCAGACTTCAAAACCGGTTTTTTTCGGCATCATCACATCCAGCAGCACCAGGTCGGGCTGCTCACGGGCGATCACCTCCAGGGCTTGCTGGCCGTCACGCGCGGTGACCACGGTGTAGCCCTCTCGCTTGAGCAGGTACTCGAGCGAGATCACGATGTTGGGCTCGTCATCAGCCACCAGTATTTTTGGACTCATTGCTGTCTCCTGACTTGTATTTTTCTGGGCAGGTAAAAACAAAACACCGCGCCCTGCCCGGAGCTGGTTTCCAGCCACAAGCGCCCCCCCAGATGCTCCACTATCTGGCGGCTGATCGGCAACCCCAACCCGGTTCCCTGCGGCCGGTTGGCCGCTTCACCGCCCTGGCGAAACTTCTCAAAAATCAGCGCCTGCTGCTGCGGTGGCACACCGGGGCCGTTGTCGCTTACCCGCACGGTCACCCCGGCATCGTCCCCCTGCAGGCTTACACCAACCCGACCACCGGGCACAGGCACAAATTTGGCCGCATTGGAGAGCAAATTGAGCAGCACCTGGGTCAGGCGGTCGGCATCCGTGAGCAGCATGAACGGGGCTTCTGGCACATCCACTTGAACCTGGGTCTGCCGTTCCCGAAACAACTCTGAAGTGGTCACCACCGCTTGCTGCACCAAGGCGCACAGGTTGACTTCTTCGGTGTGCCATTCGGCGTGGCCCGACTCGATCTTGGCCATGTCCAGTACCTGGTTGACCAGGCGTGACAAGCGTTCGGTTTCGCTGACGATGATGGCGATGAACTGCTTGCGCTGCACCAGCTCAATTTTGGGGTCGTCACGCATCAGCTCGGCCAGCGCCCGGATGCTGGTCAGGGGCGTGCGCAGTTCGTGCGTGACCGACGACATGAAGTCGTCTTTGAGCCGGTCCAGGCTCTTGAGCTGCTCATTGGCGCTGCGCAGCTCGGCGGTGGCTTTCTCCAGCGATGCAGACTTTTCTTCGAGCTCCAGCGAATGCGCGCGCAGTTGCGAGGTTTCGTCCAGAATGCGCAGCACATCGTCGGGGGTCAGGGTTTCTTCTTC
>JAVHPS010000220.1:3958-8394 GCA_036170715.1 Rhodoferax sp. | reverse complement strand
AACTGGAAGACCTATCTGGACCAGTTGCCCAAAGACCCCTGGGGCTCACCCTATGTGTACCTCAACCCCGGCATCAAAGGGGAAGTCGATGTGATGTCGTATGGGGCCGACGGGCAATCGGGTGGCGAAGGCAAGAACGCCGATGTAGGCAGCTGGCAACCCTGATGCGACCCTGTGACTCCCGCAAAGTGCATCGGTTGGGTCGGCACAGCCGCGCTTGGGCAAGGGGGGGAGGCTTCACCTTGCTGGAGCTGTTGGTAGTGCTGGCGATTGTGGCGCTGGGTTCTGCCGGTGTCGGTCTGGCCATGCGTGACGGCACACAAGCCCAGCTTGAACACGAGGCCATTCGTTTGTCGGCCTTGCTCGAAAGTGCCCGGGCGCAATCCCAACTCAGTGGGGTCGCGGTGCGCTGGCAAGTCACGGCGCAGGGGTTTCGCTTTGAAGGTTTGCCGACGCAGCCTGATGCCGCCACCACCTGGCTGAACGCCGATACCCAGGCTCGCATTGCGTTGCTGCCAACGGCTGGCACGACGAGCCAGACGGATCAAACTGCAGTGTTGCTGCTGGGGCCGGAGCCGATCATTGAGCCGCAACGTGTCATCCTGGCTTCGCGCAGCCAGCCCGGACAAACCTTGCGTCTGGGCACCGATGGGGTCAGACCGTTTGTCGTGCAGGTTGAGCCATGAAGCGCACGGTGCGCGGCTTTACCCTGGTTGAAGTGCTGGTGGCGCTGGGCATTGTGGCCATTGCGTTGACCGCCGGCTTGCAGGCCAGTGCGGCCTTGACGCGCCATGCGCAACGCCAAACCAACCTGCTGCTGGCCCAGTTGTGTGCTGAAAATGCCCTGGTCAACCTGCGCCTGGCGCGGCAGTTGCCCAGCGTCGGCGACAGCCAGACCCGGTGTGCACAAGCCGGACATGATCTGCTGGTGGCGTTGACGGTGCGCCCGACACCCAACACCAACTTTCGTCGCGTCGATGCACAGGTGCTCGATGGAGAAGAACCGATCTGGCGCATCAGCACGGTGCAGGGGCGTTACTGATGCCCCGCCGCTGCAGCACGCCAAGCCAAGGCGGTTTTACCCTGATTGAGTTGCTGGTGGCGATCAGCCTGATGGCTTTGATGGCGGTGCTGAGCTGGCGTGGCCTGGACGGCATCAGTCGGGCGCAAACCCGGCTGCAGCAACACGCCAACGGGGTGCAGACCCTGCAGGCCACGCTGGGCCAGTGGGGCGCTGATTTGGATGCCTTGGCCGAGCAACCCAACTGGCCCAGCCTGGACTGGGATGGCCGCGCCCTGCGTCTGCTGCGCCACAGCAGCGTGGGTAGCCCGGCCGGTTTGCGTGTGGTGGCCTGGTCACGGCGCAACATGGGTGGAACCGGGCAGTGGCTGCGCTGGCAGTCGCCGTTGTTGCGCACCCGCAGTGACCTGGAACTGGCGTGGCAGCAGGCGCAGGCCTGGGCACAAACCCCGAGTGACGCTGATCGCTTGCGCGAAGTGCAAACCGTGGCCCTGGATGCGTGGCAAATTTTTTACTACCGTGGCAATGCCTGGAGCAACCCGCTCTCCAGCGCCGGGGCGGGCGCAGTGACCACAGCCAACCGCGCCTCTGAAACCCCCGATGGCGTGCGCCTGGTGCTGGAACTGGCCCCTGGGCAGGTGCTCAGCGGCACACTCACGCGCGATTGGGTGCGCCCGGTGTTGGGGCCTGCGCCATGAAACACCAAAGCCAACGCGGTGCAGCCATTTTGATGGCCATGTTGACCGTGGTGCTGGTGGCCACGCTGGCATCGGGCATGTTGTGGCAGCAGTGGCGCTCGGTCGAGCTGGAAGCGGCCCAGCGCACCCGTGTCCAGTCGGCCTGGATACTGGTGGGGGCGTTGGACTGGGCGCGGCTGATCTTGCGTGAAGATGCCCGCCAAGGCGGCGCAGATCACTTGGCTGAGCCTTGGGCCGTGCCGTTGGCAGCATCGCGTTTGTCAACTTTTTTGGCCGCAGAGCGCGGTCAGGCGGTGGTCTCTGATGACACCAACCCGGACCAGGAGGCCTTTCTGGCTGGTCACATGCAGGACTTGCAGGCGCGCCTGAACGTGAGCAATCTGCTGGACAACGGCAAACTACACGAGCCCAGCCGGGCGGCGTGGGGCCGGTTGTTCAACTACCTGCATGTGCCGGCCACCGAACTCGCGGCCATGACCCGCAACCTGGTGTTGGCCCATGCGGCGGCACAGCACGCCACCCATGCGGACAAGACTGATTTGCAGGCCCCCTTGATGCCGCAAACAGTGGCTGAGTTGGCCTGGTTGGGGTTATCGCCAACCACCCTGCAGGCAATTGGGCCGTTTGTGACCCTGCTGCCGGTGCGCACACCGGTCAACCTCAACACCGCCGCCCCTGAGGTGATGCTGGCCAGTGTGGCCGGGCTGGAACTGGCACAAGCGCGGCAATGGGTGCAGGCGCGTGACACCAAGCCCTTTGACAGTTTGTCCGATGCGCAGCAGCGCTTGCCCCAGCCCGCGCTGCTACTTGACCCGGCCCAGCACGCCGTGGCCTCGCAGTTTTTCAGCATCACCGGGCAATTGCGCGTGGGCGCAAGCACCGTGCAAGAACGCTCCGAGGTGCAGCGCGATGGGCTCCAGGTCAAGGTGTTGCGGCGTCAACGCGAACTGCCCGCTGCCGCATGGTCACCCCTACAATGATTCGGATCACCCTACCATGACGACCCTGCTCATTACCTTACCCCTGCCCGGCCAGGATGCGACCCTGGTTGAGTACCTGCTCAGCAGTGCGGATGGATGCGCTGTCAGTGCCCACGCCAGTGTGCCGCTGGCCTTGTTGCCAAACGCGCATGACGAGGTGCTGGTGCTGGTGCCAGCGCAGGCACTGTCCTGGCATCAAGTCCAGTTGCCCAACGGCAGTGTGCCGCGCGGCTGGGCCGCAGAACGCGGCAACAACCGCCTGCGCAGCATTCTGGATGGCGTGCTTGAGGACCAATTGCTCGACGACCCGGCGCAACTGCACCTGGCTTTGCAGCCGCAGGCCATTGCCGGGACACCGGTTTGGGTGGCTGCCTGTGACCGTTCTTGGCTCAAGGCGGGGTTGCACAATTTGGCCCAAGCCGGGTACGCGCCGGGGCGCATCGTGCCCGAGCTCACACCGCAAGCGTTGGCAGACCAGGTGCTGGTGCTGGGAACGCCTGAGCAGCCCTGGGTGGCAGGTTTGCAGGCCTTGCCCGACTCAAACGCCGTGCCAGACCCCCGTGCCGGGTTGCTGTGCGGGCCGTTGAATGCCGCCAGCCTGGCTTGGCTGGGGTCAACGTCGCTGCCGGTGGTGGCTGAACCCGCGGTGGCGGGCGTGGCAGAAGTTTTTTTTAAACGGCCAGTGGACTTGCTGGCGCGTCCGCAGCGCTTGTTGCAAGCTGCTCGAACCACCTGGGATTTGGCCCAATTTGACCTGGCGCATACCGAACGGGATCGGCGCAGGGCCCGCGTGACACAGGCGTTTGCCAGTTTTTGGCAGGCCCCGCGGTGGCGCGCGGCACGCTGGAGTGTGTTGGCGCTGGTGCTGGTAAATCTGGTGGGCTTGAATGCCCTGGCCTGGCACGCACAAGCCGACCTGGATGCCCAGCGGGCGGCGTTGCGCAGTGTGCTGTTGCAGACTTTCCCCAAAGTGCCAGTGGTGGTGGATGCCGCGCTGCAAATGGCCCGCGAGGTGGCTGTCTTGCAGCGTGCCAGTGGTGCGGCAGCGGGTTCTGATATGGAAAGCATGTTGGCATCATTTTCGGCTGTGACCGATGAAAAATATAATGTTGTAGCTATTGATTTTGAAGCAAACGAGTTGCGTTTGAAAGGCTCATCAGTGGCCGATGCCGAGGGGCTGATAAGCCGTCTCAAGGCCGCAGGTTTGCGTGCCCGTGTGCAGGGTGATCAATGGTTGTTGTCGGCGGGGGGGCAACCATGAGTGTTTTGACCGATATGCAAATGCGCTGGCAAGGTGTTTCGCGGCGTGAACAGCGTTGGCTGTTGGGCGCAGTGGGCTTGGTGGTGCTGGCACTGGTCTGGAAACTGGCGCTGGCCCCGGCCCTGGCGGTGTTGAAAGCCGCACCGCAACAGCACCTGGCGCTGGATGCACAACTGCGGCAAATGCTGCAGTTGCAAGCGCAGGTGCAGGCCCTGCGTGCGCAACCCGTGATCAGTTCGGCTGAGGCCCGCCGCGCGCTGGAAGCATCATTGACCCCCTTGGGCAGCCAGGCCAAGTGGGTGTTGCAGGGGGAGCGTGCCAGCGTCACGCTCAATGGTGTGGCCCCTGATGTGCTGGCGCGCTGGCTGGCCGATGCCCGGCAAAATGCCCACAGCGTGCCGTCCAAGGCGCACTTGGTTCGCTCTGCTACCAACACCTGGGATGGCACGCTGGTGCTGACCTTGCCCCCATGACGC
>JAVHPS010000220.1:0-3858 GCA_036170715.1 Rhodoferax sp. | reverse complement strand
GTCGGCCTGCGCTGGCCACCATGGCAGCGCCTTGGGGGTGGGCCTTGACGGGGCTGCTGCTGGGGCTGTTGTTGAGCGTGCTGCTGTTTGCCCCGGTGCGTTGGCTCGCCAGTGCCGTGCGTCAGGCCAGCAACGCCCAGGTGCAGTTGGACGATGCGCGTGGCACGGTGTGGTCGGGCTCGGCGTTGTTGACGCTCACCGGGGGGGTAGGCAGTGGCGCTGCGGCCAGCCTGCCGTCACGGTTGCAGTGGACGCTGCGGCCCGGTATGGAGGCGCTGACATTGCGCCTGCAGACCAGTTGCTGCCTGACGCAGCCCTGGCACATCGACCTGTTACCGCGCTGGGCTGGTGTGCGGCTGCGCGTGTCGGACGTGTCGTCAAGTTGGCCCGCCGCCTTGCTTTCTGGCCTGGGTACGCCCTTCAATACCATCGCACCCACCGGTCAGCTGGCACTGCGTACCCAGGGGCTCACGCTCACCTGGGTTGGCACCCGCTGGCAAATGGCGGGGCAGGCAGAGTTGGACCTGCAGGACATGGCATCGCGCTTGTCCACGTTGCACCCCATGGGCAGCTACCGCTTGACCCTGGCCGGGGGCGCAACGCCCGAACTGGTGCTGACCACGCTGCAGGGCGCGTTGCAGCTTTCCGGGCGCGGCACCTGGGTGGGTGGCAAGCTGCGTTTTGTCGGCGAAGCCAGCAGCAGCCCACAGCACCAGGCGGCGCTGTCGAATTTATTGAACATCATTGGGCGGCGCAACGGCGTGCGCTCTGTCATTCAGTTGGGTTAAGTTTTTTGGGGTTGCTACATGCACTATCACTTTTCCATACGGTTTAAAAACACTATTTTTTCGATAGCTGTTTACTCAATATTTATGGGGGCTACAGGCCTATTTTCTTTACAAGCTGCGGCGCAATCAGGGGCTGCAGTAAAAGCTGATGCGCCGGTCACGCTGAATTTTCAGGGGGCCGAGATTGAAGCCGTGGCGCGCACCTTTGCCAGCATCACCGGGCGCAATGTGGTGGTTGACCCGCGCGTTAAAGGCACACTGACGCTGGTGTCTGACAAGCCACTCAGCCGTGCGGCGGCGTTGGGCCAGTTTGTAGCCGCCTTGCGGCTGCAGGGCTACACCCTGGTTGAATCGGGTGGGTTGTACAAGGTGTTGCCTGAGGCTGAAGCCAAGCTGCAAAGCGCCGGGGTTACGTTGCCCAACGCGGCCTTGGCCGGTGTGCCGGGCAGCAACCAGATTGCCACGCAAATCTTTAAGCTCAATTTTGAATCCGCCAACAACCTGGTGGCGGTGCTGCGGCCTTTGATCAGCCCCAACAACACCATCAACGCCAATCCCGGCAGCAACGCGCTGGTGATCACCGACTATGGCGACAACCTGCGCCGTCTGGCCACCATCATCGCGGCCCTGGACGTGGCCAATGCCACCGACGTGGAAGTGATTGCCTTGCAGCATGCCATGGCCTCGGACTTGGCCCCCCTGGTACTCAAACTGATTGGGGTTAGCGCCAGCATCGCTGCACCGGGCGTGGCCGACACCGGGTTCAAGACCACGCTGGTGGCCGAGCCGCGCACCAATGCGCTGATCCTGCGCGCGGCCAACGGAGCCCAATTGGCACTGGCGCGGGCATTGATCCAAAAGCTGGATCAGCCCGAATCGGGTAGCAACAATGGCGCTGCCGGCAACATTCATGTGGTTTACCTGAAAAACGCGGATGCCACCAAGCTGGCCAACACCTTGCGTGCGGCCGTCAGCAGCAGTGCGTCGCTGGCCGTGGCCACACCCGGCGCACCGGCTGCTGGTGCGGCAGTGGCGGTCACCACCGGCGGACAAATCCAGGCCGACCCGGCCACCAATTCGCTCATCATCACCGCGCCCGAGCCACAGTACCGGCAACTGCGTGCGGTCATTGACAAACTTGACGCGCGCCGGGCCCAGGTATTTGTCGAGAGCCTGATTGCTGAAGTGAGCGTGGATCGGGCGGCCGAATTTGGCATTCAGTGGCAGGGCGCTTTGGGCAATGCCGGTGACGGTGTGATTGGCCTGCTGGGTACCAACTTTGGCGCGGGCGGCAAAAACATCATCAACCTGGCCACCGGGGGCGGCACGGTAGCCCCCGCCAGCGGCATCAACATTGGTGCGGCGCAACGCACCAATGGGGTCTATGTGCTGGGTTTTCTGGCCCGGTTTCTCGAATCCAGCGGCGCTGGCAACGTCTTGTCCACACCCAATTTGCTGACCCTGGACAACGAAGAGGCCAAAATTGTCATTGGTCAAAACGTTCCTTTTGTCACCGGGCAATTCACCAGTACCGGCGCGGCCAGTGGCGCGGTGAACCCGTTCCAGACCATTGAGCGCAAAGATGTCGGGTTGACGCTCAAGGTCAAACCGCAGATCAGTGAAAACGGCACGGTCAAGCTGGCCATTTACCAGGAAGTCTCGAGCGTATTGGCCTCGACCGTGAATGCCGCCAACGGCCCCACCACCAACAAGCGCACCATCGAATCCAATGTGCTGGTGCAGGACGGTGCCGTGGTGGTGCTGGGCGGCTTGCTGCAAGACGAATACGCTGGCAACCAGGACAAAGTGCCGGTGGCTGGTGACATTCCATTTTTTGGCAACCTGTTCAAGAGCGAGGCGCGCAGCCGCAAAAAAACCAATCTGATGGTGTTTTTACGCCCGGTGGTGGTGCGAGATACCCAGTCCAGTGACAAGCTGTCGCTGGACCGCTATGACCTGATGCGTTCGGGTTTGGAAAACGCCCAGCCCACGCCCAGCAGCCTGGTGCCGATCAACGAATCCCCGACCTTGCCGCCAGCCCCCAAACCGGCGGCCAGTGGCGCGGCCATGCCCGCCGTGCCCGTGCCCCCTGCCGTGCAATAAACCACCAGCGCTTGCCGACCATGCGTTACCCCTTGCCCTATGCCTTTGCGCGCACCCACCAACTGCTGCTGGAAGATGACGACGACCGCCTGACTTTGTGGCTGCACCCGCAGTCGGCCAGCGCGGCCATGAGCGAAGTGCTGCGCAAATACCCGCAAAGCCAGTTGCAATTGCAACCGGCCAGTGCCTTGGTGCAGCGCATCAGTGCCGCCTACGCCCAGGGTGAATCCAGTGCCGCAGCCGTGGTCAGCGAAGTTGAAAGCGATGCCGACCTGAGCCGCATGATGCAAGACCTGCCCGCCATTGAAGACCTGCTGGAAACGTCTGACGATGCGCCCATCATCCGCATGCTCAATGCCCTGTTGACGCAAGCCGCCCGTGACGGGGCCAGCGACATTCACATTGAACCCTACGAGCGCCACTCCAGCGTGCGCTTTCGCGTTGACGGCACGCTGCGCGAAGTGGTTCAACCCAACCGTGCGCTGCACGCCGCACTCATCAGTCGCCTGAAAATCATGGCCGAGCTGGACATTGCCGAGCGCCGACTGCCGCAAGACGGCCGTATCAGCCTGCGTATTGGCACGCGCGCGGTGGATGTGCGTGTGAGCACCTTGCCCAGTGCACATGGCGAGCGTGCCGTGCTGCGTCTGCTAGATAAATCTGAAGGAAAATTGAGCCTGGAAGCCTTGGGAATGCAGGGTGAAGTGCTACAAAAATTTGAGCACCTGATCGCCCAACCGCATGGCATTGTGTTGGTGACAGGCCCCACCGGCTCGGGCAAGACCACTACCCTGTATGCCGCTCTGAGCCGCCTGGACGCGGCGCACAACAACATCATGACGGTGGAAGACCCGATTGAATACGAGCTGGCCGGTGTCGGCCAAACCCAGGTCAACCCCAAGATCGAACTCGACTTTGCCAAGGCCTTGCGCGCCATCCTGCGGCAAGACCCCGACATCATCATGAT
>JAVHPS010000219.1:0-1714 GCA_036170715.1 Rhodoferax sp. | reverse complement strand
ATCGTGCTGCGTTTGATGCGGCATTGGCGGCGCAGATTGACGCGTTTGATACGCCCAGCCGCCCAGTGCTGGTGGTGCTGGCGGGGTTTATGCGCATCCTTACGGCTGATTTTGTCAATCACTATGCGGGGCGCATGGTCAACATTCACCCCTCACTGCTGCCCGCGTTTGCTGGCCTGAACACCCACCAGCGCGCCATCGATGCAGGTTGCAAGGTGGCTGGTGCCACGGTGCATTGGGTGACACCTGAGCTTGATCATGGCCCGATTCTGGCGCAGGCCGTGGTGCCGGTGCTGCCGGGCGATACCGCCGCCACCTTAGCGGCGCGGGTGCTGGCGCAAGAGCATTTGATGTACCCACAGATGGTGCTGGAGTTGATTCAAAAAGTATAGCTACCGGCCCTTGTTTTGTAAGGCATACGACGCAGATTTCTATGCCGAAGCACCTGTTTTGAAGATCTTGTCTGGTTGAATAAGAACATGATTTGTGGATCATGTTCTTAAAGCGTGTGCCAAACCGGGACAAGCGCATTTTTGCGCAACGCCAGGGCCAGGGTGGGCAATATGAACCGACCGGCAACATCGCGCAGGTCACTGGCCTGATCTTGCAGATTTTGCGCGGCAGCTGCAGACTCTTCCACCACGGCGGCGTTTTGCTGGGCCATCTGGTCGAGTCGACTAACGGCCACGTTGATGCTTGCAATGCTGCTGCTCTGGGCGTTACTGCCTGCGTGGATGTCACCAATCACTGTGGCCACGTGGCCAATAGACTCCACAATGGTGTGCATGGTGTCACGCGCCTGTTGCACCTTGACCGTGCCCAGGTTGACGTTTTCTGCGGATGCGCCAATCAGCGCCTTGATTTCGCGGGCAGCCACGGCTGACCGATTGGCCAGGGTGCGCACCTCGGCCGCCACCACCGCAAAGCCGCGCCCCTGCTCACCGGCACGTGCGGCCTCTACCGCTGCATTGAGGGCCAGAATGTTGGTTTGAAACGCGATGCTGTCAATGACAGCGGTGATCTCGACAATCTGGCTTGACGAGGTTCGTATGTCATCCATGGTCTGCATCAAGTCAGACATGATCGCGCTGCCACTGGTGGCCTCCAGTGTGGCCGATTTGACCAGTGCATCGCCTTGGGCAGCCGCCTGCAGTGAGGTATGCATGGTCTGTGCGACCTCCTCAATCGAGGCCGCCGTTTGCTGCAGATAAGAGGCGGCCATTTCGGTTCGGCTGGAGAAGTCAAGGTTGCCAGCTGCAATCTGCGTGGCACCTTCAGCCACACCGTGGCTGGCACCTTGTACTTGCTCCACCAGGGTGTGCAAAGCGGCTTGCATCTTGCCCAGCGCGATCAGTAACCTGCCGGCTTCATCCCGGTCGTGCCCATTGATGCTGAAAGTCAAGTCCAGCGCGGCCACGCGGTTGGCCATGTCCACCGCTTGCTGAATTGGCCGGGTGATGCTGCGCACCAACCATACTGACAAGATACCCCCCAGCAACAAGGCACACAGGCTAAACAATACCAAACCCGAACGGGCATTCAGGCTCAGGCGGCTGACTTCTGTGGCCGATGCCTCTATTTGAGCGCGCTGGGCGTTACCCAATTGCGTCACAGCCATTTGCAAGGCCGTGGCGGCCGGGGTGAAACGAGCGGTGTAGACCTTCTCAATGTTGGCGGTAAGACCTCGATCACGCGCCGCGGTCAACTCCTGGCG
>JAVHPS010000218.1:0-1715 GCA_036170715.1 Rhodoferax sp. | reverse complement strand
TCGCGCATGCTCATGCTGTCGGTGTGGTCGTTCCAGATGTTGATGGGCGCGCCAATGGCCCGGTTGGCCACCGTCATCACAATCGGCAAGCCCAGACCAGACGCGTTGTAAACCGCTTCAGCCATGAACAGCAAGCCCTGGCTGGCGGTGGCCGTATAAGAACGCGCTCCGGCGGCAGATGAACCAATGGCCACGCTGAGTGCGGCAAATTCGCTCTCCACATTGATGAACTCGCACGGCTTCAAGTCACCCGACTTCACCATCTCGCCCAAGCCCTCCACAATGTGGGTTTGCGGGGAAATGGGGTAGGCGCAAATCACTTCCGGGCGACTCATGGCCACGGCGCGGGCTACGGCGTGCGAGCCTTCGCATTGTTCAAGCATGGTCGGTCTCCTTGGCGCATTCCTCGGCTTTTTTCTCTTGCTGCATCACGATCTCATAAGCTTCCTTGGCCGCCGCCTGGTTGCCCTTGGCGACTGCGCCAGAAAACTTCTCGCCAATGGCCTGTTGCACAGCGTCCAGTGAAATCAGACCCCCCAAGGCCGCAAACGCCCCCAGCAACGGCACGTTGGGCACAGGCCGCCCCACATGCTTCATGGCCAATTCAGTCGCAGGCACGGTCAACAGGCGCTCAGAGCGAAAGTCTTTGACAAAGTCTTCCAGCCCCATCTCGGCAAAGCTTTTGGTGGTGTTGATCAGGATGTAGCCGTCTTTTTTCAGGCCACTGAACACGTCCACCTGGTGCAACAGCGTCGGGTCTTGAATGATGATGGCATCGGGCTGCATGATGGGCTCGCGCAAGCGAATCTCTTTGTCGTCCATGCGGCAAAAAGCCACCACCGGCGCGCCCGTGCGCTCGGAGCCAAAACTGGGAAAAGCCTGCGCGTGGCGACCGCCCAAAAACGCAGCGATGGACATCATCTCTGCACCGGTGACAACCCCTTGGCCGCCACGGCCGTGAATGCGTACCTGGAACATGTTTTCTCCTCATAGGTTGCGCGGACACGAAGGTTGTTCTGCAATGCCTGGCCGCAACTGGCGCGATGTTGATCGGTCTGAAAAACGAAGTTTTGACAAAAATCAACATGTTCTGCGATAAGGAAACACATTTCATAATATGACAAATGATGCAATCTGACCGCAGCCCCATCTGGTTTCCAGTATCCTCAGAACATGCGCACTGAAACCCACAACGGCTCACCCGCCCTGCCCCGCTACCTGGCTCTGGTGGGCCCGACGGCAGCGGGCAAAACCGCGGCCGCCCTGGCGATCGCAGCGCGTTGGCCGGTGGAAATCATCAGCGTCGACTCGGCGCTGGTTTACCGGGGCATGGACATTGGCACGGCCAAACCCAGCGCCGCCGAGCTGGCCAGCGCGGTGCACCACCTGATCAACATCCGCGACCCGCTGCACGCCTACAGTGCGGCTGAATTTGCCGCCGATGCACGCCGTTTGATGGTTGACATCACCGCACGCGGCAAACTGCCCCTGCTGGTGGGTGGCACCATGCTGTACCTGAAAGCGCTGCGCGACGGCCTGGACGACCTGCCGCACGCCAACCCCGCCCTGCGCGCCGAGCTGGCGCAACAAGCCGCGCTTCACGGCTGGCCTGCGCTGCACGCCGAGCTGGCGCAAGTTGACCCGGTCACGGCAGCGCGCCTGGCCCCGACCGACTCGCAACGCATCTCCCGTGCGCTGGAGGTGTACCGCGCCAC
>JAVHPS010000217.1:0-1715 GCA_036170715.1 Rhodoferax sp. | reverse complement strand
CAAATAGGCACACGTTGATGGGGCCCCCGGAGTGTGCGGGTAGGTAGCACCGAGCCAGGCAGCGATGCCTGGCCCAGATTAATGGCAGTCACATCCAGGGCAACCTGGGTGCACAAAATCCGGCTTATCGGTGGGCTTCACACTTTTTTATAGCGCATCACCCAGATGCGACCAGGGCTAGAGCCCAATTAGCCTCTGACCAACAGGCTTTGGCCCAAGGCAAAGACCGAGTTCGGTGCCTTGGTGCGTGCCAGTGCTGGCGTGGGTTTTTTGAACACGCCCCGGTTGGGTGCAGGCTTTTGCTCAATTTTCACACCCTTGGCCAACTGCTCCAGCACCAGGCTGCGCAGCGTCACAGACTGCATGAATTCGGCCACCTTGGCGTTCATCGAATCCCACAAGTCTTGTGCCATGTCTTGCGTGGCGGCCACCTCTTTAGCACTGCGCTTGGGCGCGGCATCTTCTACCGCCGCAATGATGTCAGCCACAGTGATGGCATCGGTGTGCTGCCCCAGTGTGTAACCACCGCCGGGACCACGCGTGCTGGACACCAGACCTTGCTGGCGCAGGCGGCTGAACATTTGCTCCAGGTAAGAGAGCGAAATTTGTTGCCGCACGGCAATGTCAGACAACGGCACGGGGCCAAGCTTCTCACGCAGCGCCACATCAATCATCGCGGTCACGGCAAAACGGCCTTTGGTACTTAATCGCATGGTTATTACTCCTGTCAGTGTCCACAACTCAGACACGCCGCAAACTATAAAGTTCAAATCACTTCGTGTAAATTCGAATTTGCAACAATTAAACTTCGACAAAATCGAAGCATTGCGACGAAAACGTGGGGCTCATCCAATGAATTTCAAGCATCTTTACTATTTTTGGGTCACGGCCAAAGCGGGCGGCATCATGCGCGCGGGTGAGCAATTGCACACCACGCCACAAACCCTGTCGGGGCAAATCAAGCTGCTGGAAGACTGGCTGGGGCGCAAGCTGTTTCAAAAAAATGGTCGACAACTGGAGCTGACCGAGCACGGTCGCCTGGCGCTGGGTTATGCCGATCAAATTTTTAGCCTGGGGCAAGACCTGGAGAGCGCCCTGCGACAAGCGCGCGCAACCCAGCGACGGCTCGATTTCCGGGTCGGTGTGGCCGACTCGGTGTCCAAGTCGGTAGCCTACCGGCTACTGGAGCCGGCGTTTGCGGTCGGCCAGCCGGTGAAACTGCTGGCCAGCGAAGGCAAGTTTGACGATTTGCTGGCCGCCTTGGCACTGCACCGGCTGGACTTGGTGATTGCCGACGAACCCATGCCCAAACGGCTCAGCGTCAAGGCCTTCAACCACCCTTTGGGTAGCAGTGCCATGAGTTTTTTTGCCGCACCGAGCCTGCTGCCACGCCTGCAAGGCGCATTCCCAGGCTGTCTGGACGGCGTGCCAATGTTAGTGCCAGGTAGCACCGCTGCCGTGCGCCAGCAACTTGAAGGTTGGTTTGCCAAGCACCAGATCGACCCGGTGGTAGTGGGTGAGTTTGACGATGCCGCGCTGATGAAAGCTTTTGGCCGCGAAGGCCAGGGCGTGTTCATGGCCCCGAGCGTGCTGGAAGCCGAAACCTGCCAGCAATTTGGCGTGCGCAGCGTCGGGCATACCGACGAGTTGGTGGAATCGTTCTACGCCGTGTCGGTGGAGCGGCGCATCAGCCACCCCTGCGTGCTGGCCATCAC
>JAVHPS010000216.1:0-8447 GCA_036170715.1 Rhodoferax sp. | reverse complement strand
GGGTAGCCTGAGCCATCGATTTTTTCATGGTGGTGCAGCACCACATCCAGCGCCACCGGGTCGATGTTGGGGCTGGCCATGAGCATCTTGTAGCCCTCGGTCGGGTGCGTTTTCATGATGTCAAATTCTGCATCGGTGAGCTTGCCAGGCTTGTTCAGCACCTCGGTTGGCATGGCTACCTTGCCCAGGTCATGCAGCAAACCGGCCATGCCCAATGAGCGCGTCTGGGTTTCGTCCAGGCCCAACTGGCGCGCCAGCGCCACCATCATGGCGCACACCGCCACTGAGTGCATGTAGGTGTAATCGTCTGCCGTTTTAAGACGCGCCAGGCTGATGATGGCACCGGGGTTGCGCGAGATCGAGTTGGATATCTCTTCCACCAGCTCGCGCGCACCGCCCACATCCACGGCGTTGCCCATGCGTACTTCTTCAAACATGGTCACCACTGCCTCCTTGGAGGCCAGGCAGATGCGCGCAGCGCGTTCAACTTCCTGCGCTGCAGCCACCGGCTTGATGTCACGTGGCTTGTCGGTGACAACGGCTGGCATCGGCAATGGCGCAACTTCCTGCACCTCGTTCACCACAGGCTCGCCCACCGGCACATCCAAACCCAGACTGCAGTCGATCCAGACCGCTTTGATTGGGCTGGCCAGGATCAAAGCCAAATCTTTCGGGTCTTTCAGCACAAAGCCGGTACGCCAGAACGGGTGGTCCATCCAGGATCCGCAAAATTCCTTGAGGTGCATGCCCAACTGCAATTGATTCACACTGATTTGCTTAAGCATGCCAAGACGCGCCAAAAAGATTGAAATATTGGAAATAAACGATTTTAAATAAGCGCATCAATCGAGGCGCACCGCTACACCCAATTGCCTTAAATAGCTGGCCACCTCGGGCCGTAACCCACCCAACGCGCGCGCCTTGTCAGCCAACTGCCCCGCTGCCGCCAGTTGCCCCTGAGCCGCCAGAGAAACCGCTTGCCCTGACAGCCAGCGTGGCTCATCTGGATGCAACAGCAAGGCTTGGGTGTAGCTTTTCACGGCCTCAGTGTGTTGCCCCAGTCGCTGAGCTGCATTGCCCCGCATGGCCCAGACATCGGCGATCTGCGACAACTGCGGCTCCAGCCGCGTCAAGAGTGCCAGGGCTTGGCGCACCTGCCCCTCGGCCAGGTTCATGCGCGCCAGTTCACGCGCCAACTGTGCCAATGCCGACTGGCTGCTGACAGGCAAGGCCGCAGTGCTGCTGGCTTGCACTTTGTCCAGTGCCTGCTGCACAAGCTCCAGGGCGGCCGCGCGCGAACCAGCCTGCCACAACGCTTGCGCCTGCGCCAGCGCCGGTGTGGCTGAATTTCCAGTCACAGCCGGTGCACGTGGGGATGCAGTGACGGGCGGTTTTGAAAGAGCCATGTCCATGCGCAAAGACCGGGCATCCGCCACCGGCTGCACCACGGCGACCGAGCCTGACCTGACTTGGGGCGACTGCTGCGGCAACCCGATTGTCAGTCTGACAGGCTGGCGCACCAGACGCGACTCTTGCACGCTGACCGGCATGGGTTGAGGGGCTTGCGGGACTGCAGCCGTTGGGGACAAATCACGGAGAGATGATGACACCACCGTTGCAGATGCTGCCGCAACTGGTGCTGGTGCTGGTGCAGCAGCAAGAGGAGCCACAGGCGGCAAGGTCACAGCCACGGCCACAGGCGGCGGGGAAGCCACAGGCCTGAACGGCGTGTACCCCAAACCCACAGCCACCCCCACGCTCAACAACAACCCTGCGCCCCCAACCAGGTAGCGCCGCATGGCAGCCGAGCGCAGGGGGTCGGTGTCTCTGCTTAACGGCACAGTGTCTGCCGCCAGCGTCACACCGTGCAGCGCCGGTGATGCAGCTACACCCGCCTGGCGCTGATCCAGATCACGCAGCATCTTGTTAATTACGCTCACAACAATTCTCCCAGGCCATGTGGCTAAAACCGATCCCACCAGAGTTGCCAGCGCGCAGGCCGCCTTGTCACGCCCGGCGTATCGGCGGCCGCCAAGCGGACATGGCGCACCTGCACACGGTGCAGGTTTTCACCATAGGTGAGCATCAGGCATTTGTGTGCCAGCACGTTCACCAGGCGTGGCACGCCAGCGCTGAACGCCGCCATTGCAGCAGCTGCAGCTGGCTCGAACACGCCGGTATCGGTGGCATCGTCCAGGGCCGCTGTACTCAAACGGTGGGTCAAATAAGAGGCAACCCGCTGGGGTGGCATGGGACCCAGGTATTCGCTGAAAGTAATGCGCTGCAGCAGCTGGCGAATTTCCGGCCGCTGCAGTTTCACATCCAGCTCGGGCTGACCCAGCAAAACCAATTGCAATAGCTTGCGCTTTTCAGTTTCCAGATTGGAGAGCAGGCGCAAACTCTCGACCGTGGCCAGTGGAATCGCCTGCGCTTCATCAATGCAGACCACCACTGCGTGCCCAACCTGAGCGTGTCTGATCAAACATGCGTGCAAGGCGGTCAGCAACTGGTGGCGGCTGGCATCCGGGTCTACCACCACGCCCAGTTCATGACACAGCGAATGCAGCAAATCGTCCGGTCCCATGTCCGGGTTGGGAATGTAAGCCGTGACAAAAGTACTTTGCAAAGATTTGAGCAACTGGCGGCACAACACGGTTTTGCCACAACCCACTTCACCCACAATTTTGATAAACCCTTCACCGCTGCGCAGCGCCACCAGCAGGGTGTTGAGTGCCGCTTGTGCGCCCTCATGTGGGTAGTAAAAGGCACTGTCCGGCGTGATCGAAAACGGTGCCTCACGCAGGGCAAAATACCGCAAGTACATCACTGGGCCGTGTGGTTGGCAGGCAAGTTGTCAACAGTACCGTCAATGCGAATGACACGTGCGCGCACCGCATCCATGCCGTCAAGCGCCTCACGCGAGCGGCGGGTTTGCGCCTCCCAGTCTTGCGCGGTGCGAATGATCGACGGCTTGATCAGCACCACCACTTCTTTCTTGCGCCCGGTGTTGGCCTTGTTGCCCAACAGGTTGGAAAAGAAGCCCATGTCACGGCTACCAGGCAACCCTGAAGCGCGACGGTTGGATTCAATTTGCATCAGGCCACCAATCGCCACAATGTTGCCGTCCTGGATACGCACCAGCGTATCCGACTCATTCATGCTGCTCGAAGCCAGGGGCAATGCGTAACTCCCCGCGCTACCCAAATCAATTTGCTTGGATTTTTCACTGACCGAGGTGACCGACGGGTGCACGTGCAGCATGATGTTTTTACCACTGTCAATCTGCGGTGTGACATCAAGTGAAATGCCAGAAAAGAACGGGGTCAGCGTGATCGACGGCATGGTGGTGGTTCCGGTGGTTCCCGTGCTGGTGCTGCTGTTCGATCCCCCTGTCACACTGGTCACAAAAAAATCTTCCGCACCCACTTTCAGCACCGCCTTTTGGTTGTTCAGTGTGGCAATGCGTGGGCTGGACAAGATTTGAATGTCACCCTGGGTTTCAAGAAAACCTAGCACAGCCTGAAAACCATCATTGGCAAATGCCAGGCCAAACAATCCAGCTCCTGCAGCTGGCAGAGCCACGGTATTTGCCAGCACCGCAGTGCCGCCGGAGAATCCGGGGAGCCCGATTTGCGAGCCATTGACCAACCGGTTGTCTACCGTGTTGCCGCTCAATGTTCCCATGCCGCTGACGTAGTTACCCCGACTCTTTAACGCCGACCAGTCAATCCCGCTTTGATACCCATCACGCAGCTCGACCTCGACAATCTTGGCTTCGAGCATGACCTGGCGCTCAATGGCGATTTGTGCGGCCTTTAAAAAGGCATCAACCTGCCGCAATTCATCGGGCATGGCGCGCACCGCCATGATGCCAGCCTGCGGACTGACCACCACACTACTCCCTTTGGAGCCCGCCACCAAACCCTGCACCGCTGTGGCCAACTCGGCCCAGAAATCAGTTTTAGAGCTGGTGCTCACGCGACTGCCCTCGCCGGATGGAGCCCCTGCAGAAGCCGCCGCGGCGGTTGAAGAGCCAGCTGTACTGCTGCCCGCAGATTGCAAGGCCGCGCCGGGTGACACGCGCAGCTCACTATTGCCCACACGTTGAGAGTGTGGATAGTTGACGGTAAAAATGCGTGTTTGCAAGGTCGGTGCATAGACGGTAATACGACGACCATCCATTTTGAAATCAAAGCCATACACATCACGAATCGCCTCCAACGCCTCGGTCACCGTGACCCCACGCAGCGTGACCGACAACGTACCCGACACGTCCGGGTGCATCATCATGCTGTAACGGGTGTCGGCCACAATGGCCAGAAACACCTCACGCGCCTGCGCGTTGTTCACCAGCAAATCCAGGCGCGGCTCCGGTGCAGGCGCGGCAGCCGCAGGCGCTGGCTCGGCCAGTGCATCGCTGATGCGCGCCGGTACTTGCACCGCAGCTTGGGCAGCAGCGGGTTGCAATTCGGAACGAATCGCCTGGGACACTTCGGGTGTGCGCAAAGGCCGGTCTGATGCGCAACCCGTCAACCAACCCAGCCCCACGGAAACCAAGGCCAGAGTGAGCACTTTTTGTGTCATGGATAAAGACCTCACGGTTTTTTGGAGACGGTCTTGCGAACCGTCCCGGTTGGATTTTCAACAGTGCCCGGCAGCGGCTTGGAATGCCTTTGAATGCCACTGAACACGGCTACTTTGTGCAGCACACCGGCTTCGCGCAGCCAGACTTCGGTCTCGGAGATGCGCTCAATGCGAGCCGCCCCCACCTTTTGGCCCGTGGCATACAAGCGCGTACCCAGCACCACATAGGGCTTTCCGTCACGCACCAGCAGCGCCCAAGCACCAGGTTGAAACGCCGCCGCCTGCGTTGCAACCCCAGCCACCGCTGGGGCCACGCTGGCCGGGGGCAAAGTGGGGTCGCGCAAGCTCTGGGCACACAGCGGTGTTGCCAACCCCAAGGTCAACATCAAGCTGATGCCGACACCCATTTGCCAAGCGTACACCGCAGCCTTCATTTAGCCACCTCGGTCAGCAGGAAAAGTTGCAACGTCAACTCGGGCACGCCCTGGTCGCTCTTGAGGTTCATCACCCCCCAGCGCAAGTGCGGCAGGTCGGCCTCCAGGGTACTGACAAAGCGACTCAGGTCAGGGTAAGCCCCCGCCAGGGTGACGGCCACCCCTTGCCGGGTCAAGCCTTCGGGCAAACCGGCTGATTTCGGGTTGCCGGGGCCCGCCACTTCGGGTGGCAGCACCGACGTGTTGACCAACATCAGCCCCGGATAACGGCGCAGCAAATGCGTCAAGGTCTGCACCAGCGGTGCCCCCTGGGCAGGGGGCAACAAGTTGCGCACCGCTTGATCGGTTTGCTCCAACTGGAACTGGAGATGCTGCAATTGCTGGGTAACCGACGCAGGCACTGCATCGACCTTGACCGTGGCCTTGACCTGCTCGCGCAGCTGGAGTAGCTCGGCGTTTTGCTTGTCCATGCGCACCACCAGTTGCTGGTGCACAGCTTGCGCCGGGGTTAACCACAGGGCCTGAAACAAGGCAACGCTGCACAGCACCACCGCCGCAAACAAAATAATGCGCTCGCGCTGGCTCAAGGCATCCAGCCGGATAACTAAGGTTTGCCAGGATGACTTCATGGCTTGACCCCTGACAAGGCAGCAGGAACGGCCAGACTGCTGCGCAAGGCAAACGACCAAATCGCAGGCTTGGCCATGGGGGACGCGGTTGCAGGCAATACGGCGGGCACAGCAACAGGTAAGGCCGCCAACGCTGCGGCAGTGGATTTAACCTGGTCTACCTTCACGGTATTCAGCGTCTGGCCGACCAGCAACGGACTGGCCGACAAACGCTTAACCCAGGTGGTCAGCAGGGCGGGCTCCAGGGTAAAACCAGCCACTTCCAACGTCTGTTCATCGGCACTGATTTGCGTCACCCACACCTCAGGCGGAATGGTTTGCGCGACCAGCTGCAAGCGTGCAGCGTGGCCCAAGCCAGACTGGAAATACCCTTGTTGCAAGGCTGACAACACAGCAGATCGTCGTGCCAGATCAGCGCCGCCTTGCGCCAATGCCTGTTCAGCAGCGCTTTGCGCAGGTGCTGCACCCGTTTGATTTTTGACCAGCGCTGCGCGCAGCGCCTCAAGCTCGGTATATTGGGTCGCTAACGTGGTGCTGAGGCTGACACTGGCCTGTTTTAGATTCCAGACCCAGGCCGTACCCAAACCACCGCCCAGCAACAGCAGAATCAGCCACGCTTGCAGCAAGGCTAGCCCGGTGAACGGGGTTTTTTGCTTGCGCAAAATCGGTAAACAAAGGTTGACTTGTTGGGCCATGGTGATCGCGCCTCAGCACACTTGCGTGTCAGGACCGAATGCCCTCCGTGCGCAGAAAAACCCCCAGCAATGGCCAACACGCCAACTGCTCCGCAAGCGGTGTGGCTTCCAACCCGGTGAACAAGGTATCCACCTGGAACGGCGCAACGTTTTGACCCAGTTGCTGCGTCAGCCAACGCGCCAGCTCGTCTGATCTGGCACCGGCATGCACCCACAACCCACTCAAAGGCAAACTCGACCAGGTGCGATCCCACACATCCAATGAGCGTTGCACCTCTACCAAAAGGCGCTGCGCCGGATCGTCTTCCATGTGGAAACTGTCGATGGGGACGGATGCAGGAGCCAGGTCGGCGGCAAAATCTGCACCCAAGGACACATCTCCCGCCGCATACGATGGCATGTACTCTTGCACCGGTGTAAAACCATCCACGGGCGCAGATTCGGCCACACTTTGTCCCCATACACCGGTCAAAAAACCCTCGGGTACATCAAAGCGGCGGGTATAAAAAAGCTCTTCATGGGCGCTGATGGTCAGCAACGCCTGCTGCCCTGGTATCAAAACCAGCGCGGCATGGGCGCGGTCAGCGGATTTACCCTGCAGCTTGCCCAGCGCACATTGCAGGTTGCGTTGGGCCATTTCCTGAATGTCGATCACAGCCACACGCCAGTCCATGGCTTGTGAAAACTCCATGGCTTCACGCACCACCGCATTGAGCGCCGCCACCACGAACGAATGGTGGTTGCTGCCCTGGTGCTGAGCATCACCGACTTGAACCACATCAATCGTGACATCGTCCACATGGGCTTGCAACATTTCACGCACCTGATACCGGGCCGCAGCGCGCAACTCTTCAGGCGGCACGGCTGGCGTGTCAATTTGCAAAAACTGGTATTGATCTGCACGCAACATCATGGCGGCTTGCACGCCCTTCAAGCCCAGGTCTTTGAGCCGCTGCTGAAAAGCCGACAAGGTGTCGGCCCCCTGTGCCACAACACCCAGCTGGGTCACCGCCCACACGCCGCCCGGTTGCGGTGTGGCGAGCACATAGGCCAAGGTTTGGGCTTCCCAGGAGCACACCAGAAGATCAGCGGAAGTTTGACGCTGCCAAGGCCAACGCATGGTCAGGCAGCTCCCGGCTTCAGCAGCGATTTCTGCAAGGTGGTAGTGATCAACATAGGGCAAGAATACACGAAGCTATTTTGCTCTTATTTTAGTAGCTATTAAGGCAACATGAACAAGGGCTAACCCCATCAATGTCTTGCAAATGAACGCATTCAGTAATTTTCTCGGCGGTAAATCAGGGGGGATTTAAAAATACCAAAGGTGGCGCGGCTGCCCAGGTTGGGGCCAAACCAGGGCATGTTGGCCGCCGTGGCAGCTGACTCGGTAGCCGCCACGCAGGTGTTGCCAGCTGCCGTGTTGCTGACGTTGAGCGCCAAATTGACGCTGCCCTGGTTGCCTGCACCCGGCTTGCTCAGCTTCAACCCAGACAACTTGCCCCCCACCAACGTGACCGTGCCCGTGGGGGTGAGTTGCGTTTCACAAGCCGCCAAGCCACCGGTGTAGCCGCTCATGACGATGCTGCTGATGGGCAAAGCAGTGCAGTTGTCCGCGGTGTTGGTAGTGTAGAAACTGCCCGCCCAATACTGGGCTTCCAACGACATGGGCAACGCCAAAAGTTCAGAGCCATAGCCATTTTCCAGCGCCAATCGACCACTTTTGAGCAGTGCAGTGCCCTCTGCATGCCCCACTGAACTGACACCTGGCGTGTCGCCATCAAGTGCACGCAGGGTCAATGTCAACGGCGCAATTTTTTCAATCGCCCCGGCATAGGTGACCGGAGCCGTGCCAATGCCATTGACAAACCCAGTGCTGGCAATGGTGTTGCCCGACAAACCCACCAGACTCCCTGCATTTGACAAGGTGGTCGCAAACGCATGGCTACCCGCATAGTTGGCGGTGTTGGTGGCATCGGTGGCATCGGCTCCAAAACGCTTGGCCTTGACCGTGGCCAGCAGCGGTTGCCCGGGTTTGGCTGGCGTGACCGAACCCGCATAGGTAAACGTGCCGCAGCCTGGCGTGACAGACACGTCGAAATAGGCGG
>JAVHPS010000215.1:0-1726 GCA_036170715.1 Rhodoferax sp. | reverse complement strand
AAGTACGCCAAGCCGATTGCCGCCATCATGAAAGAGCTGGAAGACAAGGGCTACCTGACGCACCAGCCGATGGATGCCAAGATCAAATGGACCTGGTTTGAGATCTGGCACCACGAAGGCCGCCGCGCCCGCCACGGTGCTTCCATGAACGGCCCGGACTACACCTGGTGGCACGGCATCTATGAAGTCAGCCAACACACCTACTTCAAGTGGATTCCCGAGCTCAAAGAAGTGGTCAAGGCCAAGGACGGCAACGATGCCTTTGCCACCGCTTTGCTCGACAAGTACTTCAAACCGATTGCCGGTCACGACTGGTTCTTCAACGGCATGGGCAAGGATCAGATCGAGAAAGTGCGCAAGGGCTACGAAGAGCGCTACGGCAAGGGCAGCATGAAGTAAGCTGCCAGGCAGACGCACCCACACGAGCGACTCTTCGGCCCAACGAAGAGCCGCTTTTTTTAATCACTTCACAAGGAACCCCACACCATGAGCGCTTCACTTCACAGAAACATCATGCTCGGTTGTGCCGCGTTGTTAAGTGCCTTTGCACTCTGGTCGGCACAAGCCGCCAGCCACCCGGACTTGCTGGTGCAAGGTGACCAGCAGTGGGCCGCAGGCCAGCTTGATCAGGCGCAAGCCACGTTTGCGCAAGCGGTTGCAGCGCAGCCCCAATCGGTCAAGGCGCGCATGAAGCTGGCCGGGCTGCAACTGTCACGGCAAGATTTCAAGGCCAGCATCCCAACCTATCAGGCGGCCATCGGGCTCGATGCCAACAACGACAAGGCCTGGCTAGGCGTGGCTTTTGCCTACCTGCACACCGGCCAGGATGCACTGGCCGCAGCCGCCTTTGATGCCGCCATCCGCATCAACCCGGCCAACCGCGACAAGCTGGCACCGGTGCTGGACAAGCTCAGCCTGAAATAGGGTTCACCCCCGCATCGCTGTGCAGGCGGCCATCCACCAGTTCCAGCAAACGGTCACAGCGCTGCGCCAGGTGGGCATCGTGGGTGACGATCATGAACGTGATGCCGCGCTGCGCATGCAGTCGGCGCAGCAGCGCAAACACCTCGGCACTGCTGGCCTGGTCCAGATTGCCGGTGGGCTCGTCGGCCAGCACCATGGGCGGATCCAGTACCACGGCACGGGCAATGGCCACACGCTGCTGCATACCGCCCGAGAGTTCGCCCGGGCGCTTGTGCTCGGCATCAGCGAGCCCCACCTCGGCGAGCAGGCTGCGCGCGTGTTGCAGGCGTTGCCCACTGACACGGCCTTCGGTCATCAACACCGGCAGCGTGACGTTTTCCAGTGCCGTAAACGCCGGCAACAAATGGTGGAACTGAAACACAAAACCCAGCGTTTGGCGTCGGCGCAGGGTCAGGCCAGCATCGGATTGGCCGCGCATCTCTTCGCCCTGCAGCAGGTAAGAGCCGGCACTCATGGGTTCGAGCAAGCCCAGAATGTTCAGCAGCGTGCTTTTGCCCGAACCAGACGGCCCCATCAGCGCCACAAACTCACCCTGCGCTACCTGCAAGTCAATGCCGTGCAGCACCTCGGTCTGGCTTGGTAGCCCCAGGTTGTAGCTCTTGCGAAGGCCTTGAATAGCTATCAAGATAGGAGCTATTGATGCTTTATTCATAAGGGCTAGAGGCCTAAAATGCTTATAACCTGATGGCCTGCGCCGGGTCCATGGCGGCAG
This sequence comes from Rhodoferax sp., assembly GCA_036170715.1. Classification (GTDB taxonomy): domain Bacteria; phylum Pseudomonadota; class Gammaproteobacteria; order Burkholderiales; family Burkholderiaceae_C; genus Rhodoferax. The sequence continues at coordinate 30 of JAVHPS010000215.1, read as the reverse complement.
CACGCCGCGCCGGTGCAATGGCGGCCAGCA
>JAVHPS010000214.1:0-1729 GCA_036170715.1 Rhodoferax sp. | reverse complement strand
TCTAAGATATTGATTCTTAAGGGTATTTTTAGGTGGTTGTTAAAGTCCGGTTAACTGGTGATAAGCCGCCAACGAAGCCACTTCCACAATGGCATCTACATCTTCGGTGGGTCGCACGTCGATCAAGTCAGCATCATCCACCAGCAGGCCAGTGGCACATCCGCCAACGAACACCACCTGCTCGCACACTGGCCCCATGACTTGCGCCATAGCCATCAACAAGCTCATGTTCGGATTAGCCATACATGGGCTCCTTCACAGGTCGAGGCGTATCTGGATCTATCAGGGCTTGCAACCGCTCCAATGCCATGCCGCGCTCACGCGCCTTGCCCACGCGCAGCGCGTCAAACAAAGCCAGCATTTCGTACAGCTTTGCGTCCTGCATGGCTGCAAAGGGCACCGACGGGTGCAGAGGCTCAACCCCCACACCACGCACCGAGCCATTGGGGTGCGGCCACACAAAGTCTGTGCTGCCCGGCGCAAACACACCGGCAAAGGCGGGGGCGCTGTGACTTGTGGGCACGCCAACCACCAAGGGCAGCTTTATCGCCGGAAAAGCATATTTGGCTCCGTGTAACGCAAACTCCGCCAAGTTGTGCGTGTGTGTGCGTACAGCGTTGTCGGCAGGTGCTTCACTGTCAGGCAAAGCCGAACGGCGCACGCGCTTGCGAGTAACCCGGTAAATGCCAATAGGTTCTTGCATGCCAAGCGCCACATTACTGCCCGCCTCTATGGGCTGCGGCGGCATCTCCCGGTTAGGCAACAACAACCCAGCCTGCAGCCCGCGCTTGATGCAGGCATGCGCCTCTGACACGCTGATGCCCAGCTCTTGCGCCAGCCGCGCATACGTCCAGCGCCGCTCGCCCCAAGCTACCAGCTTGAGGGCTACCAGGAAGTCTTGGGGTTTGAGTTGCATTGACATTCAATATTCTCAATTCGCGAACATTGAATGTAAATGAAAAGGGCTACAAAGGCAATGAACGAATAAAATTTGCCTGTAGCCCTTGTATTTACTGCATATAAAGCTATCAAAAATAAATGCTATGCAACAAGTTGTGGCTTCAAAAAGTCGTGCGAGAGGTAAAGCCAATGGTGCGAGTCAGCCCGATGTTTGGGGTTCATGGCGTGTGCACCACGGCTTCCAGCGCCACCGCACAGTATTTGAACGCTGGTATCTTGCCCACCGGGTCCAGCAGCGGGTTGGTCAGCAGGTTGGCGGCGGCTTCTACAAACGCAAACGGCATGAACACCGCGCCATCGGGTGTGCCTTCGTCACAGCGCAGCATCACGTCAATCTGGCCGCGACGGGTGCGCAGGCGCGCCATGTCACCGGCTTTCAGCCCCAGACGCGCAAGCTCACGCGCGTTGACGCTGGCCATGGCGCTGGGCTCCAGCGCGTCCAGCACGTGGCTGCGCCGCGTCATGCTGCCGGTGTGCCAGTGCTCCAGCAGGCGGCCGGTGATCAGCACCAGGGGAAAGTCGGGGTCGGGCTGCTCGTGCTCGGCCGTCAGGGTGGTGGGCACCAGTTGCGCGCGGCCGTTGGGGGTGGGAAAGCGGTCGATGAACACGGTGGGCTGGCCCGGGTCGTCGGCTCGTGGGCAGGGGTAGGTGACGCTGCTTTCCTCTTGCAGCCGCTGCCACGACACACCGCCCAGCACAGCCGGCATGGTTTGGCGCATTTCCTCATACACCTCGGCTACACCGTGGTGATCACCCGCGTAATGCCAGT
>JAVHPS010000213.1:0-8558 GCA_036170715.1 Rhodoferax sp. | reverse complement strand
CGCCCATTTCGGCCTTGGCAGCCGGGGTGTAAATGGGTTCGGGCAGTTTGCTGGCGTTTTTCAAGCCAGCGGGGAGCTTGACACCGCACACCGCGCTGTTTTCTTGGTATTCCTTCCAGCCGCTGCCCGCCAGGTAGCCGCGCACCACGGCCTCGACCAGAATCGGTTTCAGGCGTTTGACCAGCATCGAGCGGCCGGCCACTTGCGGCACTTCAGCAGCGGTAACCACGCTCTCGGGCGCATCGCCGGTGAGGTGAATCGGGCAGATGTTGAGGCCGTTGGGACCGAGCTTGTCAAACCAGAACAGCGCCATTTGGGTCAGCAGCACGCCCTTGCCGGGAATGGGCTGGCCCATGATCACGTCAAACGCGCTGATGCGGTCGCTGGCCACCATCAGAATACGGTCGTCCCCCACGGCATAGTTGTCGCGCACCTTGCCGCGCGCCAGCAGCGGCAAAGAGGTGATGTTGGAGGTATGAAGGGCGGTTGAAGTAGTAGTCATGTCAATCAAAGTCAATCAAAGTCAATCAATAAAAAATCAGGAAATCAGTTGGAGTTTAGATTCGATGCTGGCGATGCCGGAAAAATCACGATCTCTTGCCAATAACGGCATGTCCGCCTCCAATGCACAGGCAGCCACAACGCAGTCGATCGGGCTGCGCACGGTCACACCGCGCCAGCGGCAGCGGGCATAAAGCAATGCGGCTTGCCGGTGCAATTCGCAGACATCTTCTGGCTCAAACAGTGGCAATTGATCCATTTGAGATTGCAGACGAACAAAGTGACCGGCATCGCGCGCACCCTGCAATACCTCTTGCAACACCACGGCCGGAATCCACAACGCGGACTCGTCGCGCAGCGCCTGCGCCAACGCAATGTGGATACTTGAGCCGGTGCCACGCAAAAACTCAATGACCGCCGAGGTGTCAACGATCATTAGCTTTTGCCGCTTGTGGCGTGATGCCGTTGGCAGGCCGCGGCTCACAAGCCAGCAAGGGTTCGACAGGATGCTGGGCGTAACACTCGTCAGGGTCGTAATCATCAGCCAACACGTTGCTGCCCTGCAGCGCCAGCAGCCCGGCGTAATTGGGTTTGCGCACAAATGCCCTCAAAGCTGCCTCCACCGCTGCTTTTTTGGTTTTGACACGCGCGCGCAGCATGGCTTGGGCGATGAGGTCATCGTCAATCACAATGTTGGTTCGGGTGGTCATGCGCATCCTTTGCTTCATACACATTGAAGGTGTATGCCTGAATTATGCCGGAAACAGGGTGAGCTGCGCTGAACCCAAATCATCAACGCGTTGACATGTACGCCGCATACAACCCAGCATGCAAGTTGCGCAGGTCTTGGCGCAGTTTGACCAGTTCATGATGTCGCCCCTGGTGCTCCAGACCCAGCAAATTCACCAGCAAACGCATGGCCTGCTCGGGCGCTGTGTGCTGACCGGGCTGCGCCAACGCCAAGTCAGGCGCATGCTGCGGCGCAGCGGTTAAAACCCATGCAGGAAACCAGGCAAAAGCCCTTTCATTTTGAGGACTGTGTGCTGCATTTACAGGAGCCAATTGAGGTGATTCACAGTGCTCAAGATCATCCCAAGCTGACTCAAACTGAGTCAACAAGTGACGCAATTGCGGCGCGCATGCCGCTGCAACCAAGGCCGGCAGACGCTGTGGTGTCAGCCACGCGAGCTCGGCCAACAGCGGCCAGGCGGCACGCAAGCCATTCGTTTGCAGCTTGGCTTGTGTCATCCAGCTCAAGGGAGCCGGAATGCGCCGCCACGACTCGATGTGCGCCACCGCGTTGGCACAAGCCTGCCAATCCTGCAACTGCAACAACATCCAGGCAGCGTGATCTTGTTCAGCATCCGCACGAAAAACCAGCGTGTTGGCACGCGCCACCAGGTCGTGCCAAAACGGGCGCAACCAAGTCTGCGCATACAGCCTCTCCAGCCGTCGGTGCGCCGCAGGTGCAAGCACATTGAGCAGTGCCAAACGGTCGCGATGGAGTTCAGCGTGCTGACTGAACGGGATCGACGCGAACGGTTGAGTTCGCGCCTGCAACGCACGCTGCAAGACGCGGGCATCGTCCAGCAACGGGTCTTGTGGGTAGTCACGCGCTAAGGTGTCGATGGCCGCAGCCGCCCTGGCCGCGTCATGCGCTTGCAACCACTGCAGCACGTCGTTGCGCAGCATCTCTACACGGTTGTCATTGAAAATGTCGAGCTGCACAGGAGATTCAAATAACATAGCGGCATGCCCAGTATCTATAAGGGCTTTGGCGCAATTTTTTATATAAAAACCACCCGAAGGTGGCTTTTTCCAGGTGGCTGGGTAATGCCCAACGCTTCAGTTCACCACCTGCGCCAGCTCGCCACGCGCATAGCGTGCGGCCACGTCTTTCAGGCTCAAGCCCTTGATCTTGCTGCCTTGGCCTTCGCAACCAAATTCCAGGTAGCGCTGTTTGCACAAGGCCTTGGCGGCTTCGCGGGCGGGTTTGAGCCAGTCCCGCGCGTCGAACTTTTCAGGGTTCTCGGCCATGAACTTGCGCACCGCGCCGGTCATGGCCAGACGGATGTCGGTGTCGATGTTGATCTTGCGCACGCCGAATTGAATGGCCTTTTGAATTTCTTCCACCGGCACACCGTAGGTTTCGCGCATCTTGCCACCGTACTGGTTGATGATGGCCAGCGACTCTTGCGGCACGCTGCTGGAGCCATGCATCACCAGGTGCGTGTTGGGAATGCGTTGGTGGATGGCTTTGACGCGGTCAATGGCCAGAATATCGCCGGTGGGCTTGCGGGTGAACTTGTAGGCACCGTGGCTGGTACCAATGGCAATGGCCAGCGCGTCCAGCTGGGTGCGTTTGACAAAATCGGCTGCTTGCTCGGGGTCGGTCAGCATTTGCTCGCGCGTCATGTGGGCATCGGTGCCGTGGCCGTCTTCCTTGTCGCCCTTGCCCGTTTCCAGACTGCCCAAGCAACCCAGTTCGCCCTCTACCGTTACGCCCACGGCATGCGCCATGTCCACCACTTTGCGTGTCACGTCGGCGTTGTAGTCAAAGCTGGCAATGCTCTTGCCGTCGCTCATCAAAGAGCCGTCCATCATGACCGAGCTGAAACCCAGGTTGATCGCGCCCTGGCACACATCAGGGCTTTGGCCGTGGTCTTGATGCATCACCAGCGGAATGTGCGGGTAGGCCTCAACGGCGGCCAAGATCAGGTGCTTGATGAAGGGTTCACCCGCGTATTTGCGGGCACCGGCGCTGGCTTGCAGAATTACCGGAGCGCCGACTTCATCGGCCGCCATCATGACGGCCTGTACCTGCTCCAAGTTGTTGACGTTGAAAGCCGGAATGCCGTAACCGTTGGCTGCAGCGTGGTCCAGCAGTTCGCGCATAGAGACAAGTGCCATGGTGATTTCCTCAAGAGGTTGGTAACTGGGTGGTAACTATGCGCCCAATTTTAGCGATGCAGCTTGCACTTGCCTGAATCCCAACCATGACACTTGTGCCGCGTGTCAACTCACTCGGCAAATTTTCAGCATATTCGTACCGCCGGGTGAACCCATGGGCTCACCGCAGGTGATGGCGTACACGTCGCCGGTCTGCACCACGCCACGCGATTTCAACTCGGCTTCAGCCTGCTGCAAAGCGGTGTCGCGGTCGTTACTGGTGTCGCTGAACAGCGGGCGCACGGTGCGGTACAGGGTCATGCGGCGCTGCGTGGCCAATTTGGAGGTGATGGCGTAGATCGGGATTTGAATCAAATGGCGGCTCATCCACAGCGCGGTGGAGCCACTGTCGGTCAAGGCCACAATGGCTTTGGCCCCCATGTGGTGGGCGGTAAACAGTGCTCCCATGGCAATGGCGTGGTCGATGCGACTGAAAGTTTTGCCAGTGAAGTCAGCCTCTAGCTTCAAGATGTTGCCACTCTCTGCCGCGTGGCAAATTTTGGCCATTTCAACCACCGTTTCCAGCGGGTACTTGCCGGCTGCCGTTTCGGCTGACAACATCACGGCATCGGTACCATCGAGCACGGCGTTGGCCACATCCGACACCTCGGCGCGGGTCGGCACCGGGTTGGTGATCATGGATTCCATCATCTGTGTGGCGGTGATCACCACGCGGTCGTTTTCTCGTGCCAGCTTGATCATGCGTTTTTGCAGGGCTGGCACCACGGCGTTGCCCACTTCCACAGCCAGGTCGCCGCGCGCCACCATGATGCCGTCACTGGCCAGCACAATTTCAAGCAGCTTTGGAATCGCCTCAGCACGCTCAATTTTGGCAATCAGCCCCGGTTTATGACCGTCGGGTGCAGCCACATTGCAGAGCTGGCGTGCCATTTCCATGTCGGTAGCGCTTTTGGCAAAGCTCACCGCCACATAGTCGGCCTTGAAGCTCATGGCAGTGCGGATGTCTTCCATATCCTTGGCCGTCAGGGCCGGTGCACTCAGGCCGCCGCCTTGTTTGTTAATGCCCTTGTTGTTGGACAACTCGCCGCCCAGTTTGACGGTGGTGTAAATCGCTTCACCCTTGACCGCATCGACCGTGATGACAATCAGGCCATCGTTGAGCAGCAACACGTCACCGGCCTTGACTTCATTCGGCAGCGCTTTGTAGTCCAGCCCCACCGCGTCCACATCACCCAGCTCGACCCGCGCGGCATCCAGCACAAAGCTTTGACCAGGCTCCAAAAATACTTTACCTTCGGCAAACTTGCCGACGCGGATTTTGGGCCCCTGCAGGTCGGCCATGATGCCCACCTCGCGCCCGGCGCGTTGCGCGGCTTCACGCACCAGTTGCGCCCGGTCAATGTGGTCTTGCGCCTTGCCGTGGCTGAAGTTCAGCCGCACCACGTTGACCCCGGCGCGAATCATTTGCTCCAGCAACGCGGGGTCGCTGGATGCCGGGCCTAAGGTGGCAACAATTTTGGTAGCACGACGTGGCATGAAGCAATCTCCTTGTAATTTAGTTTCATGATTTTCCCATGAAAGCGGTTACAAGAGGGCAACAACTTCGACCCGCGCGGTTTAAAGCAGCTCCAGCGCCAGCGCCGTACCTTCGCCACCGCCAATGCACAGGGTAGCCACGCCTTTTTTGAGGCCACGGGCTTGCAGCGCGTACATCAGGGTCACGATGATGCGCGCGCCGCTGCAACCAATCGGGTGCCCCAAAGCGCAGGCACCGCCGTTGACATTGACGATGTCGTGACTCAGATTGAGGTCATGCATCAACGCCATCGGCACCACTGCAAAGGCTTCGTTCACCTCCCACAAATCCACATCTTTCACACCCCAGCCTGCCTTGGCCAGCGCTTTGTTGACCGCGCCAATCGGGGCCGTGGCAAACCAGTTGGGCTCTTGCGCATGCACCGCGCTGGAGACGATGCGCGCCAGTGGCTTGCAACCCAGTTGGGCCGCAGTGCTGGCACGCATCATGACCAAAGCGGCCGCACCGTCGTTGATGCTAGAGCTGCTGGCAGCGGTGATGGTGCCGTCTTTTTTGAAAGCGGGTTTCAAGCTGCTGATCTTGTCCAACTTGACCTTGCCTGGACCTTCGTCGATGGCAATCACCTTGTCACCGGCGCGCCCCTTGACGGTGACCGGTGTGATCTCGGCGGCAAATGCACCTGAAGTGGTGGCGGCCTGGGCACGCATGACACTGGTGGTAGCAAAGGCATCCTGTTGTTCACGGGTAAATCCGTACTTGGCAGCACAGTCTTCGCCAAACGTGCCCATGCTGCGGCCTGGCTCGTACGCATCTTCCAGGCCGTCGAGCATCATGTGGTCAAAAATGCGGTCGTGGCCAATGCGGTAGCCGCCGCGGGCTTTGGGTAACAGATAAGGCGCATTGGTCATGCTTTCCATGCCACCGGCCACCAGCACGTCAGCACTGCCAGCGGTCAGCATGTCATGGGCAAACATGGCCGCACGCATGGCTGAACCGCACATTTTGCTCAGGGTGACCGCGCCTGCACTCATCGGCAAGCCGCCTTTGAGTGCCGCTTGGCGCGCCGGGGCCTGGCCCTGGCCGGCCATCAGGCAGTTGCCCAAGATCACCTCGTTGACCAGCGCAGGGTTAAGGCCCGCACGCTGCACGGCGGCGCGAATGGCCGCGCCACCGAGGTCATGCGCGGCCAGGGTTGAAAAATCGCCCTGAAACGCCCCCATGGGGGTACGGGCTGCGCCGACGATCACAATTTGCTCTGACATGCTGGCTCCTGAAAAATGAAGGGAAGCCTGCATTGTATGAGTTGACGTTTACGTCAACGTCAATACAACCCGTGACAGCCAGCGCCCGGTCAAACGTTCTGCGGGGTGATCGGGATGTACATCTCACCGCCCTTTTGCTTAAACGCCTCGGACATGGTCTGCATGCCTTCACTGAGCGCCTGCTCATCACTCACCCCCAACTGGTTGGCATAGTCACGCACCTCCTGGGTGATCTTCATGGAGCAGAACTTGGGGCCACACATGGAGCAAAAGTGCGCCACTTTGGAGGCCTCTTTGGGCAGCGTTTCATCATGAAAATCACGCGCCGTGTCGGGGTCGAGCGACAGGTTGAACTGATCCAGCCAGCGGAACTCAAACCGCGCCTTGGACAGCGCGTCATCGCGGGCTCGCACCCCGGGGTGACCTTTGGCCACGTCGGCCACGTGGGCGGCAATCTTGTAGGTGATGATGCCGGTTTTCACGTCATCACGGTCTGGTAGGCCCAGGTGCTCCTTGGGGGTCACATAGCACAGCATGGCGGTGCCAAACCAACCGATCATGGCCGCGCCAATGCCGCTGGTGATGTGGTCGTAGCCGGGCGCAATGTCGGTGGTCAATGGGCCCAGGGTGTAAAACGGTGCTTCGTCACAGTGTTTGAGCTGCTCGGTCATGTTGGCCTGCACCAGGTGCAGGGGCACGTGGCCGGGGCCTTCAATCATCACCTGCACGTCTTGCTGCCAAGCTTTTTTGGTCAGCTCACCCAGGGTGCGTAACTCGGCGAACTGGGCTTCATCGTTGGCATCAGCGCCCGAGCCAGGGCGCAGGCCATCGCCCAGCGAATAACTCACGTCATAGGCCCGCATGATCTCGGACATCTCGTCAAAATGGGTGTAGAGAAAGTTTTCTTTGTGGTGCGCAATGCACCACTTGGCCAGAATCGAGCCGCCACGCGACACGATGCCGGTCACCCGCTTGGCGGTCAGGTGGATGTAGGCCAGCCGCACCCCGGCGTGCACGGTGAAGTAGTCCACACCCTGCTCGGCCTGCTCAATCAGCGTGTCGCGAAAAATTTCCCAAGTCAGGTCTTCGGCCACACCGCCCACTTTTTCTAGCGCCTGGTAAATCGGCACGGTGCCGATCGGCACCGGACTGTTGCGCACGATCCAGTCGCGCGTGGTGTGGATGTTTTTGCCAGTGGACAAGTCCATCACCGTGTCGGCGCCCCAGCGGATCGACCAGACCAGCTTTTCCACCTCTTCTTCAATGCTGGAGGTGACGGCGGAATTGCCAATGTTGGCATTGATCTTGACCAGAAAGTTGCGGCCAATTGCCATGGGTTCAATTTCCGGGTGGTTGATGTTGGCCGGAATGATGGCGCGCCCGCGTGCCACCTCGTCACGCACAAACTCGGGCGTGACAATTTTCGGGACGCTGGCTCCAAAGCTGTTGCCCGCCAGGCGCTGCTCACGCTCAGCATTGGCCATGTACTGCGCCTGCCAAGCCAGGTTCTGGTTTTCGCGCAGGGCCACGTACTCCATTTCGGGCGTGATGATGCCTTTGCGGGCGTAGTGCATTTGCGTCACGTTGGCTCCCGGCTTGGCGCGGCGCGGTGGGCGTTGCAGGCCCGCAGCTTGCGCCCGCAAGGTGGCCAGCGCATCGGATTCACCATGTTTCAGGCCATCGTCCAGGGCAAACGGGGCGCGACCGGTGTACCGATCGGTGTCGCCACGCGCCTCAATCCACGGGCTGCGCACGGCGGGCAGGCCCTGGCGCACGTCTATCTGGGCCTGCGGATCGGTGTAGGGGCCCGAGGTGTCGTAGACGGTGATCGCCTCGCCATTGCTTTGCATGATCTCGCGCAGCGGCACCTGAATGTCGGCACGGCTACCTTGCAGGTAACGCTTGCGCGAAGCAGGAAGGGGTTCGCGGGTCAGGCGAATGAACTGGGCTAATTTGTCGGGGGCATTCACGTCTTGGGTCTCCTGGATAGTGTTCACCCAGGACAAAAACAGCACCGCAACTCCGCGAACCTGACAAGACCACCATGCCCAGCCAGTGCTAGGTTGCGCTTCTTACGCCGGTACGGGCCGGATCAAGTTCGCGGGTTTGGTCGTCCATCTCAGCGCAAGCCATGCGCACCCCGGGCAGATTTCAGTGTACCGCGTGTCATCGCCTCAAGCATGCCCCGCACATCATTTCCCACCTGGCGGGTCAAGCGCTTGACCCACTGGCTGTACCGGTTTGCCCTGGTCGCACACAGGGGCATCAATACATAACGGGCAGCCACACCACCCACGGCACCAGGGTGGCGGTCACTTTGAATCAGCACCTGGGCTTCATGCAGTTCA
>JAVHPS010000212.1:0-1739 GCA_036170715.1 Rhodoferax sp. | reverse complement strand
GTGCCACCGTTGGCCTGGGTGCTGATGCTGGGCAACCTGTTTTGGGTGCTGGCCTATGACACCGAATACGCCATGGTAGACCGCGACGATGACCTGCGTCTGGGTATCCAGACATCGGCCATCACGCTGGGGGCATGGGATGTGCCCGCAGTCATGCTGTGCTATGGATTATTTATAGCAATATTGGCTATAGCCCTTGTAAAATATGCGAATTCAGCTCTGTTTTATATAGCAATTGGCGTTGCGACCATCCAGATTGTCTGGCATTTCACGCTGATTCGCAGCCGTAGTCGTGAAGGCTGCTTCAAGGCCTTCCGGCTCAACCATTGGTTGGGTTTTGCAGTGTTCGCCGGGATTGCGGCCAGTTACGCTGTGGCATGAAAAAAGCCACCCGGTCGGGCGGCTTTGGAGCGGGGGCGCTGTGGCTTCAGGCCGCGCCAAACTCCTGGCCCAATGCTTTGGCACGTTCGCGCGCGGCGTACATGGCATCGATGAACAGGGCGCGCACGTCGTTGTCTTCCATGCTGGAGATGGCAGCAAAGGTGGTGCCGCCTTTGGAGGTGACGCGCTGGCGCAGCACCTGTGGGGATTCGGTGGACGCTTGCGCCAGGGCGCTGGCCCCGGCAAAGGTGGCCACGGCCAGCTGGTGCGCTTGGTCGCGGTTCAGACCCATTTCGACCCCCGCCGTGATCATGGCTTCCATGAAGTAAAAGACGTAAGCCGGGCCCGAGCCGGACAAGGCAGTGACCACGTCGAGCTGGTCTTCAGCATCCAGCCACAGCGATTGGCCGGTGGTGGCCATGACCGCCTCAATGCGTGTTTTGTCGGTGGCAGTGACCCCCGCACGGGCAAACAGGCCGCTGATGCCTTGGCCAATCAGCGCCGGGGTGTTGGGCATGGCGCGCACCACGCGGTCGGTATCCAGCCAAGCGGCCATGCTGCTGCTGCGAATGCCCGCGGCCACGCTCAGGTGCAGGGCTTGGACGGTGTGGGCGGCCACGTTTTGAGTGGCTTCCTTGAAGGTTTGCGGTTTCACCGCCCAGACGACCAATTGGGCCTGCGTCAGAAAAGCGCCGGCCTGTGGCTGGGCTGTGATGCCAAAAGTGCTGTGCAGCTTGGCGCGCGCTTCTTCAAAGGGTTCGACCACGGTGATAAGGCGCGGGGAATGGCCTTGTTTGATCAAACCGCTAATGATGGCGCTGGCCATGTTGCCCCCGCCGATGAATGCAATGTGTTCGCTCATGAGGTGTGTGCAGCCAGTGGGCTGCAAAAGCGTTGTGGAAAACCCTGAGTCTAATCAACTGCGATGACCGCTGGCAGCACGGTTTGTTGCACCGCGTGTTCCCAGCGCGCCATCAGGGCGCTGGCGTGTGGCCGTGACATGCCGGGTTCAAAGCGGCGCTCGACCTGCCAGAGATCGGAGAGTTCGGCGGTGCTCTTGTAAACCCCAGTGGCCAGCCCAGCCAGATAGGCCGCCCCCAGCGCGGTGGTTTCTATGACGGCCGGACGCACCACGGGTATGCCCAACAGGTCTGCCTGGAACTGCATTAACAGGTTGTTCACGCACGCCCCGCCGTCCACGCGCAGCTCGGTCACTGCTGCGCCACCGGCTTGCTGGGCATCACGGCTCATGGCTTGCAGCAGCGCCGCACTTTGAAAGGCGATGCTCTCCAGCGCGGCCCGGGCAATGTGCGCCAGGGTGCTGCCCCGGCTCAGGCCCAGAATCGAGCCGCGTGCAT
>JAVHPS010000211.1:0-1740 GCA_036170715.1 Rhodoferax sp. | reverse complement strand
ACCACAGAGGTTAAAACCTGCATCATGCGTCCACCTTCAGAATGGCCAAGAAGGCTTCTTGTGGCACTTCCACCGAACCAATTTGTTTCATGCGTTTTTTACCTTCTTTTTGCTTTTCAAGGAGCTTGCGCTTGCGTGTGATGTCGCCGCCATAACACTTGGCAATCACGTTTTTGCGCAGCGCTTTGATTGTCTCACGGGCAATCACGTTGGCCCCAATGGCGGCCTGGATGGCCACGTCGTACATCTGGCGTGAAATGACTTCACGCATTTTGGCCACCACCGCACGGCCCCGGTACACGGCTTGTGAGCGGTGCACGATGATGGACAAGGCATCCACCTTGTCACCATTGAGCAAAATGTCCACCTTGACCACATCGGCAGTGCGGTACTCCTTGAACTCGTAGTCCATGGAGGCATAGCCGCGCGAGACGCTTTTGAGTTTGTCAAAGAAGTCCATCACGATCTCGCCCAACGGAATCTCGTAGGTCAACACCACCTGGCGGCCCTTGTAGGCCATGTTCAGCTGCACGCCACGCTTCTGGTTGGCCAGCGTCATCACCGGGCCCACGTATTCTTGCGGCATGTACAGGTGCACGGTGACGATGGGTTCACGAATTTCATCGAGTCGACCCTGATCGGGCATTTTGGACGGGTTCTCCACCATCTTGACCTCGCCGTCGGCTTGCACCACCTGGTACACCACACTGGGTGCGGTGGTGATCAGGTCTTGGTCAAACTCGCGCTCCAGACGCTCCTGCACAATTTCCATGTGCAACAGTCCCAAAAAGCCACACCTGAAGCCAAAACCCAGAGCCTGCGACACTTCGGGCTCGTAGTGCAGCGAGGCATCGTTGAGCTTGAGTTTTTCCAGGCTGTCACGCAGACCTTCATATTGGTTGGCTTCGGTGGGGTACAAGCCAGCGAACACCTGCGGCTGAATTTCCTTGAACCCTGGCAGAGGTTCCGTAGCCGTGGCTGCAGCGCCGCCTGTGCCCAACACAATTTTGGTGATGGTGTCGCCCACTTTGGCCGCCTGCAGTTCACGAATGCCTGCAATGATGTAACCCACCTCACCGGTTTCCAGCGCCGCACGTGGCTGGTTGGCCGGTGTAAAAACGCCCAAGCTGTCGGCGTTGTAGGTGGTGTCGGTGGCCATCATCTTGATGCGCTCGCCCTTGGCCAGGCGGCCATCGACCACACGCACCAGCATCACCACACCGACATAACTGTCAAACCAGCTGTCAATGATCATGGCGCGCAAAGCGCCCTTGGGGTTGCCTTGGGGTGCAGGAATGCGGGCCACCACGGCTTCCAGAATATCGTCCACGCCCATGCCGCTTTTGGCCGAACAGGCAATGGCCTGCGACGCATCCAGGCCAATTACATCTTCAATTTCTGCCCGCGCGTTGTCTGGGTCGGCATTGGGCAAGTCCATCTTGTTGAGCACTGGCACCACCTCGACCCCGAGGTCGAGCGCGGTGTAGCAGTTGGCCACTGTTTGCGCTTCCACACCCTGGCTGGCATCCACCACCAACAAGGCACCTTCACAGGCCGAAAGGGAACGGCTGACTTCATAGGAAAAGTCCACATGGCCGGGCGTGTCGATCAGGTTCAGGTTGTAGACCTTGCCATCTTGGGCCTTATATTGCAGCGCTGCGGTTTGCGCCTTGATGGTGATGCCACGCTCTTTTTCGATGTCCATCGAGTCGAGCACCTGGGCTTGCATCTCGCGTTCTT
>JAVHPS010000210.1:0-1742 GCA_036170715.1 Rhodoferax sp. | reverse complement strand
CCTTGAAGCCTTGCGGCTCGGGGTAAAGCTCGGCTTCAGACGGGGCGAACAGCACATCACAACCGGCTGCTTGCAGCGCCTGGCAGTCGGCCTCCCAGGTGCGAGGGTAGGTGTCAAAGTCTTCGTGCGGCAGGAACTGCAGGCGGTTGACAAAAATGCTCACCACCAGCACGTCGCCGAGGGCTTTGGCCTGGCGCACCAAGGCCAAGTGGCCGTCATGCAAATTGCCCATGGTGGGCACAAAGGCCGGTTGCTTGAAAGCAGCCAGATGGTCGCGCAAGGCGGCAATGGTTGTTATTATTTTCATAGCATATTGCCCATTATTAATAAGGGCTAGAGGCCAAATTTATATATAAAACCAGAATCACCAGGCGTGCTGGGTGTTGTCCGGGAAACTGCCATTTTTGACCGCTTGCACATAGGCTTGCATGGCTTCCTTGATGCCATGCTGGCCTTGCACGCCGGGCAGGTCGGCCATGAAGTTGCGCACGAATTTGGGCATCTTGCCCAGGTTCAACCCCAGCATGTCGTGCAGCACCAGCACTTGTCCGGCGGTGCCGTTGCCGGCACCAATGCCAATGGTGGGACAGTGTGGCAGCTCCAGGGTGAGTTCTGCCGACAGCACCGCAGGCACCATCTCCAGCACCAACAGCGAGGCCCCAGCATCTTGCAGCGCGTGGGCATGGCGCTTGAGCAGGGCGGCAGACTCTACCGTCTTGCCCTGCACCCGGTAACCACCCAGGGCGTGCACGGTTTGCGGGGTCAGCCCCAGGTGGGCGCACACTGGAATGCCGCGCTCGACCAAAAACCGCACCGTGTCGGTGGTCCAGCCACCGCCTTCGAGCTTGACCATGTGGGCCCCGGCCTGCATTAACACCGCGGCGCTGCGCAAGGCCAGTTCTTTGGATTCGTGGTACGTGCCGTAGGGCAGGTCGCCAATCAGCCAGGTGGTGGCTTGGGCGCGGCGCAAGCCGCGTGCCACGCTTTCGACGTGGTAGCGCATGGTCTCCAGCGTCACCCCCATGGTGCTGGACAGGCCTTGGCACACCATGCCGAGCGAGTCACCGACCAGAATGCAGTCCACCCCGGCGGCATCGGCCACGGCCGCAAAGGTGGCATCGTAGGCAGTGAGCATGCTGATTTTTTCACCCCGGGCGTGCATCTCCAGCAGGCGCGGCAGGCTCACCGGCTTGCGGCTGGCCGGGTTGCTGGCGGGGGGCAGGGTGCCGTAGGGTGAAGCGCTTGGGGGGGCAGATGGGTTCATGGAGACTCCTGAACAGCTAAGGTTTAGCGGGTTTGCAGCGGCACGTGGTCGCGGGCCTGTTGAATGCGGTTGTGCGCATCGACAAACACCAGTTTTGGGCGGAAGCTGGCGACCTGGGCTTCGGCTACTTGGGCAAAAGCGGCAATGATGAGCAGGTCACCCACAGCGGCGCGCCGGGCCGCCGAGCCGTTGACCGAGATCATGCCCGTGCCGCGCTCACCCCGGATGGCGTAGGTGATGAAACGCTCACCGTTGTTGATATTCCAGATGTGCACCTGTTCGTTTTCGACCAGACCGGCGGCATCGAGCAAGTCTTCGTCAATAGCGCAAGAGCCTTCGTAGTGCAGTTCGCAGTCGGTCACGGCAACGCGGTGGATTTTTGATTTCAGCAGGGTACGCAGCATGGCAGGCTTCAAGGGTTCAAGGTGGTGGGGACGGCATTGTCCAGCAATTGCGGGTAGTCGCGGCTGAAGTGCAG
>JAVHPS010000209.1:0-1743 GCA_036170715.1 Rhodoferax sp. | reverse complement strand
GGCACGGTGCTGGCGCTCGAAGGCACGGGTGACGATGCTCGGGCCCAGATCAACTTTCCGCGCCACGGCGTGAAGTGGCTGGCGCTGAGTGTGGCCAAGCTCACGCCGGTGGATTGATTCAGCGCCGCGGTCTGTGGCAGGCGGTGTCACACAACTGCCATCAAATCGCCATCAGGCTGTCACTTGTGGCAGAGATCATCGCGTCGTTACATCCAGGAGAACGACATGAAAGAACTGCCCATCCCGACTTTTGCTTTTTCCCCCGCATCCCTGCCCAGGGGGTCACTTCACCGACCTCAAATCGGTTCGTTTGGCGCGCTACCTGCGGCTGTCAAAGTTGAACGTGGTGGCTTGCTGGTGTCGTGGGCGCGGCATGTCGATGAGGTTCGCGAAGCCCAGCGTCTGAGGTACCAGGTGTTTGCGCTTGAAATGGGCGCACAACTCAACTGCCTGATTCCCGGCCATGACATGGATTTGTTTGACAACTACTGCGAACACCTGTTGGTGCGTGATGCGGTGACGCAAGAAGTGGTGGGGACTTACCGGGTGCTCACACCGGCCCAGGCCAAGCGCGTGGGCAGCACCTACAGCGATACCGAATTTGACCTGACCCGCCTGCGCAGTTTGCGTGAACGCATGGTCGAGCTGGGCCGCAGCTGCGTGCACAAAGACCACCGCCACGGCGGTGTGATCATGGCGTTGTGGGGCGCGTT
Organism: Rhodoferax sp.; assembly: GCA_036170715.1. Classification (GTDB taxonomy): domain Bacteria; phylum Pseudomonadota; class Gammaproteobacteria; order Burkholderiales; family Burkholderiaceae_C; genus Rhodoferax. The sequence continues at coordinate 1,030 of JAVHPS010000209.1, read as the reverse complement.
GGGAGAATTCATGGTGCGCAACCAGTTGGACACCATGATTGGTTGCGCCAGCATTCCGATGCTGCACAACGGCATGGTCAGTGGCGATGTGGCCGCCAGCATCTGGCAACAGCTCAAAACCACCCACCTGGCCCCGATTGACCTGCATGTTCGCCCCCGTTTGCCGCTGCCGGTGGAGCAGCTCGACGGCAGTTTGCAGGTGGAGCCACCAGCCCTCATCAAGGGCTATTTGCGTCTGGGAGCCAAAGTGCTGGGTGCGCCGGCCTGGGACCCGGATTTCAACAGTGCCGACCTGCCGATGCTGATGCGCATCAACGATTTGCCAGCACGCTACCGCAAGCACTTTTTGGGTGTCTAAGGCAACACCATCAGGGCGCGCGCCGCAAACGCTCCACCGCCGCGTGAACCTCGCCCGCCAACGTTCGGCGGTCGCGTCCAGTGGGCCGCTGCGCTGCACCAAAGCGCAGTGTGGCACGCAGTGGTGGTGCTTTGAGCGTGCGCCAGATTGAACCCAGCAGGGTATCGTCATCGATGTAACACGGTGCTTGACTCACGGTGCCACTGCCCACTTCTGAATAGCGCAAAGCCACCGGTTGCGTCGCCACGTCGGCGCTGATGGCGGCCTGAAACAAATTGGCATGAAACGGCAGCACCTGCAGCCCGTTGCTGGTCGTGCCCTCGGGAAACACCGCCAGCGTGTCGCCGGCTTGCAGGTGTTGGCTCATCTGGTGCACCACGCGCAGCGCGTCGCGCGGTGACTGACGGGCAATGAACAGCGTGCCAATGGTGGCGGCCAGCCGACCCACCAGTGGCCATTGGCGCACCTCCGACTTGGCGATGAAGCGGCAGGGGCAGGTGGCCAGAATCACATAGACATCCAGCCACGACACATGGTTGGACGCAAGCAGCATTGCCGTGCCGGATGCGGGTTGATCAACCACTTCAAATTCAATAGCTGCATAGGCAAGCAGTGTGCGGGCCCAGGCCTGAATTTGTTGCTCTTTTTGGGCTTGGCTGAGCTTGGGAAAGA
>JAVHPS010000208.1:0-1748 GCA_036170715.1 Rhodoferax sp. | reverse complement strand
GGGCATCATCATTGCCGACACCAAGTTTGAATTTGGCCTGGACAAGGACGGAGCGCTGATCTTGATGGACGAAGTGCTCACCCCCGACTCGTCGCGCTACTGGCCTGCCGAGAGCTACCAAGAGGGCAGCAACCCGCCCAGCTACGACAAGCAGTTTTTGCGCGACTGGCTGGAAACCGCGCAAGTGGCAGGCAAGCCCTGGAGCAAAACCCCACCGGCACCGCACCTGCCGCGCGAAGTGATTGCGCAAACCGCTGCCAAGTACCAGGAAGCGCTGACGCGGTTGACAGGGGTTTGAGATTCAAAAAAAGTGTGCCACAATTGTGCTACATCAGGAGTTGCACCATGTCCACCACCACCTTGCGTATTGACGACGCCCTGCGCGAGCGCATTGCCCGCCTGGCAACCGCTTGCAGCCAGACCCCGCACAGTTTCATGGTCGAGGCCTTGGCGCAAAAGGCCGATGAAGCCGAGTGGCGCTTGGGCATGCAGCAGCAGGCGCACCAGCGCGATGTGGCTTTGCAAGCCGGTGAACCCGGTTTGGACTGGCATGAAATGAAGACCTATCTGAACCAGCGCCTGGCGCAGGCGCGCCAACCCATGTGTGCTGAACCAGCCAAGCCCCTGGCTAAAAAAGCGTGAGCCGGATCGTTCTGGCGCCGGAAATTCGGGACGACTTTGACCGGATTTTTGATTTTTTGTTTGACTACGCTCCTGAGACAGCCGCCGACCGTATTCAGGACATCGTTGATGCACTGGATGTTTTGCAAACCAGCCCCCTGATCGGTCGCCCGGTCGCCTTTGGTCAGCGTGAGCTGATTATCTCAACCGGTGCCAGCGCTTACCTGGCGTTGTACCGGTTTGAGCCCGCGCAAGACACCGTGTTTGTGCTGGCAGTGCGCAGCCAGCGCGAGCGCGCCTACAAACACTGAGTCTGTCACAGCCCATTACCACCACAGCGCCGCGCAGGTGGCTCAAAATTGGTTTCCCCAACCACCTACAAGGAGACCGACATGGCTGCCAAAAAAATCCTGATGATCTGCGGTGACTACTGCGAAGACTACGAAACCATGGTGCCGTTCCAGGCGCTGCTGGCCGTGGGGCACACGGTGCACGCGGTGTGCCCGGACAAAAAGGCGGGCGATGCCATCAAAACCGCCATCCACGACTTTGAAGGCGCGCAAACCTACAGCGAAAAGCCGGGCCATAACTTTGCCCTGAACGCCACGTTTGCCGACATCAAAGTGCAAAACTACGATGCGCTGGTGCTGCCCGGTGGCCGTGGCCCGGAATACCTGCGCACCTACCCGGCGGTGGTGGCCATGGTGCGACACTTTTTTGACGCCAACAAGCCGGTGGCGGCGATCTGCCACGCAGCCCAGTTGCTGGCGGGCTCGGACGTGCTCAAAGGCCGCACCTGCTCGGCTTACCCGGCCTGCCAGGTCGAGGTGGAGCGGGCCGGTGGCAAATACGCACAGATCGCCATTGACGGCGCGTTCACCGAAGGCAACCTGGTCAGCGCCCCGGCCTGGCCCGCGCACCCGGCGTGGATTGCGCAATTTTTGGCACTGCTGGGCACCAAGATCACGCTGTAGTTCACGATGTGCCAGGTGACGAGCCGCAGTCCAGTGCGCCCACCACGGCATGGATTGCGAAGCTCGCTCGCAATGACACAGTTTCTGCCGCGCGGGGACTTGGTTGTCATGCCAGGCCACGCGCCGACATCCATGGTTTGTCCGCATTGACAC
>JAVHPS010000207.1:0-1750 GCA_036170715.1 Rhodoferax sp. | reverse complement strand
GTGCCCATTTCAGAAATTTTGCCGTTGTGCAGGGACATGCCGCCGAGCATCTGCACGTCAAAATGACGCAGCTTCATGACGCGCTTGGAGCCTTCACGCACCACTGCAAAGGCTTCTGGCAGCAACGCATCCAGGGTTTCACCGTTGGCCAACCGGTCTTTGAAGGCTTGCGTTTTGTCGCGCAACACGTCGTCAGAGAGCTGCTCAAGCGCGGCCTCCATGGCGTTGATTTTGGTCACCGTGTGACGGTATTTTTTGAGCAGGCGGTCATTGCGACTGCCGAAAATTTGGGTAAGGAAATTGGTGGCCATGAATGCGGGGCGCGCAACCGGCCAAACAGGGGCCAGGTCACAACGCAATCCTTATTTTTACGATCTAACTGAAATGGGGATCACGCGAACAAACACAAGCGCACACCAACAGGGCGGCGCAAAGGGTTTGCCTTGGATTTTACCTTTGCGGCGCAGCACCCTGCGCCAAGTCAGTGGCCGCGTTCAGCAACCCCGCTTTGGGCGGCAGGCCCAGCAGGTGCTTGGGCCTGCGCTACGCTTGTGACGTGCACCGCGCCGGGGGCAGACAAGAATTTTTGGGGGTCTTGATAAATGCCGTTGACCAGCACCTCAAAATGCAGGTGCGGGCCCGTGGAACGACCACTGGTACCGACTTCAGCAATTTTCTGACCGCGTTTGATCAGGTCACCATTTTTGACTGCCACTTTTGACGCATGGGCATAGCGGGTCAACAAACCGTTGCCGTGGTCAATTTCAACCATGTTCCCGTATTCGGGGTGAACTTCTTGCGTCACCACCACACCACCGGCTGCCGCCACAATGGGCGTACCCACCAAAGCAGGAAAATCCAGCCCGGTATGCAATGCAGAGCGGCCTGTGATGGGGTCAATGCGCCAGCCAAACGCCGACCCCAACTCGGACTGGGCCACCGGTTTTTGCGTCGGAATCATCAGGTTTTTCATCTTGCGCTCAAACAGGCGCGACTCCAGCACCGTGAGCAAGTCGGTGCGCTGGTTGGTCAAGCGCTCGAGATCGTCCATGGTCAGCTCAAGTTCATCCAACGTCAGCGCGTGCCCCCCCACTTGCACACCGCCTTGCCCCGTCAATGCCTTGGTTTCCATGGCATTGACACCGGCCAAGCTTGACACCCGGGCCCCAAGGGATTCAAGCTGCGTCAGCTTGACTTGTAACTCTCCAAGCCGCCGAGCCATCACATCCAGGTTGGCACGCAGAAATTTGTCACGCTGCGCATAATCGTCCTTGGCCACCAGCTTGACCACGGTACTGATCACGGGCCAGCCTTGCTCGACCCCTTTGAGCAAAACCCAATGGTAAAGACCCAGCGCAAGCAACAGGAGGATCAAGGCGCTCACCACAAATGCGCTGACCAGTTGCAACCCTGAGAGCTGCACCACACGTGACTTTGCCAGCCACGCATCCGTGATAATCAACTGCATCTGTCAAGCCCTCCAAACGAATGAACCGACGCCACCAAGCCGTGACACTGTTGCAAGCCAGTCTGAACCATCCAGGCCTGGCCAAGTTGATGGATCGCCAGCGTGCGTCGAGTGCGCGATTGCAGTCCATCACACCACTGATCCCAGCATCACTGCGCCAGTTGGTTCTGGCTGGCCCCATGGAGGAAGAAGGGGTGTGGTGTCTGTTGCTTTCAAACACCACCGTGGCCGCCAAGCTGCGGCAATTGCTGCCCGCTTTTGAAGCACACCTGCGCAGTCATG
>JAVHPS010000206.1:0-1751 GCA_036170715.1 Rhodoferax sp. | reverse complement strand
TCTACGCCGTGTCGGTGGAGCGGCGCATCAGCCACCCCTGCGTGCTGGCCATCACCGATGCCGCGCGCGGGCAGCTGTTTGGGGAGTGAGGTGGCTTTTGATGGCGATCGGCTGTTGTGAACAAATGCGTTGTCATGCCGGACGTGAGGAGCTTGCCCGGAACCGCGATCCGGGGACATCCAGGAACTTGGGGGTCACTTCAGTATGGCAAACATGGTTGGTGCGCCCCGCGCGGCAACCGGTAGCGGCGAACCCCTCATGCTGGAGTACCAGAAATCGGTGTTCGCCGCTACCGGTTACCACGCGATGCATCGATAGGCGTGCGGCTTTGGAGTCAGAAGTCAGACAACCAGTACAGCCAGACCTGAGTTCCTTGGTTGAAGGGTGATTGGCTTCCAGACTTGTAGCGGCCAGCGCAGTGGCTGCTTTGGGCGGTTGACGATTTCTGGTACTCCAGTATGCGGAGACCGCCCAAAGCAACTGCTGCGCGGGTTCAAGCATCCAATGTTGGTCAACGTACCCCAACAAAAATCAGCCCGTCAGTCTTTGCTGCATTCAGGCCCATCGCAATGACTTGTCGTGTGGTGGCGTTGTAGTTGGCAACACCCGTGACAGTGGTTCCACTGCCAAGTGCACAGGCATTACCAGCAAAGGTCAGTTGCAGGTTGTAAACGTTTTTACCGGTGGGTCGAGGTGTTACGGTTCCCGAGGTTGTGCAACTCAAATTGCCCGATACAAAACTGCTTGTTACATTGCCGCTGGCATCGACCACAACCGTTGAAGCTTGTGAAGCGATGGCTCCGGTAACGGCCCCGCCAGTGTATGTTCCTGCAATATTGGCGAGCGTTGCAGGTTGGTCATAGCTGGCATCGTAGGTGCCGGTAAATTGCGTGCCATTTGCCGACATGCTGATATTTGCTTTGGTTGACACTGTGCCGGTATAACTACCACGACCAGCGATGCGCGTCACAAAGTTAAAGTCAGTTCCAGAGCCAGACAGCGTGGAGCCATTCACAGTTGTATTTCCAACTACCGCTCCGATCACGTTGGTGGCGTTGCCGTAAAGCGCCCACGTTTCTCCGTTCTCAAGGATAGCCAAACTGACAAGTGTGCCGCTAGTAGTAGTGCCACTCCAAAAACCCTCCGCACTTTGTGTGGCTGCCTGCTGTGGCGCAGGTGCTGCACTATCACCGCCTCCCCCGCCGCATGCACTCAAAACGAGAATTGCGGCCAATGATGTCAATCGCTTCATTTTTAATCCCTTTACATGGTGTTTGCCACGGCGACATGCCGTCGCAAGGCACATCTTAATCCAAAATAGTCTGAAATAGACTATTCCAAATCAGGGTAGAGCATCGGCCGCGTGCCGAGATCAATCTACCACCCCCACTACCAAGCTTTACGCGCTGCCATGATTGCAGCGCGTAAAGCTGCGGGTTTGACACAGATTCAAATGGCTGAAAAGCTCGGGGTTGGCCAGTCTTACGTTTCAAAAATCGAACGTGGCGAAAGCTACGTTGACGTGATGACGTTTGTAGATTGGTGTCAGGCCTGCAGCTTGGCACCTGGGAAAAATCTGGATCAAATCATTGCGGCTTTTTGAAGCCATAGACACCGCGTTAAATACCCGTTATTTGGAAAGATTGGCATCGAACTGGCACTTTGCTTCCACATTTGCAGTGGCTAGCGCAGTGGTTGCTTTGGGCGGTTGACGATTTCTGGTACTCCAGTATGAGGAGACCGCCCAAGGC
>JAVHPS010000205.1:0-8639 GCA_036170715.1 Rhodoferax sp. | reverse complement strand
GCACAACTGGAAGACAAGAAGAAGCGTTAATCCAAATCTTACCTGTCAATTCCATGCTCCCATCTCTTTTAGCCCGCGACATTCAGCAAGGTCTGCAGCAATTCCTGATCACCGGCTTTGAACCTTCCGACGACTTCATGCACGGGCTGATGCGCCGGTTTGTGGACGACCAATCTGGCTGGCTGAAAGGCCCTTATTTGCAAGTGGGTCTGCCATTTACCCCTGGCAAGGCGGGTCGAAAATTCTTCAGCGGGTTTGAAACTGAATTCCCAGGCCACAGCCACCAGGAGCTAGCTTGGCAACGTTTGTCCAGCCAGCATCTGGCGGACCACACTTTGGTGGCGACAGGCACCGGCAGCGGTAAGACCGAATGTTTTTTGTACCCTGTATTGGATCACTGCGCGCGCGCCCGCAAAGCCGGTGAGGCGGGCATCAAGGCGCTCGTGATCTACCCCATGAATGCGCTGGCGACCGATCAGGCGCGCCGGTTTGCGCAGCTTGTTGCGGCGACTCCTGCCTTCGTTGGCTTGAGGGTAGGACTTTTTGTGGGTGGGTCGGTGGCTGATCCGGGCCAGGGCATGGTGATGACTCCCAGCAGCGTGATCACGGACCGCGACACGTTGCGAAAGAACCCGCCCGACATTTTGTTGACCAACTACAAAATGCTGGACTACTTGCTGCTTCGCCCCAAAGACCGCAAACTTTGGGAGCGCAACAAGCCGACTACGCTGCGCTACCTGGTCGTTGATGAGTTGCACACGTTTGATGGAGCGCAGGGAACAGACTTGGCGCTGCTGCTGCGCCGGTTGCGCCATCGCCTAAAGACACCTGCCGGGCATTTGGTTTGTGCTGGCACCTCTGCGACATTGGGTGGGTCTTCAGATACGGCTGCTTTGCGGGATTACGCCCGCCAGATTTTTGGTGCGCCGTTTGGGCCAGAGTCTGTCATTACGGAGAATCGCCAGTCTGTTGGTGTGTTCCTTGAGGACGCGATGGTGGACTTCATGTTCCAAAACCGCCCTGATTTGGCTACGGTGCTGGATTCCGCTCGTTTCAAATGCACGGAGGATGCAGTTGCCGGATGGTTCGGTCTGTTTTTCCCGGATGAGCCTGCACCCTCGGATGTGAAGGATGTGGCTTGGCGAATCCAGCTAAGTGACTACCTCAAACGCCACATTTTGTTTGTGAATTTGCTCAAACAGTTGAAGGGGGGCGTAGTCCACTACGGTGAACTGACGGAGCGTTTGAAAAAAAACCTGCCGGTCGCGGCACACCCCCAAGTGCGAGAAGTGCTGGACGCCCTGTTGGTGCTGGTGGCGTGGGCACTCATTCCAAGTGCCAATGGCAAGACACTGCCATTGGTCAGCCTGCGGGTGCAGCTATGGATCAGGGAACTGCGCCGAATGGTCGCCAAATTGGCGGTGGATGCAGAGGACGTTCGGTTGCGCAGCTCGGCCGACGTGGCTGCCAATCCGGACGGCGTTTACCTGCCGATGATTCAGTGCAGCGAATGCCACACCACTGGCTGGCTGTCGCGCATGGTGCAAGGCAGTAACCGGCTGTCCACCAAGCTCGATGAGATTTACAACTGCTGGTTTGCTGGCCGACCAGAGGCAACGAGACTTTACGCGGCGCAAAGCGTCAAGCGACCCCAGGTGGAAGGTGTGGTTCAACATGCCTGCACAGCTTGTGGGAATTTGCAGCAAGCCCCCGGTGCCTGCCAGGCTTGTGGCCAGGAGGAGTTGTTGGCGGTGTACAAAGTCATCGCTCAACGCAGCTTCTCCATTGGGCAGGTACAGCACACCCGACATGACAACACCTGCCCGGCCTGCGGCAACCGTGACCGGTTATTGTTATTGGGTGCCCGCAATGCTACGTTGGGCTCGCAGGTGGTGGAGCACAGCTGGGCCAGCCCGTTCAACGATGACAAAAAGCTGATTGCGTTCTCTGACTCGGTGCAGGACGCTGCCCACAGGGCTGGTTTCTTTGGTGCGCGTACCTACCTGAACAATGTGAGGACGGGTCTGGCCAAGGTGATCGATGAGCTGACAAGCCCTGGCCTGAGTTGGGCGGATTTTTTGAGTCAGGCCGAGGCACTATTCGACACGCCGGGATCGATTCTGCACATGACCCCCGAGCGGCTGCTGGCAGAGTTCATTGGCCCTAACATGACCTGGCAGCGGGATTGGGCCGAGGAGTTGCTCAAAAAGAATGTGTTGCCTGCGGCAAGTCGCTTGCCTGGAAAAGTTCGCAAGCGGCTGCTGTGGCAGGCGTACAGCGAATTCACTTACCTAAGCCATCGTGGACGCAATCTGGAGCGCCTTGGCAAGGCAACCATATCGGTTCCCTTGCAGCGAATTGAGTCGGTAGCAGAAACGTTGTTGCCCACGCTGCAAGAGCAGTTTGGTGCCAAAGGCCTGGACAAGGCCGTGTTGGTGCAGTGGCTGTGGGGCGTGTTGACACACATGCGCAAGCGAGGTGCGGTGATGCACCCTGAATTGGCAAACTACGCGGCCGATGGAAGTGTCTTTGTGCTGACGCAAAAAGGGGGGCGCAACGAATGGCTGCCTCCCATGAGCGACCGCACGCCAAGGCCTATATTTTTGACACTGGGCAAACATCGGGACTTTGACCAACTGACAAATAGCAAGAGAAACAGTTGGTTCGACCGTTGGGCTGAGGCTTGTCTAAATCGTCAGATGTTGCTTGCACCCGGCATGGCTTCAGATTTGTTTCATGCTGCCGCAGTGGTCCTTGAAGATGCAGACATTTTGATTCGTACGGCGGACCATCAAGGTGACACCTTGGCAATCAATCCGAGGGCTTTGGAGCTTTGTGTGGACACGGCCTACCTTGCCACCCCGCTAGGAAAGAGAAGATTGACCGTGCCGGCGAGTGCGACCCAAGCATTGCTAGGCATGCCCTGCATTGACGCAACCGATGAGTTTTACAAAGACATTTTTCCCACCGGTGGTTGGCTCTCAGATCGGTTCAGCCGGGGTGACTTACGCAGGGTGATCGCAGCCGAACACACCGGGTTGCTGGAGCGGGCGGAGCGGGAAGCTCTTGAGATACGTTTCAAATCCAAGCAGCCCCGCGACTGGTATGAAAACCTGCTGTCGGCTACCCCGACGCTGGAAATGGGTGTGGATATTGGAGATCTGTCATCGGTGCTTTTGTGCTCTGTTCCGCCCAACCAGGCAAGCTATTTGCAGCGCACGGGCCGCGCCGGACGGCGCGATGGCAATGCGATGACGACCACCCTGGCTGATGGCAGTAGCCCGCACGATCTTTATTTTTTTGAGGAAACCCAGGAGATGCTCTCCGGCGAGGTAGCTCCGCCCGGTGTCTTCCTGCAAGCAGCTGAGGTGTTGCGTCGCCAGTTGTTTGCCTTTTGCATGGATGACTGGGTGAGTGGAATCAGCACCGCAACTGCGTTTCCAGAAAAGACCTCAACCGCATTGGACGCAGTGGAGCAGGCGAACCAAACCCGCTTTCCGTACAACTTTTGCGACCATGTGCTGTCCAATGAACCCAAGCTTTTTGCTGCATTTGTGGATCTATTGGGCACCGATGTCAACGCTACCGTACGCCAGCGCTTGCAAGACTTTATGCAGGGCCAGGGTGACACGGATGGCCTGCGCTCACGGTTGCTGAAGTACCTGCAAGAGCTGGTGGAAGAGCGCAAGACCTATAAAAAGCGCAAGGAGCAAATCGACATCGCAAAGGCCGCTGCGGCCCAGCGGCCCCAGGATGAGGCGACCATGGCCGAGATTGATGCCCTGCTGCGCGAGCGTGACAAGATGCTGGAGTTGATCGCCGAGATCAACAAGCGAGATCTACTGAACACGCTGACCGATGCGGGCTTGATACCGAACTACGCATTTCCGGAGGCCGGGATTGAGCTGAAATCGGTGTTGTGGCGCAAGCGCGCTGCGGACGAACAAGGGCAGGGCGCTTATGTTGCCCTACCTGCCATCAAATACGAACGACCTGCAAACTCGGCGTTGTCTGAATTCGCCCCAGAAAATCGCTTTTACGCCAACCAGCGCAAAGTGGAGATTGACCAGATCAACATGAATCTGGCCAAGACAGAAAACTGGCGGTTTTGCCCGTCGTGTCATCACATGCAAAACTTGGAGGTAGATGCTGACACGCATGCAGTCTGCCCCCGCTGTGGTGATGCGATGTGGGGTGATGCCGCACAAAAGCGCACCTTGCTGCGGTTTAGGCAAGCCATCGCAAACAGTGACGACACCAAGGTTCGCATTGATGACAGTGCGGATGACCGCGAGCCGAAGTTTTTTGTGCGCCAACTGATGGCCGACTTTGATCCCAAAGATATTCGGGAAGCATGGCAAATCAAAACCGGTGGCTTGCCATTTGGTTTTGAGTTTGTGTCACGGGTTACCTTCAGGGATGTGAATTTTGGTGAATTGGTCAAACCTGGTGAGTCTTTCAGGGTAGCTGATAAAGAGTCTTCACGGCCAGGTTTCAAACTTTGCAAGTATTGTGGCAAGGTGCAAAAGCCGCCCAAAAATAGATTCGAACCGGTGGGCCAGCACCACAGCTTTGATTGCGCGAAGCACGGCAGCGAAGACCCCACGAATTTGTTGGAGTGCCTGTATCTCTACCGCGAATTCACCTCAGAAGCACTTCGGATTTTGGTGCCCTATACCAAGTCTGGAGTGGATGAGGAAGTGGTTCAGTCATTCATGGCGGCGCTGCAATTGGGCTTGAAAAGGCGCTTTGGTGGCAAGGTAGACCACTTGCGTCTGGTCACGCAGGATGAACCTGGCAAGGATGGCGGTCCGCGTCGACATTTTGTGATGTTGTATGACTCCGTGCCTGGTGGTACGGGGTACTTGCACCAGTTGCTCGCCCAGGACGCGGGAACGCTGGCGGACGTACTGCGCATGGCTCTGGAGTCCATCAATAAGTGCTCATGCAACGATGATCCAGAAAAGGATGGTTGCTACCGCTGCGTGTACCAGTACCGGTTGGGGCGCAACATGAACCTGGTGTCCCGCGACCGCGGCAAGGAAGTGTTGACTGAATTGGTCGCATCCCTGGACCAGCTGGAAAAGGTCGCCACGATTTCTGACATCTTCATCAACCCGAATTTTGATTCTGTTCTGGAGAGTCGCTTTATTGAGAGCCTACGTCGCCTTGGGGGCACAGCGGGTTTGGCACCGGTGAAGTTGGTGCAAGACATCGTCAACGGAAAATCCGGTTACGTGCTGGAGGTATCAAATCAACGCTACCGCATTGAGCCGCAATGTAATTTGGGTCCTTCGGAGGGCGTGGCAGTGGCCAGCAAGCCAGACTTTGTGATCTGGCCGTGGCAGGGCGGATCTGCCCGCAAGCCGGTTGCTGTGTTTTGTGATGGCTGGACCTATCACCAGAACTCGCTGCGCGAGGATGCGCTCAAGCGCAGCGCCTTGGTGGCCAGCGGCAAATTCTGGGTGTGGTCAGTCACGCACGAAGACGTGAAAGCGGCTCTGTCTGGTGCAGCGGGGACGGACCTTGATTCGCCCTTGGTGGCGGCCTGTCGTCATGATGGCTCTACGGCACCTGTGAGTCTGTCCAGAGCAGGGCAAGGTGCGTTCAGCCACCACAGTGTGTTTCAACTGTTAAGTTGGCTAGCTACGCCGATGGCTCCCTCTAGCGGCATTGACACGGCTGTCACGCAAATGCAGCGCAATGCGCTTTGGCTGGGTTTTTTGATGGTGCCCTCAACCCCTGCCGAGTTGGCCCAGGTGAGGGTCGAATGGGCAAATTGGCTGCAGCCATTGCCGGTCTGGCTACAGTCGCCTGGCAAGGGCTTTGTACCGAGCCTGTCACGCAAAGACTTTTATCCGGTCGTGGCAGCATCATGGCCGTTAGCTTGTGCCCAAGGTCCGATGGAGGACTTAAGAAGTCCGGGTGCTCTGGTGCTTGATGATCTGATGGAGCCGCAGAAGCTGCATTTGCCTTGGCGCAGATGGCTTGCGCTATTCAATACGCTGCAAACTTTGCCAGGTATGGTGTTAGTGACAAGCATTGGAATTCAGGCGGGAGATGTTGAACTGCTTCACGCAACACCTGTCAAACCCGTCGTTTCAGCGGGATCATCAGACCAAGCTGCGCTGTCACAAGAATGGTCTGAAGTGATGGGCTTGACGTTGGATGTCTTGAGAAAGGGTTTGCGTCAATTGGCCATGATGGGCGCTCATCCACCCGTGATTGGGCATGAGCTGGCCGACGAGCGTGGCAGGGTGGTGGCCGATGCGGAAATGGCTTGGTTAGTGGAACATTTGGTGGTACTTACTTTTGACCAGGCTGACCTGGCACCAGCTTGGCTTGAAGCGGGTTGGCAAATGCTGGTGCTGGATGAGTCGAGTGCCACCATCAATGCTTCAAATTGGACTTTTGCCGTTGCAGAGAAGTTGGGTATTGTCGGGTTGAATGAATCAAACGAGGGAGCGTCAGCATGAGCCTAAAACCGAAAGTCGCCTTGTCACAGGATTTCCTGTTTCAGTTGGCCAAGCTGCCAGCAAGCGCCCAATCCAAGGTGCTGAAATGGGCCGTCAAGTTCCAAGCAGATCCCAAAAGCCCGGGTATCAATTATGAAAAAATCAATGCGGCACGCGATCCCAACCTGAAATCAGTCCGCATTGATCTGGACTGGCGTGGCATTGTTTTCAAACCAGACAGTGGTGACGTGTATGTGTTGTTGCATGTCGATCACCATGACCCGGCTTATCGCTGGGCTGAACGCAGAAAGATTGCGATCAACCCAGTGACAGGGGCCATGCAGATTGTGTTTGTGGAAGAAGTGGCATCCCCATTGAAGGTTGATGTCATCCCAGTCACCACAGTGGCGTCGCCAGTCGCGCCGGCAACATCCTCACCGCTCTTGTTTGCCGGTCTTTCAGATCGTGAACTCATGAGTCTTGGTGTGCCACAGGATTGGATCGGACGCATTCAGGTGGTTCAAACTGAAGACGAGTTGGATGAATTGCAGGCCAGTTTGCCAGTTGAGGCTTATGAGGGTCTTTTTCTTCTGGCGGCTGGCGACACGCTGGATCAGGTTTTAACGTCTCGCGAAACGCGAGTAGACCGCAGCATTGACACCGAAGATTTTGTGACGGCTCTTGCGACCGCAGAGTCGCAGTCACGGTTCGTGGTGGTCGAGGACGACGAAGCCATGCTGGCCATCATGAATGCACCCTTGACACAGTGGCGCGTTTTTTTGCACCCAACACAGCACAAATTGGCGACTGGGGACCGCAGTGGCCCAGTGCGTGTTTTAGGGGGAGCGGGCACTGGCAAAACAGTCGTGGCCATGCACCGAGCAAAATGGTTGGCGGATAACCGTACGAGTGGCGCACAGAAGGTTCTCTTCACCACGTTTACCAAAAATTTGGCAACTGACATTGAAGACAATTTGAAGACACTTTGTTCACCCAAAACGATGGCGAAGATTGAAGTGCGTAACCTGGATGCGTGGGTTCATGGGTACATGCGTTCGCGCAAGCTAGAACACAAAATTGTGTATGACCGAAGCAAAGATGGCGCATTGCAAGCGTGGCAGGCCGCCATGGCGACAAAGGATTCGTCTATTGATCTTCCTGTGAACTTTTATGAGATTGAGCTTGAACAGGTCGTGTTGGCCCAAGGTGTGACATCGCGTGACGAATACCGTAGCGTCAGAAGAACCGGGCGTGGTGTTGTTTTAAGCCGTGCCAAGCGCGATGCCATTTGGCCAGTGTTTGAAGAGTATCGCGGCCAACTGACCTCACGAAAACTCAAGGAAGTCGACGATGCCTACCGTGAAATTGCCAGTTTGCTGGAACAAGAAAGTGAAAGCGCAAAGTTGCTGCCTTACAGCAGTATCTTGATTGACGAAACTCAGGATTTCGGTCCACAGGCGCTCAAGTTGCTACGGGCCATGATTCCTCATGGCTTAAATGATCTCTTTTTTGTAGGAGATGGCCATCAGCGCATTTACACCCGTAACCGTGCCGCCATGAGTAAATGCGGTATCGACATTCGCGGGCGCTCTCGCAAGCTGTACCTGAATTACCGCACCACAGATGAGATTCGCCGCGCTGCGGTGGCTTTGCTGGAAGGCTGCGAGGTGGATGATCTTGACGACGGGCATGATGAAACACGCCGGTATAAGTCTTTGTCGCATGGCCCAGTACCGTTGGTGATGGATGCCAACGCAATGGAGCAGGCTATTGAGCTGGCCATTGCCAGTGTAAAAAAATGGCGTGAGGCCGATGCGGGTGGGCAGATCAACAGCACCTGTGTCATAGCGAGTAGCCAAGCTGTTCGAGATTCATTGGCCAAGCAATTTACTGTCGCCGGTTTTGCGATATCTGTCATTGATGCCAACCAAAATGCACCTGCAGATGTCAACGCCATTTCCTTTGCGACTATGCACCGGGCCAAAGGACTAGAGTTTGATCGTGTCATTGTGATCACTCCATCGTCCTATCTTGGATCGCCGCAGGACACCGAGAGTCAGCGCAAGTTGATTTATGTGGCTTTGACGAGAGCAAAACGGGAAGCAATTTTGATAAAAATTTGATGTGATCTGTTGGTGCCGACGCTGATTTGAGCCACTTGCCGGATTTGCAATGAGCCAGTTG
>JAVHPS010000204.1:0-8688 GCA_036170715.1 Rhodoferax sp. | reverse complement strand
GACAATTCTCTCGCTCGAATTGAACCGCTGCAGTTGCCTTGGAGCCGAGATCGCCACGGGTGTGGCAAGGCGGCGCAGTACCACGGAGAAAATCTATGAAGAGTCACAAGTTAAATGCACTGGCTGGGGTGTTGATCACCGCCATGGCACTTTCTGCCTTGGCACAAGACAAAAAAGGCGTCACGCCCGGAGAAATGAATTACCAAGCTGCAGCATCACCTCTGGCCTCAGTGCCGATGGTGCAAAGCAGCAACCCCAAAGCGCCCAAAATGACAGTGGCTGAATTTGAAGATGCGCGCAACATTTACTTCCAGCGCTGTGCCGGCTGCCATGGTGTGCTGCGCAAAGGTGCCACTGGCAAGCCTTTGACGCCCAACATCACCATCGACAAGGGCACCGACTACCTCAAGACCTTCATCAACTACGGCTCGCCCGCGGGTATGCCCAACTGGGGTACCTCGGGTGACTTGACTGAAGCCCAAGTGGACTTGATGGCGCGCTACGTGCAACAAGACCCACCCCAGCCGCCCGAATGGAGCCTGGGTGACATGAAGAACAGCTGGAAAGTGCTGGTCAAGCCCGAAGATCGCCCCAAGAAGAAGATGAACAGCCTGAACATCAGCAACATCTTCTCCACCACCTTGCGCGATGCGGGTGAAGTGGCGCTGATCGATGGTGACAGCAAAAAAATCATCTCGGTGCTGAAAACCGGTTACGCCGTTCACATTTCGCGCTTGTCAGCTTCTGGCCGCTATCTGTTTGTGATTGGCCGCGATGCCAAGATCAACATGATCGACCTGTGGATGGAAAAACCAGACACCGTGGCTGAAATTCGTGTGGGCCTGGAAGCCCGCTCGGTGGAAAGCTCCAAGTTCAAGGGTTATGAAGACAAGTATGTGATTGCCGGCGACTACTGGCCACCGCAATTTGTCATCATGAATGGCGACACGCTTGAACCCCTGAAAGTGGTCAGCACCCGCGGCATGACGGTGGACACCCAGGAATACCACCCAGAGCCGCGCGTGGCTTCGATCGTGGCATCTGACTTCAAGCCCGAGTTTGTGGTGAATGTCAAAGAAACCGGCAAGACCTTGATGGTGGATTACTCTGACATCAATGCCCTCAAAACCACGGAGATCGGCTCGGCTCGCTTCCTGCACGACGGCGGTTGGGACTCCACCAAACGCTATTTCTTTGTGGCTGCCAACAACAGCAACAAGGTCACGGTGATTGATGCCAAAACCGACAAGCTGCAAGCCATTGTGGATGTGGGTAAGACCCCACACCCAGGGCGTGGTGCCAACTTCATTCACCCCAAGTTCGGTCCGGTCTGGGCGACCAGCCATTTGGGTGATGATTCGATCTCATTGATTGGCACAGACCCCGTCAAGCATAAGCAGTTTGCCTTCAAAAAAGTGGCTGATTTGACGGGTCAAGGTGGTGGTGCCTTGTTCATCAAGAGCCATCCCAAGTCAACCCACTTGTATGTGGACACCGCGCTGAATCCAGACCCAGCCGTGTCGCAATCGGTGGCTGTGTTTGACATCAAAAACCTTGACAAACCGTTCAAAGTGCTGCCGATCGCCAAGTGGGCTGGCATCACCGACGGCGGTGCCATGCGCGCACTGCAACCTGAGTTCAACAAGGCAGGTGATGAGGTCTGGATTTCAGTTTGGTCGGCCAAAAACAAGCAAAGCGCTTTGGTGGTGGTGGATGACAAGACGTTGGAACTCAAGGCCGTGATCAAAGACCCACGCTTGATCACCCCTACCGGCCACTTCAACGTCTACAACACCCAGCACGACGTGTATTGACCCCAACGGCTCGCCCGTAACGGGCAAGCCAATGACCTTCGCCATGGCTGATTGTTCAGCCATGGCGTTTTTTAAATCTGAAACCAGGAGATAGCCATGATGAAAACTTCCATACTTTTGACCGCACTGTTGTGCGCTTTTTCTGCACAGGCAGCAGCCCCAACCGACATCTTGACCAAGTCAGGATGTCTGGCCTGCCACCAGGTTGAGAAAAAATCTGTGGGACCAGCCTACAAGGTGGTGGCAGCCAAATACAAGGGGCAAGATGCGGCAGCGGCACTGATGGAAAAGGTGCGCAAAGGCGGCAAAGGCGTGTATGGCCCGATTCCGATGATTCCCAATGGCACCGACAAAATCAGCGATGCTGACCTTAAAACAGTGGTGGACTACATTTTGAAACTTTGAGTGTTCATGCGGTTTTGCCGCATTTTTTGAGCTTGGTTTTCAGCCAGCTCTTCAAGCCAAAGCGCTAACAGCTATTTAAATAATAGCTGTTAGCGCTTATTTTATATGGGCTAGAGGCCAATTTATCTAAAAATCCATGACCATCGACAGGTTGATGTGACGCCCCGGCTGGGTGTATGCATCCACGACCGGAAGCAGCGGTGCAGCCGGGTTGCTGGCCAGCCCTTGTACGTCAGACCAGTTCCAGTACTTTTGGTTTGTGAGGTTCACTACGCCCAGATTCAAGCGGAGGTTTTTGCGCATGCGCCACTGGCTGTGCATGTCTAGCGTGGTGGATGCGGGTGGGGTGAACTGCAGCAATGAGGTTGATTTGGGAATGTAGAGGCTGTCGATTTCATTGGCATTTTTGGCGGCGTGGTGCTGCACCGAGATGCTCACATCCCAGTTGGCGCTGGTGTAGGCCAGCCCCAGGGTCAGCTTGGCGGGCTCCAGGTAGCTCAGCGGCAAACCTGTGGTGAGGTTGCTGCCATGCGTTTGGCCATAGCCCAGCGATGCCGCCAGTTTGCCGTGCTGCAATTGCGCCACATCGGCATGCGCCTTGACCTCAAAGCCGCTGATACTGGCTTGGTCGATGTTGACGGTTTGAAACAGCGTGGGATTGGTCACACTCGCTGCCAAACCGTTGGCCGTGCCGAGGTCTTTTTTCTCTTGAATCAGATTGCTGTAGCGGCTGGTAAATACAGCTGCGTCAAGCCTGATGAGGTGGAGTCGGCCTTTCAAGCCCAGTTCAAGGTTGCGACTTTCTTCCGGCTTCAAGTTGGGGTTGGGCAACAGCTTGGCAGTAGAGACCTCCAGTGCACTGTTGACTTGCTGACCTTCAGGGGCTCTAAAGCCTTTGGCCCATTGACCGTAAACCGACCACTGAGGTGTGGCGCGGTACAGCACGGCCAGCTTGGGCGAAGTGGCCGAGCCAGACAAGGACTGCGCTGGCGTGTTAGATAAATTGGGGTAGTAGCCCGCTTGGCTGAGCACATCAATGGCATATTGGTCAACACGCACACCAGGAGTCAGGCTCCACGCGCCGCCAATCCATTCGGTTTGAATGAACAGCGCTTGATGGGTGTCGCGGGTGTCTGGGAAATAGCGCCTAGCGGTGAAGGCAGTTAAGGGCGCAGGATCAAACCCCTGGGTCAGGCTTGAGACATCCGTCGCGCTGTAGTCTGCACCGTAGCTGAGCAACTGGCTCCATTGCGCTGACATGGGTAGCGTTTTGTCGGCTTGCACACTGGCTTGCCAGCCACGCTCTTGGTACGAGGTTTGGCGGGTGCGCACGCCAGCGTCGCGGCGCACGGTTTGTCCGTCTTCATGGGCATCGCTGTCTTGCCAGCTTAAATGCGCTTGCAGCTTGTCGGCCCAACGGCTTTGCAGACGGTAGTCGCCTTGCCAACTGAGGCGGTCGCGGGTCATGGTTTGGGTGGCAGACTCGGCAGCAGTCAGTGCGTTTTGCACTGCGAGTGTGCCGGTAAAGGGTGGTTTGGCTCGGCTTGAGAGCAGGTCAACCGCGCTGTCTTTGGCCACGTGCTCCAGCGTGAGCCGGTGTGTGCTGGCGGCGTTGGGTTGCCATACCAGCTTTCCCAAGAGCGAGTCGCCTTGGAGAGATTGAGGGTTGGGCGTGGTGCGGTCGACATTGGCTGCGTTGTTGGTGCCCATGTTGCTCATCTCATGCGCGCTGTGTTTGCCCACACTGAGCAGCCATTGAACGCTATCGCTGGCGCGCCCAGCCACAGCCACCCCGGCTGCGGTGCCATCGTCGTCGCCACTGTGCGACAACCAAGCCTTGCCGCCTAAAGTCTGAGCCCCACGATGAGCTTCGGTGAGCAAATCAGCGGGTTCCAGGGTGATGAAGTTCACCAACCCTGCCAGACCATCAGAGCCGTAGAGTGCCGATGAGGGCCCACGCACGATTTCCACTTGCTTGACCAAGCCCAGGTCGACCGAATCGCGGCCAAATGCTGTGCTGCCATTGGCGTAGCTGCGGGGTTGGCGCACCCCGTCGACCAGCATCAGCACCCGGTTGCCGCTTTGGCCGCGAATGCTAAAACCGGCATTGCCGTCTGCGCCTACGGCGTTGCCCTTGCCAGTGACCCCATAGCGGGCGGGGGCGCGCTTGATGGATACGTTGGGTAAGGTTTTGGCCAAGTCATGGATGTCGCCTGCTTGAGCGGCTTCCATGCTGGTTTGGTCGATCACATCGGTGCTGAGCGGCATGTCGTCGCTAAAACGCGTGGTGCGTGTGCCGCTGACCAGCACTTCTTTCAGTAACGGAACGTTATTTTCAGGTGTGGCCGGCTGTGCTTGCGCTTGTGGCGCGCACATCAGACTGATCAAAAGGGGTAAAAGTTTGAGGGAAAAAGTAGGGAGTTGAGACATGACCGAAGGGATTGATGACTAGAGCTTTAGCTTAGTGAAACCCTTGCAAATCAAAAATGAACAAAGTCAAGAAAAATACAAGCCCCCGATGTTTGTCACAGCACTGACTTGGTTGTGCGGCTCGCCCGAGTTTGGCGTAAGACCATGCTTGCGCTGTTTCAAAAATTACTGCGCGCCGTAGTGCGCCAAGCGTTGCACATCCAGAATGCGCACATCGCGCTTGTCGATGGCAATCAGGCCTTCGGCTTCAAGCTCGTGCAGCACTCTTGAAAAGTATTCGGGTGTGAGCGACAAACGCGAGGCAATGGTGGCTTTGCTCACCGGCAGTGACACGGTCACGTTGTCGGCATCATCTTGATTGACCTCGCGCAGCAAAAAGCCGATCAAGCGCTGAATGCCGCTGTGCAGCGCATAGGCTTCCACGTCTTGCACCAGCCCGTGCAGACGCCGTGAAATGCCTGCGAGCATCTTGCGGGCAAATTTGGGGTCTTGGTCAATTTCGCTGAACACCGCTTTTTTGCTGACACACATCAGCAGCGTGTCGGTCAAAGCTTGCACGTTCAAGATGTAGGGGATGTCCAAAAACATCATGGCTTCGGCAAAACTGCGCCCTGGCCCCACAATTTCAACCACCTTTTCTTGTCCGTTCGGGGTGGCGACGTACAGCTTGACCTGGCCCAAAATCACCACATAAAACGCCTCACAAAGGTCACCCGTGCGAAAAACCATGTCGCCCCGTGTCAGACGTTTGAGCAGGCAGCCCTGCGCCAGTCGCGCGCGCTCTTCGTCGGTCAAGTTGCTAAAAAGCGGCATGACAGACAGGTAACTTTGGATATCAAAGGTTTGATTTTTGGATTTCATGGATTTGGATCTGAGAATTCGAGCCGCTATCAATCGCGTCATGATGTGCTGTCAGTGCACAGCCCGTAAAGAACTATAACCGTATGAATCTGAGGGTTTTTAATGTTGCGAAAGCGTGGCCCAGGCGTGGGTCAATTGCGCCACCAGGTCTTGCGGTCTGCGCACCATGGCGTATCCCTGTTGACCAAACAGCATGGGCAGGTAGTCGTGGGCGGTTTCGTCAATGGTGATGCAAAACGGGGTCAGCCCAGCTTGGCGCGCCTCGTGCACGGCAGTGCGCGTGTCTTCCAGGCCATAGCGGCCTTCATACACATCCAGGTCGTTGGGCTTGCCGTCGGTCAGCAGCATCAGCAAGCGGCGCTGCTCTGGCCGGGTCTCAAGTTGGCGTGTGGCATAGCGAATGGCCGCCCCCATGCGGGTGTAATAGCCCGGTTTGATGGCACCCACGCGTGCGCGACACGCGTCACCCCAAGGCTCTGAGAAGGTTTTAAGGTGTTGCATGCGCACATGTTGGCGCCGCACCGAGCTAAACCCCCAAATGGCAAACGGGTCGCCTGCGCTGTGCAGCGCTTCGCCAAACACAAACAGGGCATCGCGTATGACATCAATCACCCGGCTGTGGGCGGTGGCATAGGCATCGGTGCTGAGCGACAAGTCGGCCAGCAGCAAGGTGGCCAGACTGCGTGCGTGGCGTGCCTGGCGGGTGTAAATGGCGGGGGTGTCGGTGTGCCATCCGGCCTGGCCGGTTTGGTCGGCACTGAAACGCACCCAGGCATCAAGGTCAATGTCGTCACCACTGTCTTGCCCGTGCAGGGCGCGCGGCGCATCGCGCAGGGTCTCTAGCCGTCGGCGCAGTTGGCGTGCGGTAACGCGCAAAGCGGGGCTGGGGATGAAGGGGGCAGCATGCTGGGTTTGCATGACTTGCAGCAGGCAATGGTCGGGCAGCAGCTGGCCTTTGCGGTAGTCCCATTCGGGTAGCCGCAGGCCAGGCCCCAGCGGCGCGTCGTCTGCGCTGGCACTGGGCAAATCCAGGTCAAATTTCACGCGTGAGGCCAGGTTTTGACCGTCTGGCGCCACACTCAGGTGATCCATGTCATTGGCTGCGTTGACGGCGTTGCCATCTTCCTCGTCGTCACTGGCACGGTTGACGTGCACCATTTCGCTCCATGACATCAACGACTCGGCATGAAACGGCAGCACCATGGCGTTGCGACTTTGCTCGTGCTGGGTGGTTTGGCTGCGCCGGCGCACGGTGTTGGCCAGCGCTGCTGGGTGGGTGGAGGGCGTTTCGCCCGGGCTGCTGGCCGCGGGTTGTAGCGCGGGATTGGCGTGAAGCCAAAGCCAAACCGGCGCCACGTGCGCAGGTGTGATGGCGCTTGTAGAGGCGGTGTACTGGGGTGACTTGCCAGTCATCAGGCTGTTGAGCGCGGTTTGCACTGCGGCCTCTGCCAGGGCGCTGGGGTCAGTGGGTCTTGACAGGCTGGGGCGCTGAGCCAACTGTGCGCGAAGCAATGCTTGAAACCGATGGTCAAACCCCGGAAACCGCGCCAGTGCCATTTGACCGGCGGCAGTGTTGTCTGCCACCCAATGGCCGGTGGCTACAAAATGCGCCGACAGCATGGCCAGCCACAGGTACATGTCTTGGTTGAGTGCTTTGGTCTCAAACACTGCCAATTCTGCGGGCAGCGCCAGCACATCAGGCTCAAGTTGGGCGTAGTCAGCACGCAATCCACTGCCCGCTATTTTTTGCAGCCAGCGGCGTTGCCCGCCCACGGCTTGTGCACTGGCGGGTGCCACGCGCAGCGCGGCTGACCCACCTGCCGCACGGAACATGATGCCGATGCTTTTTTTCATGTCATTTAGGCTTGCAGCGCTTTCTGGGTGTGCGCTAGCAGCTATTGATGTAATAGCGCAGTGCCACCACTTGCCAACTCTTTCCTCCATCAGTCTTGCTCCGCCATGTGGTTTTTTCGTTGGCGCAGGGTTTCACGCAAGGCCTCAGCGCCAATGTGCCACTGCAGCGTAGGCGTGCGCTGCTGGGCGCTTTGCGAAGCATCACAGGCACTGATGCACTGGCCACATTGCACGCAGGAAAACATCATGCGTTTGATGTTGCGCGGGTTCAGTCGCATCGGGCAGGCGTGGTCGCAGGCCGAGCCCCGGGGTTGATCGCAGGTTTTGCAGTCGCGCGCCCGCTCGCGGGCAAAAGCCACCACCATGCCTTTGGGGTTGGCCATCCAGGCCAGGCTTTGAAATAGGCCGACGGCGCAGCCAAAGCGGCAAAACAAGTGCCTGGCAAAGGCAAATTCAAGCGTGAACAGCACGCTGGCCACCACCAAAAAACGGAGCTGGTTGGGCGAGAGTGTGCAGTGCAGCAAGTGATGCCAAACCATGACGGGCGGCAGAAGATAAGAGAGCAAGGTGATGGCCCAGGTAAAACCCATCAGCGCACAGCTGAGTCCAAAAACTGGCCACCAACGCGCGTTGGGTGTTTGGCCTGCGCGAGGAATCTGGCTTTTGTCCCACAGACTGAGTTTGCCGCAGGCGCGCATGAGCAAGTTGTTAAGCCCCTCCACCATCGAGAAATGCGGGCATAGCCAACCGCAATACAACCGTCCATAGCGGTAGGCAACCCCCAAAAACACCACCACCAGAAGCAGTGCCGGCACAAACGCACGCCACACCAACTGCCAGGCGGCAGTGTTGGCATCAATGCGCCCGCTGACCAAGGCATCTATTCCCAAAGACCAGCGTTGCCCTAAAAACCAAAGCTGTGTTTCGGTCAAATCAAACCGAAACAAGTTAAGTGCGGGCGCCAGCAGAAACAACACAAAAAAGCCAATTTGTGTGGCTTGTCGCCAGGCTTGTAACTTGCTGTTCGAAGCCAGGGCAGGGCTTGGATTAGCCGCCGTCGCCAACGCCACACGAGCATCAGTCGGCATCGCCAAACAGGGCACGAACCACTTCTCCTAAAGCCTGAGCGGTGGCCAAGTCGTCGGTCAGGGCGTCCACAATAGCCGCTTGGCAAGCCACTTGCATCGACAATCCAGAGGCCAGCAGGCGACCCGCTGAAACCAGCAGCCGGGTGCTGGCAGTTTCTTCAAGGTCATGGTCTGTCAGGCCACGCAAGGCCTTGGCCAACTGCACCAGTTGCTGCGCTTGCTGTGCAGAAATACCG
>JAVHPS010000203.1:0-1773 GCA_036170715.1 Rhodoferax sp. | reverse complement strand
GCGCTGCCATTGCCAGTGGCTCGTTCCAGTGCGACGGCATGGTGATTGCGCCGTGCTCCATGCGCACCCTGGCAGCGGTGGCGCTGGGACTGTCAGACAACCTGATCACCCGCGCGGCCGACGTGATGCTCAAAGAACGTCGCAGGCTGATTTTGATGGTGCGCGAAACCCCGCTGAACCTGGCGCACCTGCGCAACATGACCAGCGTGACTGAGATGGGCGGCATCATCGCGCCGCCTGTACCCGCGTTCTACCAACGCCCGCAGACCATTGCCGAGATGGTGGACCACACGGTGAGCCGCGTCATTGACCTGCTTGGCCTGCCGCAACCCGATGCACAGCGCTGGACTGGACTCCATTCATCCGGGGGAGACCCTCATTGATTCCCATGAAATGAAATCAAATCGACATGGGCTAGCGGCGTGCGTTGGGTGTCTGACGCAGCAAAATAAAGGAGGAGGCTTGGGGAAACCCCAAGCCGGGGGACATTTGCGGAGTCGGATACCCGACGTGCGCTGCGGGTTAAAGCCAAAAATTTGGGGTCTGCTGCCCCCATTTAACTAGAGAACCTCACTGTGGCCTACCGCGACTTAAGAGACTTCATCACCCAACTAGAGCAACTGGGTGAGCTCAAACGCGTCAGCGCCGAAGTCTCGCCGCACCTGGAGATGACCGCCCTTTGCGACAAGGTGTTGCGCACTGGTGGCCCGGCTCTGCTGTTTGAGCACCCTACCGGCCACCAAATTCCGGTGCTGGGCAACCTGTTTGGCAGCACCCGCCGCGTCGCGTTAGGCATGGGCGTGAATGACCCCAACGAACTGCGCCAGTTTGGCCATGTGCTGGCCAACCTCAAAGAGCCTGAAGCGCCCAAGGGCTTCAAAGAATTGGTGGGCATGCGCAGCCTGGTCAAAACCCTGTGGAGCATGTCACCCAAAGAACTCAGCAGCGCACCCTGCCAGGAGGTGGTGTGGGAAGGTGCGGACGTGGATTTGGCCAAGCTGCCCATCCAGCACTGCTGGCCCGGTGACGTGGCCCCGCTCATCACCTGGGGTCTGGTCATCACCCAAGGCCCGCATAAAGCACGACAAAACCTGGGCATTTACCGTCAACAGGTGTTATCACGCAACAAAGTCATCATGCGCTGGCTGGCGCACCGCGGTGGCGCGCTGGACTTTCGCGATCACGCCCAGCAAAACCCTGGTCAACCTTACCCGGTGTGCGTGGCGCTGGGCGCGGACCCCGCCACGATTCTGGGCGCAGTCACCCCGGTGCCCGACTCGTTAAGCGAATACCAGTTTGCTGGTTTGCTGCGTGGCAGCCGCACCGAGCTGGTCAAGGCGCTGGGCAGCAACTTGCGCGTGCCCGCTTTTGCAGAGATCGTGCTCGAAGGCCACATTTACCCCGACGTTAAGCACAAAAGCGGTTTTGAGCACGCCTTGGAAGGCCCGTTTGGCGACCACACCGGCTACTACAACGAATGCGCCGAGTTCCCGGTGTTCACCATCGACCGCATCACGCAGCGGCGCGACCCCATTTACCACTCCACCTACACCGGTAAACCACCGGATGAGCCCGCCATGCTGGCGCTGGCCTTGAACGAGCTGTTTGTGCCGCTGCTGCAGCGCCAATACCCCGAGATCACCGACTTTTACCTGCCTGCCGAGGGTTGCAGTTACCGCATGGCGGTGGTCAGTATCAAAAAGGCTTACCCCGGCCACGCGCGGCGCATCATGTTTGGCATCTGGAGCTTTTTGCGCCAGTTCATGTACACCA
>JAVHPS010000202.1:0-33749 GCA_036170715.1 Rhodoferax sp. | reverse complement strand
ACTGGTATTTGGCGTAAGCGTCTTTGAGCTCGTTGATGGCGTGGGTGAGCGTCTCGGAGGCAAAACTGCCGCCGTACACGCCAAAGTGGCCACGTGGGTCGGGTTGTTGGTAGTTGAACATAATGGTATTAAATTAATAGCTTTTCGCCCTTATATATAAAGGGCTAGAGGTCAATATTGCTTAAATTTTTGAGGGCAACACCTGTGGTGCTAACACCTTGCCATGGTCTATTTTGAGCGGTCTGCACAGGCCTGGTCTGCTTGGCGAACCGCAGCCACAAATGCTTGTATTTTTGCGGGGTCTTTGATGCCTTTTTGGCCTGGCACTTCAACCCCGGAGCTGATGTCCACACTGAGGCATTTACAGCGCGGGCGTACCTGTGCAATGCCATCGATCACGTTGGCAGCGTTCAGCCCACCACTCAAGACGAGGTGAGCGTTGACGTTTGGAGGCAGCAGTGACCAATTGAATGTGTGCCCACCACCACCGTACCCGTCCACTTGCGCGTCGAGCAGGATGGCTTGAGCCTGTGAATAATCCTGGGCAAATTTTAAGAGATCAAAGCTGCGCCCCGCATCCCCCATGGGAATGCGCGCGGCACGCAGGTAAGGGCGCTGGCCTTGGCCACTGGCAAGCCAGCAATCTGCAGGTGATTCATCACCATGAAATTGGGCTATAGCCCCCGTCACACTTGCGCAAGCAGCTATGATTTTTGAAGTATCTTCGTTAACGAACAACAGCACCGGCGTGACAAACGGTGGCAGTCGGTGTGCCAACTCTGCCGCACGCTGGGCTGAGACGCAGCGCGGGCTTTTGGCATACAGCACAAAGCCAATGGCATCTACGCCGGCGTTGACAGCCGCATCCACGTCGGACTCGCGCGTCAGACCGCAGATTTTGATGCGGGTGCGCAGCAGGCTCGAGCAGTTGGAAGCGGTGGTGTGGTTCATGGCAGCAGGTCAAACAAGGGGGTGCGCTCGGGCAGGCCCCAGTGCGCATCGTAGCGGGGCCCCAAAAAGTAAAGGCCATCGGGGGAAAAGGTGGGGGCGGCGGCATCGCGGTCACGCGCGGCCAGCACCTCGGTGGCCCATTCTGGCGGGCGGCGTTGGTCACCCACAAGCAATAGGCAGCCCATCAGGTTGCGAATCATGTGGTGCAAAAACGCGTTGGCTTCAAAGTCAAAACGCCAGTAGGCCCCGTGCTGGCTGATGTCGATGCGCATCAAATTTTTAACCGGCGACAGGGCCTGGCAGGCGCTGGCACGAAACGAGGTGAAGTCGTGTTCGCCCACCAGCAGCGCAGCGGCTTGCTGCATCAATTCGAGGTTCAGTGGGCGATGCACCCAGCCCACCCGGCCATGTTCCACGCTGGGACGTACCGGGGATTCGAGCAGGCTGTAGGTGTAACGGCGTGACAAGGCGCTGGCGCGGCAGTGGAATGCTGCGGGCACTTGCTTGGCCCATTGCACGGCTATGTCTTTAGGCAGCAGGGCGTTGGGGCCACGTACCCAGGCGGCTTCGGGGCGGTTTAACGGGGTGTCAAAGTGCACCACCTGCATCAGGCCGTGCACGCCGGCATCGGTGCGCCCGGCGCACAGGGTGGAGACACGATGTGCCGCAAACTGACCCAGCGCATTCTCCAGCTGGTCTTGCACCGTTTGCCGGGAGAGCTGGCTTTGCCAACCCTGGTAATGACCGCCGTGGTAGCTGATGCCCAGCGCCAGCCGCACGCGGTCTTGCTGGTCGAGCATCATCCGCTAACGGGTCACAGTCGACTGAGTGCGAGTTGGGCCTTGGCTTTCATGTCGCCACTGGCTTCACCAATGACTTCTTCAATCAGGGCACGCGCGCCATCGTCGTCACCAATGGCTTTGAATTCTTCGGCCAAGGCCAATTTGGTTTCGAGCGGGTCGCCGGTGACCTCGGGGAAAGTGCCGGCACGGGTTTCAGGCTCTTCATCAGTGGGGGTACTGGGCGCTGCGGCAGATTTTTCCAGCCCGGACAAGGTACCCGGCTTGGTGCTGTCAAAGTCCAGTGACAGGGGGGACAAGTCGAATTCCATCATGCCGGATTCGGACGCAGGCGTGGGCTCATCAACCTTGGCGGGAACCGAGAGCACCTGGGTTTTGTCGAATTCCATGGGGGCGGTGGGGGCCGGTTGCGACTCGGGTTCCGCCACCGGCGGGGTGAATTCAGGTAGAGGTTCGAATTTTGGTTCAGGCTCTGGCAAGGGTGCGTAGCCGCTGGTACCGGCCTGGTTCATGGCCGCTTCAAGTGCCATCAGCTCCATGGGTTCAGGTGCAGACCATGCCGCATCGTGTGCTTGCGCGTCAGCCGCAGCAGCTTGAGCAGCTTCAGGAGTTGCCACCGATTCGGCCACACCGTCTGGCAAATCGGGCTCGTCAAGGGAAAAGTCAAGATCCAGGTCAAGCACCGAGTTGCCGGCTTCCGGGGTGGGTGTCGCCGCACTGGTTACCGGTGTGGTGGCATCCAAACCGGGTGATACGGTGTCAATGCCAGCTGGCCGGGTGGGCGCACTGGGGTCATAGTGAGGTTGTCCGCCCGGCAAATACAGGGCGTTGTCAGGGTCGAGTGCCAAGCCTTTTTCACAGATTTGTTCCCAATCGGGCCCCAGACCATTGGTCAAATTGAAGGCCAGGGTGGCAATGGCCTCAAACGCTTTCGCATCGCGGCGTTTGGCATAAATTTCGAGCAGTTTTTGGTGAATGGCCAGCCGTTCGGGACGTGTGCGCAGGGCATCTTTCAGGATTTCTTCGGCTTGCAGGTCACGGCCGTAGGCTAAGTAAACATCGGCCTCGGCCACCGGGTCTACGTCATCCACAGCATCGAGCTGGCTGGGTGAATAGATCATGGAGGAACCGGTAACACCGCCGTCGCTGGTGTTGACGTTTTTGCCGCCACTGTTACCAAAAAAAGATTCGGTTTGGAGCTTGCTGTCACCAAACGTGCTGTCCTGGGCCGCTGCGTTTTTGCGTTGCCTGACTTTATAGAAACCCAATCCGGCCAGCAGTGCAATCAACCCGGCTGCACCTGCAGGCAGCAGCGGGTTTTCCAGTAAGGTGTCGATGAAGCTGGGTTCTGCCGCCGCCACCGGTGCGGCTGGAGCCGCTTTGGAGGCTGGTACGGCGGGCGCAGAACTGGCTGCAGTCAGCGCTGGCATTTGAATGGTCGCACTGGCGGCTGCGCTGGCTATTGGTGCGACCGGGACGGGTTGGGTCGCAGCAGCCACAGCACTGGAAGCTGCGGCAACTTGACTCAGGTCTTGCAGGTTCTTGGCGACTTCGGCGGCGCGACTGGCCGCCGCTTTGGCGTTTTGTGCCTGGGCGAGTTGGTCTTCGGCGGTTTTGGTGCTGACCGCGCCTTTTGACAAGGTTAACTTGTCGGGTGTGGCAGCTCCTGGTTTCTTGTCGTCCACGTTGGCTTGCAGTTTGCCACTGACCTCGCGGCCATTAGAGGCCACTTGCGTCGTGGGGGCCACTCCTGCCAGATTGCGCCTGAAATTGTTGAAGTCCTGGCTTTGTGCCACGATCAACTGTTTGGCCTCATCGGCCGGTGTTTCAGAGGCTTGCGCTTGCGTTGGCAGGGTGACCAGCGAGCCGGCCTTGATTCGGTTCACATTGCCTGCTATGAAGGCATCAGGGTTGGCACGCAACAGAGCCACCAGCATTTGGTCAAGTGACACCTGGGCTGGTTGATGGGCTGCAGCAATACGCCCGGCCGTGTCACCGGCCTTGACTGTGACCTGTTTGGGCTCGGCCGCACTGGCTTGTGGCTGGGGCCCTGGTTTGGCCGTGGTTGCGGGAGTGGTACGCGGTGTCTGGGCTTGTGGGCTGACTGGCACGACGGGACGCTGCGATGCCTCTGGCTTGACCTGGGGTACTTGCGCGGGCGTGATGGTAGCGTTGCTGGTGCTGCGCAGACTGGGCGGGTCAAACAGCATGGTGTAGTCGCGCACGATGCGGCCCGTGTTCCAGCGGGCCTCAAGGATCAGGTCGACAAAAGGATCCTGGATCACGCGGTCACTGCTGAGCTTGATGTAGGCGCGCCCATCAGCGCGCCGTTGCAAAGTGGCCTGCAAGCTGGTCATGGCGATGTTGTAGTCGAGCCCTGCCGCCTTGAAGACATCCGGTGTGGCCACCTTGGTGACCAGGCTGCTGGCCTCGTCGGCGTTGATGTCCAGAATTTCGATTTCAGCCCGCAGTGGGTCGCCCAAAGCGGATTGAACACTGACGCGCCCGAGAGAAAGGGCATTGGCGTTGGTCGCACAAAAACCTATTACTACAGCTGCTGCTACGGCAGTGAATGGCCATCGGTAAGACTTTGCAATCAATTTGTCAACTCCGGTTTGGCAGACTGCGACAAACAGGCTGCATGGGCACAAATGGCCTATAACTTGAAACAATTAAAAGCACCATAACATCAATGGCTTAGCCTGACAAGTTCATTCAGCCGATGAACTTGGTACGTGATTCCATCAGGTGTCAATTTGCAGATTTTATGTTGTAGTCAGACAACGTCTTGCCACGCTGCATGAGGCGCATGGCAGGACGTTTCAAGGGTCTATGCCGCCAGCAAAATGCGCAGCATGCGGCGCAACGGCTCGGCCGCACCCCACAGCAATTGGTCGCCCACCGTGAATGCCCCCACGTACTCTGGCCCCATGGCGAGTTTGCGAATGCGCCCCACAGGGATGGTCAACGTGCCTGTGACCGCCACGGGGGTCAGGTCTTTGATGCTGGCTTCACGGTTGTTGGGAACCACTTTGACCCAGGTGTTGTCGGCCGCGATCATGGCCTCAAGGTCGGCACTGGGCACGTTTTTCTTGAGTTTGAACGTCAGCGCTTGGCTGTGGCAGCGCATAGCTCCGACACGCACACAAAAGCCGTCAACCGGGGTCTCAGCGCTGCCAAACAGTGCGCCTTGCCCCATGATTTTGTTGGTCTCGGCCATGCCTTTCCATTCTTCACGCGAGGTACCCCAGCCTTCTTCGTCGTGGTGCTTGCCAATGCCAAGGTCTTTGTCGATCCAGGGAATCAGGGAGCCGCCCAGTGGCACGCCAAAGTTGGCAGTTTCAGTTGCACTTAGAGCCCGCTGTTTGGCGATCACCTTGCGGTCAATTTCCAGAATGGCTGATTTGGGGTCGTCCAGCAGGGCTTTGACTTCGGCGTTGAGCGTGCCATATTGGGTCAGCAGTTCGCGCATGTGCTGGGCCCCGCCACCACTGGCGGCCTGGTAGGTTTGGGTGCTCATCCATTCCACCAATCCGGCCTTAAAGAGTGCGCCTACGCCCATCAACATGCAGCTCACGGTGCAGTTGCCGCCAATCCAGTTGTGGCCGCCTTTGGCCAGTGCCGTTTGAATGACCGGCAGGTTGACGGGGTCGAGGATGATGATGGCATCGTCTTTCATGCGCAGGGTAGATGCTGCGTCAATCCAATGGCCCGTCCAGCCTGCGGCGCGCAGTTTGGGAAATACAGCCGTGGTGTAGTCACCCCCTTGAGCGCTGATGATGATGTCGCATTGCTTCAATGCTTCAATGTCAAAGGCATCTTTCAGTGTGGTTTCGTTCTTGGCCCAGACCGGGGCTTTGCCGCCTGCACTGGAGGTGGAAAAAAACACCGGCTCAATCAGGGCAAAGTCGCCCTCAGTTTGCATGCGATCCATCAATACTGAGCCCACCATGCCACGCCAGCCAACCAAACCGACTAAATTGCCCACTTTCATTTTTTACCTTTCAGATGAATGAATTGATATGTGCCGCACGCACCGCAGCGCTGATCAGTGCAGTGCCTTGACCACCGCTGCGCCCATTTCAGCGGTGCTGACGCGGGTGCAACCAGCGCTGAAAATATCGGCCGTGCGCAGACCCTGTGCCAGCACGGTTTTTACAGCGGTTTCAATTTTGTCAGCGGCCTGCGGTTGGTTCAGGCTGAAACGCAGCATCATGGCGGCGCTCAAAATGGTGGCCAGCGGGTTGGCAATGCCTTGGCCGGCAATGTCGGGGGCGCTACCATGGCTGGGTTCAAACAAACCCTGGTTGTGGGCATTCATGGAGGCCGACGGCAGCATGCCGATGGAGCCTGTGAGCATGGAGGCCTCGTCGCTCAAGATGTCGCCAAACAGGTTGCCGGTGACGACTACGTCAAACTTCTTGGGCGCGCGTACCAGTTGCATGGCGGCGTTGTCGACGTACATGTGGTCCAGGGCAATGTCGGGGTACTGCAGCCCCACCTCAGTCACCACGTCTTTCCAGAACTGAAAAGTTTCCAGCACGTTGGCCTTGTCGACGCTGGTCACGCGCCCTTCAGAACCTGCGGCCTTGCGCTTGCGTGCCGCCTGGAACGCCACATGCGCAATGCGCTCGATTTCGGGGCGGCTGTAGCGCATGGTGTCAAAAGCTTCTTCGGTACCGGGGAAGTGACCGTCCACAGCGGTACGACGGCCGCGCGGTTGGCCAAAATAAATGTCGCCGGTGAGTTCGCGCACGATCAGGATGTCCAGGCCTGCAATCAATTCAGGTTTCAGGCTGGAAGCACCCACCAGTTCGGCATAACAAATGGCCGGGCGAAAATTGGCAAACAATCCCAGGTGCTTGCGTAAACCCAAAATGGCTTGTTCTGGTCGCAGTGGTCGATCCAGCTTGTCGTATTTCCAGTCGCCAACCGCACCAAACAGCACCGCGTCGGCCTCTTTGGCAAGTTTCAGGGTGGAATCAGGCAGCGGGTGGCCGTAAGCCTCGAAGGCTGCACCACCGACCAGTGCTGTTTCCAGCTCGAATGTCAGGCCGGTGGCCTGGAGCACCTTGACGGCCTCGGCCACAATTTCTGTACCAATGCCGTCGCCGGGTAAAACTGCAATTTTCATAAGGAGAATGTAGCGTGTGAAGTGTCAGTCTGCAGAGGTGGCAAACAGGCGGTTTTAAGTTTAAAAAGAGAGCAACTCACCCAAGCATGGTATGGGCTAGCCATGGTTTTTGTGCCAAACGTTCGGCCTCAAAAGCCAAGATTTTGTCGGCATGGCGCAGGGTCAGACCAATGTCGTCCAAACCGTTGAGCAAACAATATTTTCGAAACGCCTGAACTTGAAACGGCAATTCATCCCCGTTGGGTTTGAGGATGACTTGGCGTTCCAGGTCAATGGTCAGGGTGTAGCCTGGGAAAGCGGCCACTTCGTCAAACAGTTGAGCCACTTGCGTGTCTGTCAGCACAATCGGCAGCAAGCCGTTTTTGAAACTGTTGTTGAAAAAAATATCGGCATAGCTGGGAGCGATGATGGCGCGAAAACCATACTGGTCCAGCGCCCAAGGCGCGTGCTCACGCGATGAGCCGCAGCCAAAATTCTTGCGCGCTAACAAAATGGACGCGCCCTGGTAGCGTGGCTGATTCAAGACGAAATCAGGATTAGGTTTACGGCTTGTCGGGTCTTGCCCGGGGTAGCCTGCATCCAGGTAACGCCATTCATCGAACAGATTTTGACCAAAACCGGTTTTGCGGATGGATTTCAAAAACTGTTTGGGGATGATGGCATCGGTGTCGACGTTCTCGCGATCCATCGGGGCCACCAGGCCCTTGTGCAAGGTGAATTTACGCATGGTGTCGCCTAATTTTTCTTGCCCACGCCTTCAATGGCTGAGCCAGCTTTTTGGATGTCTTGCCCCATGCCCTTGACGGTATTGCAACCAGCCAGTGCGAGCACGGCGATGGCCAACAACCCAATGATGAATGATTTCATGGTGGATCTTTCTTGGTTTTTAAACAAACTTGCGAACATCAACAAAATGCCCATGAATGGCTGCCGCCGCGGCCATCGCAGGGCTGACCAGGTGGGTGCGTCCCCCTGCGCCTTGGCGACCTTCAAAGTTGCGGTTGCTGGTTGAGGCGCAGCGCTCGCCCGGTTCCAAGCGGTCAGCGTTCATGGCCAGGCACATGGAGCATCCGGGTTCGCGCCACTCGAAACCGGCGGCACGGAAAATGTCGTGCAAGCCTTCACGTTCAGCTTGTTCCTTGACCAAACCGGAACCGGGAACCACCATGGCCAAACGGATGTTGGGGGCCACTTTGCGCCCCAGGGTTTTGACAACAGCGGCCGCTTCGCGCATGTCTTCGATGCGGCTGTTGGTGCAAGAACCAATGAAAACCTTGTCCACGTGCAGGTCGTTCAGGGCTTTGCCCGGCTCCAGCCCCATGTAAGTCAGTGCCCGTTCAATGGCACTACGTTTGTTGGCATCTTTTTCACGATCCGGGTCAGGTATGCGGTCATTGATGCCCAAGACCATTTCGGGCGAGGTACCCCAAGTGACTTGCGGCACCAGTTGGGACGCATCCAGATTGATCACTGCATCAAACACAGCATCTGAGTCCGAATGCAGGGTGCTCCAGTAGGCCACGGCCTGATCCCATTCGACGGCTGCAGCAGCTGCATTGGGGGCATTAAAACCGGGCGACAAGGGCCGTCCCTTGACGTATTGAATGGTTTTGTCATCGACAGCGACCAAGCCCGCGCGCGCACCGGCTTCAATGGCCATGTTGCACACGGTCATGCGGCCTTCCATGCTCAGACCACGAATGGCGGCCCCCCCAAATTCAATCGTGTAACCGGTACCGCCTGCCGTGCCAATTTTGCCAATGATCGCCAGTACCATGTCTTTGCCGGTGCAGCCGCGCGGTAACTCACCCTCGACCCGTATCAACATGTTTTTGGCTTTTTTGGCCAGCAGGGTCTGCGTTGCCATGACGTGCTCGACTTCACTGGTGCCAATGCCGTGAGCCAGTGCGCCAAAAGCGCCATGGGTGGAGGTGTGTGAGTCACCACAAACCACGGTCATGCCGGGCAGCGTGGCACCGTTTTCCGGGCCGATCACATGCACGATGCCCTGGCGACGTGACATAAAGGGAAAGTAGGCCGCTGCGCCGGATTCCTTGATATTGGCATCCAGTGTGAGCACTTGCTCTTTGCTGGTCGGGTCGGTGATGCCGTCGTAACCCAACTCCCAACCTGTGGTGGGGGTGTTGTGGTCGGCCGTGGCTACCAGGGAGCTGATACGCCAGACCTTGCGCTGGGCTTGGCGAAGTCCTTCAAATGCTTGCGGGCTGGTCACTTCATGCACCAGATGGCGGTCGATGTAAAGCAGGGCAGTACCGTCGTCTTCGGTGTGGACGACGTGTTCGTCCCAGAGTTTGTCGTAGAGGGTGCGTCCCATGATGATTCCTTGATGAGCTGGCAATTTTAAGCGGCCAGCTGCCACGTTGCGGCAAAAAAAACCCGCCGGTGTTGCCATCCGGCGGGTTGGTTCAGAGTGAATGCGTTTAGCGTTGGCCGATGGGTTTGACACCCCGTGTCACAGAACCGGCAAACAATTGGCGTGGGCGGCCGATTTTGTATTCGGGATCACTGATCATTTCGTTCAGTTGCGCAATCCAGCCCACTGTGCGTGCCAAGGTGAAGACACCGGTGAACAAGTTCACGGGGATGCCAATGGCACGTTGCACAATGCCAGAGTAGAAGTCAACGTTCGGGTAGAGCTTGCGCGAGACGAAGTATTCGTCTTCCAGCGCAATTTTCTCGAGTTCCTTGGCCAGCTTGAACAGAGGATCGTTTTCCAGCCCCAAAGCGGCCAGCACTTCGTTGCAGGTTTCTTGCATGAGTTTGGCGCGTGGATCGTAATTTTTGTAGACACGGTGACCAAAACCCATCAATTTCACGCCAGAGTTTTTGTCCTTGACTTGCTCCATGAATTGACCAACTTTGGCTACACCGCCTTGGCGCTGAATGTCTTCGAGCATGTTCAGGCAGGCTTCGTTAGCACCACCGTGTGCTGGGCCCCACAGACAAGCCACACCTGCAGCGATGGCTGCAAAGGGGTTAGTGCCAGAAGATCCGCACAGACGCACGGTCGATGTGGACGCATTTTGTTCATGGTCAGCATGCAAGATAAAGATGCGATCCATGGCACGTTCAATCACCGGATTGACCTTGTATTCTTCGCAGGGTGTACCAAACATCATGCGCAAGAAGTTGCCAGCGTAGCTGAGGTCATTTTGCGGGTACATGTATGGCTGACCGACACCATACTTGTAGGCCATCGCCACCAGGGTCGGCATTTTGGCAATGAGGCGGATGGCCGCAATTTTGCGATGTTCAGGATTATTGATGTCCGTGCTGTCATGGTAGAACGCAGACAGTGCACCTACCAGACCGGTGAGCACTGCCATGGGGTGTGCGTCGCGGCGGAAACCACGCATGAAAAATTGCATTTGCTCATGCACCATGGTGTGGTTGATGATGAGCTTATGGAAATCATCACGCTCTTGTTGCTTGGGCAGTTCGCCGTTGAGCAACAGGTAGCAGGTGTCAAGGTAGTCGCATTGGGTGGCGAGTTGTTCGATGGGGTAACCACGGTACAGCAACTCACCCTTGTCGCCATCAATGTAAGTGATGGCGGACTGGCATGAAGCGGTTGATAAAAAGCCCGGGTCATACGTGAACATGCCGGTTTGGCCATAGAGCTTGCGAATGTCAATGACATCGGGCCCAACCGTACCTTGGTAGACCGGCAAATCAACGCTGGGACTGCCGTTGCTGAACGACAGAGTGGCTTTATTTTCAGCTAGCTTCATATAGACCTTTCAGGTGGTTCTTTCAACATACTTAAAACTGTACAGACTTCATCGCGATCCAAGTCAGCGTTTACTTGCTTCAACGTCTTACGTCCAAGGTGCAAATCAAGCAGGTCCGAGTCGCTCAAATCCATTAGAGCGTTGAGACCTTGCACCTGCTTGACAGTCAAGCTGGAACTGTATTTTTTAAAGAAGCGATCGATAAAAATATCGTTTTCAAGCAGACCCCGGCGGCAACGCCAGCGCAGCTTGCTGAGCACGCGTGCGTCAATGCGTTCGTCCAGGGGGTTGGTGCTGGTGGCTGGCATAAAGGTAGAGATCAAATGGCGCGACGAACCATCAATTCCTTGATTTTTCCGATGGCCTTGGTGGGGTTCAGGCCCTTCGGGCACACATCCACACAATTCATGATGGTGGTGCAGCGGAACAGACGGTAAGGGTCTTCCAGGTTGTCCAGGCGTTCGCTGGTGGCTTCGTCACGGCTGTCGGCAATGAAACGGTAGGCTTGCAGCAGACCCGCTGGGCCCACAAATTTATCAGGATTCCACCAGAACACCGGGCAGCTGGTGGAGCAGCTTGCGCACAAAATGCATTCGTACAAACCGTTGAGCTCTTCGCGTTCTTCGGGGCTTTGCAGTCGCTCTTTTTCGGGCGGGCGGCTATCGTTGATCAGGTAAGGCTTGATGGAGTGGTACTGTTTGAAAAACAGCGTCATGTCCACAATCAGGTCACGCACCACGGGCAGGCCAGGCAGTGGTTTGAGGACGATGGTGTCGGGCAGGGTCAACATGTTGACCAGGCACGCCAAACCATTCTTGCCGTTGATGTTCATGGCATCCGAGCCACACACGCCTTCACGGCAGGAGCGCCGGAATGAAATGGTTGGGTCTACGGCTTTGAGTTTGACCAATGCATCCAGCAACATGCGTTCGCTGCCGTCGAGTTCGACTTCGATGGTTTGCATGTAGGGCTTGGCATCGGTGTCGGGGTTGTAGCGGTAAATTTGGAAGGTACGTTTAGCCATGATTTTCTTTCCTGTTCAGTTAGGGCTGAGCCAAAGGCCGGGCCACAAGTTATCAGAATGTGCGAACTTTAAGTGGAATGGTTTCGGCGGTCAGTGGCTTCAACGTCACAGGCTTGTAGCTAAGGCTGTTGCTTGCTTTGTCCCACAGTGTGTGCTTGAGCCAATTCACGTCGTCACGGCCCAGTGGGCAAGTGGCATCATCAGCAGGGCGGTCATAGTCGAGCACGCTGTGCGCACCGCGGCACTCTTTGCGTGCTGCAGCAGACACCATGGTGGCTTGTGCCACTTCAATCATGTTTTCAACTTCAAGGGCTTCAATGCGTTCGGTGTTGAAAACCTTGGATTTGTCGCTCAAGCCCATGTTGCCGACACGGGCACGAAGTTCAGCAATTTTCTTGACACCTTCGTCCATGCTGACCTGGGTGCGGAACACGCCAGCGTGCATTTGCATCGTGGCGCGAATGTCATCAGCTACCTTTTGTGCATACTCTCCAGACGTGGCTTGATCCATGCGATTGAGCCTTTCAAGTGACTGGTCGGCTGCATCTTTGGGCAGTGGTTTGTGCTCTTTGTTCTTGTCGTTGAATTCAATGATGTGCATGCCAGCGGCACGGCCAAAGACCACAATGTCGAGCAAAGAGTTGCAACCCAGTCGGTTGGCACCGTGAACGCTGACACAGGAACACTCTCCCACAGCGTACAAGCCATTGACCACTTCTTGAACACCATTTTTAGGCGCAACCACCTGGCCGGAAATGCTGCTTGGGATACCACCCATTTGGTAGTGGTTGGTTGGAATGACAGGAATCGGTTCTTTGGTGATGTCGACGTTGGCAAAGTTGTGGCCGATTTCAAAAATGGAGGGCAAACGCTTCATGATGGTCTCAACCCCCAAGTGGGTCATGTCCAGCACGATGTGGTCCTTTTTGGGGCCGCAGCCACGGCCTTCCTTGATTTCTTGATCCATGCAGCGCGACACGAAGTCCCGTGTTGCAAGGTCTTTGTAGCCTGGGGCATAACGTTCCATGAAACGCTCACCATTGCCGTTGCGCAAAATCCCGCCTTCACCACGACAACCTTCAGTTAGCAAAACCCCTGCACCATGCACCCCTGTGGGGTGGAACTGCCAGAATTCCATGTCCTGCAAGGGAATGCCTGCGCGCGCCGCCATGCCCAGACCATCGCCGGTATTAATGTAAGCATTGGTGGAAGCAGCAAAAATACGGCCGGCACCACCAGAAGCCATCAATACGGTCTTGGCGTGCAGGATGTGCACGTCGCCGGTTTCCATTTCGAGTGCGGTGACACCTACCACATCACCGTCGGCATCACGAATCAGGTCCAGAGCCATCCATTCGACAAAGAAGTTGGTGCGCGCCTTGACGTTTTGTTGGTACAGGGTGTGCAACATGGCGTGACCAGTGCGGTCTGCGGCCGCACATGCGCGCTGTACCGCTTTTTCGCCGTGGTTGCTGGTGTGGCCGCCAAACGGACGTTGGTAAATCGTGCCGTCAGGGTTACGGTCAAAAGGCATGCCCATGTGTTCCAGTTCATAAACCACTTTGGGGGCTTCGCGGCACATGTATTCAATTGCATCCTGGTCACCCAGCCAGTCACCGCCTTTGACGGTGTCATAGAAGTGAAAGTCCCAGTTGTCTTCATTCATGTTGGACAACGAGGCGGCAATGCCGCCCTGCGCTGCCACGGTGTGGGAGCGTGTTGGAAATACCTTGGAGAGCACCGCCACATTGAGTCCAGCGTTGGCCAGTTGCAGGGAAGCGCTCATCCCGGAGCCACCGGCTCCGATGATGACGACATCAAATTTACGCGTTGTTAGTTTGGAAGTTGCAGTCATGATGAATCTATCTATTGGTTATGAAACGCTGCATGCCCGCCAGGACGGCCCGGTATGCATCGACCTGAAGTGTTGGGCTGCAGGCTTACAAACGCCACAAGGCTTCAATGGCACCCCCGGTGCATGCGACTAGCCAGGCAATGGCAAAAACGTGCATCACAAAGCGCACGCCATAAGGTTTGACGTAATCCTGGAACACGTTGCGCATCCCGACCCACACGTGGTACAGCATGGAAAGAAGCACCAGAAAGGTCAGCGACTTCATCCACTGGGGTGAAAAAATACCGGCCCAGAGTTCGTAGCCGATGGGGCCTTTGCTGAAAATCAGCTGTGCCAATACCAGCACGGTGAACAAGGCCATGATGACGGCAGTGACGCGCTGTGCGAGCCAGTCGCGCATGCCATAGTGCGCACCTACAACCAGGCGGTGGGATCCGAAATTTACAGACATGAGTAGCTCCTGAATTAGTAAAGACCGAACAACTTGGCACCGAGCACAAGCGTCAAGGAAAGCGTAAGCACCAGAACTGCGACGGCAGTTTGACGACCAAAATCTTTGGAAACCTGTTCGTGGTGGGTGTCCATCCAGAGATGCCGGATACCGGCAATGAAGTGGTGCAAACTGGCCCAGATCAACGCCAAGACCACCAATTTCCAGATGAA
The DNA here is from genome assembly GCA_036170715.1 of Rhodoferax sp. Lineage (GTDB taxonomy): Bacteria > Pseudomonadota > Gammaproteobacteria > Burkholderiales > Burkholderiaceae_C > Rhodoferax. Next base: position 19,570 of record JAVHPS010000202.1, on the reverse strand, counting down.
TCCTGGCAAGCCGAGCATGCCGACGTTGAACGCGGCCTTGAATTTGTTGAATGAAATTTCAGATGAAATGGAGTTGTCAAACATCCAGATGATGAAGGGCATCAGGAAGAACATGATGGCACCACTGACCCGGTGCATACCCGATGCAATCGAAGCCAGCGGCCATCTGTAGCTGATGAGCGACGCGCCATCAATGTTGTAGAACTCGGGACGTTTTTTTGCTGTGCTAGCCGCTGATTCAGACATACTGTGCTTCCTATCTTTTGAGTAACTAGTTGGTAACCAAGTGCTTGCTGGTCACTTTTAAATTCTATTGCAAAGCAACATGGGTTTTGGGGTTTTCCCGAACATGTACGGTTTTTTTGCGCTGCATCAAGTACCAGCGTCATGGCTAAAAGTGCTTCTGTATTTGGGGCTTACGCCTGGCTGACATTGGGGCCGCAATTTTCATCCCAGGGTGTTGTGGTAGTGGTGTGTTTCAGTGCGGTAACTTCCGCGGCGCAATTCCATGGGTTCGTTGCGGTAGGTGTAGGCAATGCGTTCCACGCTGAGCAGTGGTTCGCCTTGTTTTATTTTTAAAAGTTCTTGATGCATGGACGAAGCGGGTATAGCGCGAATTTTTTCTTCTGCACGCACCATGCGCACGTTGAATTCAGTTTCAAACAGTGCGTACATGGGGCCCTGGTAGTTGGCCAGTCGCTCGGCGGTCAGTCCCTTGAAGGGGGCTGCAGGTAGCCAGATGTCTTCCAAAATGATGGGTGTGCCGCCAAAACTCAGTACCCGTCGCGCCTGCAGCACGGTGTCGCCCGTGCGCAGTGCCAAAGCGCGCGCCACATCGGCGCTGGCCCGACTGCGTTTGCATTCAATGATGTCGCGTTGCGCCGGACCTTCGCTGCCACGTGTACCGCTATCGGGCACCAGTTTCAAAAAACGAAACTGCACCTGCTGCTCTGCATGGGTGGCGACAAAAGTGCCTTTGCCTTGTCTGCGTACCAACAAATTTTCTGCGGCCAGTTCGTCGATGGCTTTTCGTACCGTACCCTGGCTGACACCGAAGCGTGTTGCCAGCTCCATTTCGCTTGGAATGGCTTCGCCCGGTTTCCATTCACTGGCGCGCAGGCTGTTCAGAATAAATCCCTTAATCTGCTGGTACAAAGGGCTGAAAGCGGCGGTGGTGTTTGCAACCGGTGGCCCAGCAGTATCTGGGCTGGAAAAGCCTGTGTCGATGGGGGTGTGCATGGTGATTTGTCTCCAATTTCATGGAAAATTTATCTTCGAATCATATCTTATATAAGACATAAGACAAATTGACGAATCAGGGTTTTCCAGAGTACACTCGATAAGCTTGGCGGGGATGGCTTAGCGCTGTTTGCCCATCAATCACTGATTTTTTCTTAACATTTTTGGAGATATCACCATGAGCAAAAAGCCCGTTCGTGTAGCGGTTACCGGTGCAGCAGGTCAAATTGGCTACGCCATTCTGTTTCGTATTGCATCGGGTGAAATGCTCGGCAAGGATCAGCCCGTTGTTTTGAGTTTGCTTGAAGTACCGGTTGAAAAAGCGCAACAAGCCTTGCAAGGCGTGATGATGGAACTGCAGGACTGCGCGTTCCCGCTGCTCGTCGGCATGGAAGCGCACAGCGATCCGATGAATGCCTTCAAGGATGTGGATTACGCGCTGCTGATTGGCTCGCGTCCCCGTGGGCCCGGCATGGAACGTGCCGAGTTGCTGGCAGTCAATGGTGAAATTTTCACGGCTCAAGGCAAGGCGCTCAATGCGGTTGCCAGTCGCAATGTCAAGGTGCTGGTGGTGGGCAACCCGGCCAACACCAATGCCTACATTGCCATGAAGAGTGCGCCTGATCTGCCGCGTAAAAACTTCACGGCCATGCTCCGTCTGGACCATAACCGTGCGCTGAGTCAACTGGCTTCAAAAACCGGTAAAGCGGTGGCCGCCATTGAAAAAATGGCTGTGTGGGGCAACCATTCACCTTCGATGTACGCTGACTACCGTTTTGCCACCATCAACGGCGAAAGTGTCAAAGACATGATCAACGATCAGGATTGGAATGCCAACACGTTTTTGCCCACCGTGGGCAAGCGCGGTGCGGCGATCATTGCTGCACGGGGTGTCTCGTCGGCTGCTTCTGCCGCCAATGCGGCCATTGATCACATGCACGACTGGGCGCTGGGCACTAATGGCAAATGGGTCACGATGGGCATTCCTTCCAACGGCGAATACGGTATTCCGAAAGACACCATGTTTGGCTTCCCGGTGACCTGTTCGGGTGGTGAATACAAATTGGTTGAAGGCTTGCCGATTGATGCATTCAGCCAAGAGTGCATCAATAAAACGCTCAAAGAGCTGCAAGACGAACAAGCTGGTGTGGCACACCTGCTGTAAGTGCGCAAGCAAGAGTCAGGTTCGTGACCCATCCGCGTGACGTATTGCTGGGCACTGCGGTGGTTGCACCCCTGCCGGTGTGCGACCACTATTGCGGTGTTGAAGCGCGCATGGTCAAGAGCCTGGCTTTGCAGAAAGAAATGACGCAAGAGTTTGGTGCTTGCGTTTTTGATGTCACGCTGGATTGCGAAGACGGGGCTCCCGTTGGTGCTGAAAAAGATCATGCTTTTATGGTTCTAGCCCTTTTAAATAAAGAGTCAATAGCTACTAAAAGTATAGCATCAAACAGCGTGCCACGGGTCGCAGTTCGGGTTCACCCCGTGGGGCATCCGGCCTTTGAGGACGACGTGGCAATCATCGTGGCCGGTGCGGCGCAAGCCCTGTGCCATGTGATGATTCCCAAGGTCGATTCGGCGGCTGATGTACAGCGTGCGGTACAAGCTGTTGACCGCGCGGCTCAATCAAGTGGGCGGACATCGCCCCTGCCTATCCATGTGCTGATTGAATCCCCGACTGCTGTGCAGTGCGTGGCGGACATCGTGTCACACCCCAGAGTTCAGTCGGCCAGTTTTGGTTTGATGGATTTTGTCTCGGCGCATGGTGGACTGATTCCATCTGCTGCCATGGGTGCTATGGCCAGTGGTTTGGCAGATGAATTCGATCAGTTCAACCATCCCTTGGTGCTGCGCGCCAAGCTGGAGATAGCGGCAGCCTGCCATGCGTTTGGCAAAGTGGCATCACACTGTGTGGTGACTGAATTCAAGAATCTACAGGTACTTGAATCGGCGGCCCGGCGAGCCTGCAGAGCCTTGGGGTTTGGACGCATGTGGAGCATTCACCCTGACCAAATTCGTCCCATTTTGAAAGCTTTTGCCCCTGACGAGGCTGAGGTTGAACGCGCCAGCAGGATCGTCTGCGCTGCGTTTGCGGCAGACTGGGCTCCGGTCTCGGTCGATGGCTGCTTGCATGACCGTGCAAGCTACCGTTATTTTTGGCAAACTTTGGTGCGCGCCCAGCAAACCGCCAAGCTGCACCGGCAAGATCCGGCACAGCAATTTTTTCATTCCTGACTGCATCCTGCCAAATGAAAGGACTTGTATGAAGAACATCCAATTGTCAGTCGCCAGCGGACTGCAGACGGCGCGCTGGCTGGTGTTGGGCGCGTGTGCCTTGGTAGTCCCGGCGGTGATGGCACAGACGCAGGTTGGTGCATCCGCTCACAACAAGCTCAAGGGCAAGCAACACGCCGCGTTGAGTTCCAAGAAGCTTCAAAAAGTGCCAGACACACCAGTGGTCGAGGCGGCGCTGACAACCGCCGAGTTATCGATTGCGCAACGGGTGGAAGTGGGTTCAGTTCAGTGTGAACTGGGCCAGTGGGTTGCGGTTGTGGCCGACCCTAAAGTGCCGGGCTATTTTGATGTCTCGGGTAAAAAATTTCACTTCCGCATGGCCCCTGTGGTCACCAGCACCGGTGCGATTCGGTTAGAGGATGCCAAAGCCGGAGCAGTCTGGCTGCAACTTGCCAACAAGTCGATGTTGATGAGTCAAAAACTTGGTGCGCGGTTGGCCGATGCCTGTGTCACTCCGGCGCAGGCTGTGGTGGCCGCCGCCATGGAGAAAACACCCCCGCCGAGTTTGCTTGATGCACCTGTGCTGGCCACCCCGCCAGCTGTGACACCCACAGTGGCGCTGTCTGATACCCCCGTTCACTGAACCCCCTTTGGTTTTGATTTGATCGCTATTTTTTATATTTAAAAGGAGTCAATATGTTACAAGCCTACCGCACCCACGTCGCCGAGCGCGCTGCCCTTGGCATTCCGGCCTTGCCGCTCACAGCGCAGCAAACAGCTGCACTGATTGAGCTGTTAAAAAACCCACCCAAAGGCGAAGAAGCCTTTTTGCTGGAGTTGATCACGCATCGTGTCCCTGCAGGCGTGGACGATGCCGCCAAAGTCAAGGCAAGTTACCTGGCTGCGGTGGCACACGGGACTGAAAAATGCACTTTGATCAGCCGCGAAAAAGCCACTGAATTGTTGGGCACGATGTTGGGCGGCTACAACTTGACCCCGCTGATTGACTTGCTCGACGATGCGGCTGTGTCGGGTGTGGCTGCGGCTGCGCTGAAAAAGACGCTGCTGATGTTTGACCAGTTTCATGATGTCAAGGAAAAGGCGGACAAGGGCAATGCGCAAGCCAAGGCCGTGCTGCAAAGCTGGGCCGATGCCGAATGGTTCACCAGCCGCCCTGAAGTGCCCAAGAGTATCACCCTGACCGTGTTCAAAGTAACGGGCGAAACCAACACTGATGACCTGTCACCCGCACCCGATGCCTGGAGCCGTCCGGACATTCCCTTGCATGCCATGGCGATGCTGAAGAACACCCGTGACGGCATCACTCCTGAAGCCGATGGCAAACGTGGCCCGGTCAAATTCATCGAAGACTTGCGCGCCCGTGGCAACCTGGTGGCCTATGTGGGCGATGTGGTCGGTACGGGGTCGAGTCGTAAGTCCGCCACCAACAGCGTGCTGTGGTTTACTGGTGAAGACATTCCCTTTGTGCCGAACAAGCGCTTTGGCGGGGTCTGTTTGGGCTCCAAAATCGCCCCGATTTTTTACAACACCATGGAAGATGCGGGGGCGCTGCCGATTGAATTGGAGGTGAGCCAAATGGGTATGGGCGACACCATTGAGCTGCGCCCTTATGAAGGCAAGGCTTTAAAAGACGGCAAGGTCATTGCCGAGTTCAAGCTCAAGAGTGAGGTGCTGTTTGACGAAGTCCGTGCCGGTGGCCGCATTCCCTTGATCATCGGCCGTGGGCTGACTGCCAAAGCACGTGAAGCGCTGGGTTTACCCGTGTCCACATTGTTCCGTTTGCCGCAAAACCCGAAAGCCACGGGCAAGGGTTTTACCCTGGCGCAAAAAATCGTCGGCCGTGCATGCGGTTTGCCCGAAGGTCAAGGGGTGTTGCCTGGTACTTACTGTGAACCCAAAATGACCAGCGTCGGCTCGCAAGACACCACTGGCCCGATGACACGTGATGAACTCAAAGACTTGGCCTGCCTGGGTTTCAGCGCTGATTTGGTGATGCAGTCGTTCTGTCACACCGCCGCGTACCCGAAACCGATCGACGTGAAGATGCACCATGAGTTGCCTGAGTTCATGAGCAACCGGGGCGGCATTCCACTGCGCCCAGGTGATGGCATCATCCACAGTTGGCTCAACCGCATGTTGCTGCCTGACACCGTTGGCACTGGGGGCGATAGCCACACCCGTTTCCCGATTGGTATCAGTTTCCCCGCCGGCTCTGGCCTGGTGGCGTTTGGTGCTGCCACCGGTGTCATGCCACTGGACATGCCTGAGAGCGTGCTGGTACGTTTCAAAGGCAAGATGCAGCCTGGCATCACCCTGCGCGACCTGGTCAATGCCATTCCGCTGTATGCCATCAAGTCGGGTGAATTGACGGTGGCCAAGCAAGGCAAGAAAAATGTGTTTTCTGGCCGTATTGTTGAGATTGAGGGCTTGCCCGACCTGAAGGTCGAGCAAGCGTTTGAACTCAGCGACGCATCAGCCGAGCGCAGCGCTGCAGGTTGTACGGTGCACCTGAACAAGGAGCCGATCATTGAGTACCTGAACAGCAACATCGTCATGCTGCAATGGATGATTGCCAATGGCTACCAGGACGTGCGCACCATCAACCGTCGCATCAAGGCCATGCAAGCTTGGCTGGCTGATCCCAAACTGCTGAAGGCGGATGCCGATGCCCAATACGCCAGCGTGATCGAGATTGATCTGGCTGATATTCACGAACCGATCGTCGCTTGCCCGAACGACCCGGATGATGTGAAAACGCTTTCTGATGTGGCTGGTACCAAGATTGAAGAAGTCTTCATCGGCTCCTGCATGACCAACATCGGTCACTTCCGTGCAGCCTCCAAGCTGCTGGAAAACAAGCGCGATATTCCGGTTAAATTGTGGATGGCACCGCCCACCAAGATGGATGCCAAACAGCTCAGCGAAGAGGGTCACTACAACGTGCTGGGTTCTGCCGGGGCGCGCATGGAAATGCCGGGTTGCAGCTTGTGCATGGGTAACCAGGCGCAGGTCAAGGAAGGTGCGGTGGTGTTCTCCACATCCACACGCAATTTCCCCAACCGCCTGGGCAAAAACAGCAATGTGTATTTGGGCAGCGCCGAGTTGGCGGCCATTTGCTCCAAGTTGGGTCGTATTCCTACCAAAGCCGAGTACATGGCTGACATGGGTGTGCTGACCGCTGACAGCAGCAAAATTTACCAGTACCTGAATTTTGACAAAGTGCCGGATTACACAGATGCTGCAGCTTCTATACAGAACGAAGTGGCAGCCTGATTAAAGCCTGAACTGGCATCCACAAAAGCCCTGCAAAGCCATTTGCGGGGCTTTTTTTCTTGTCACTTGAAAACAGTGGACGGTTAAACTCCCTACCATTGTTCTGCCATTCACAGTGCAGATACCGATCGAAGGAGTTCCCCGTGTTTTTTGGCAAATTGCTACCGCGTGACGATAATTTTTTTACCATGTTCAACCAGCACGCAGACCACATCGTGGATGCGGCGCATGCGTTTGCACTTTTGGTTGCGAACTACAACGATCTGGAACTGCGTGAAAAATACCACCGTGAGGTCGACCATGCCGAAGGCGCGGCAGATCGCGTCACACATGCAGTCAACAAAGCCATTCACAAAACTTTCATTACCCCGATTGACCGTGAGCAAATTCATTGCCTGATCAACACCATGGACGACGTGGCCGATCTGATTCAGGATTCAGCCGAAACCATGGCGCTGTATGACGTGCACCACATGACGGACGAAATCAGCCGCTTGACAGATTTGAGTGTCAAGTGCTGCGAACGGGTGCGTGATGCGGTGCGCTTGTTAGGCAAGATCGCTGATCATTCGACGGCCGAGGCTGCCTTGAAAACTTGCGATGAAATTGACAAGCTTGAAAGCGATGCTGATCGCGTCATGCGCAGCGCCATGAGCAAGTTGTTCCGTGAAGAACCCGACGTGCGCGAAGTACTCAAGCTCAAAGCGATTTACGAGCTGCTGGAAACCATCACCGACAAGTGCGAGGACGTGGCCAATCTGATCGAGGGTGTCATCCTCGAAAACTCCTGACATTTGGCCGGAGCAGGATGATGGAAACGGTTCAAACGGCAGTATGGGTGGTGGCTGTGCTGGTAGCGCTGGCTTTTTTGTTTGACTTCATGAACGGGTTTCATGATGCCGCCAATTCCATCGCCACAGTGGTGTCCACCGGGGTGCTCAAACCCGGACAAGCGGTGGTGTTTGCGGCATTTTTTAATGTGGTGGCGATTTTTGTGTTCCATCTCAGTGTGGCCACCACGGTGGGCAAAGGCATTGTGATGCCAGGCGTTGTCGACACCAATGTGGTGTTTGGAGCCCTGATCGGTGCCATTGTCTGGAATTTCATCACTTGGTACTACGGCATTCCAAGCAGTTCATCGCACGCGTTGATCGGCGGTATTGTGGGCGCTGCCATTGCTAAAGCGGGTGTCGGTTCCCTGGTCTCGTCGGGCATTCTGAAGACCATCTTGTTTATATTTGTTTCGCCTTTGCTGGGTTTTTTATTAGGCTCATTGATGCTGGTGTTGGTGGCTTGGTTTTTTCGTGGATTCCGACCGCGCAAAATTGACAAATGGTTTCGCCGCTTGCAGCTGATATCTGCTGGAGCCTACAGTCTGGGCCATGGTGGCAACGATTCACAAAAAACCATTGGCATCATCTGGATGTTGCTGATCGCGACGGGGTACACCGCAGCTGCAGACAGTTCGCCGCCGATATGGGTCATTGTGTGTTGTTACACCGCCATTGGTTTGGGTACGATGTTCGGGGGCTGGCGTATTGTGAAAACCATGGGGCAAAAAATCACCAAGCTCAAGCCGGTAGGTGGATTTTGTGCAGAAACCGGTGGAGCCATCACGCTGTTCTTGGCGACTGCCATGGGAATACCCGTGTCAACCACACACACCATCACCGGTGCCATTGTGGGGGTTGGTTCGGTGCAGCGCGCCAGTGCGGTACGTTGGGGTGTGGCGGGAAACATCATTTGGGCCTGGATTTTGACCATCCCGGCCAGCGCTTTTGTCGCCGCCGTGGCTTACTGGATCAGCCTGAAAATTTTTTAGTCGCTTTACAAAACCTGAACTTCAGATGTTGACGGTGCGCACTGATCGCCCAACCCCAGCGCCTTGTCCATCAGCACCACATCCAGCCAGCGGTCGAACTTCCAGCCGCAAGATTGGAGCGTGCCCACGTGTGCGAAGCCTGCGCTGCGGTGCACACCAATAGAGCCCAAGTTGCCGGAGTCGCCAATCACGGCAATCAGTTTGCGCACCCCGGCGTGTTCGGCTTGGCTGCTTAACTCTGCCAGCAGAGCCCGTCCCAAGCCCTGGCCGATGGCCTGCGGTGCCAAGTAAATGGAGTCCTCGGCAGAATAGCGGTACGCTGGTCTGGGCTTGAACCAATTGCAATAGGCATAACCCAATACCTGATCGCCATCAGCTGCAACCAGGTAGGGCAGTTGTTTGTTGAGTACGTCATCGCGACGCTGTGCCATGTCGGCCTCAGAGGGCGGATCTACTTCAAAAGTTCCTGTGCCGTGCAGCACGTGGTGGGCATAAATGGCCGTGATTTGAGCGATATCGCTGGGTTTGCTTGGTCTGATGATGGGCATGATGTAAGGATTCGATATAATGCGCGGCTGTCTGTCGTGTCGCATAACCGGGTGGTTATGTCGCGTGTCTCAAACGCCGGATTGTGTGCTAATTTTCGTGGAACTTGTTTCCGCTCCCCTAAGGATTCATTATGGTCGTCATTCGACTCGCCCGTGGCGGTGCCAAAGCACGCCCGTTTTTTAACATTGTTGTTGCTGACAAGCGCACCCGCCGTGATGGCCGCTTTATTGAACGCATCGGGTTTTATAACCCGATTGCAACTGCCAACGAAGAAAGCATTCGGATTGCACAAGACCGCTTGGCTTACTGGCGCAGCGTCGGTGCGCAGGCATCTCCCACGGTGGAACGCCTGGTCAATCAGTCTGCTAAAAAAGCCGTCTGATTCTTTGTGATGCTGCCTGGCCTTGAGGCTGCCGACCTGCCGGCAGATGCCATCGAAGTTGGGCGCATCCAGGATGCCTGGGGCATCAAGGGGTGGTTTAAAGTATTGCCCTACAGCGCCGACCCAGAGGCGCTTTTTTCTGCTCGGTGCTGGTATCTCTTACCCGCCGAAAAAGGGGCAAAAACCTTTGCCGGTGTAGGTACCTTGAACATCAAGGAAGCCAAAGTTCACTCGGATACCGTGGTGGCTTGCGCGCATGAAGTAGATGACCGAAACGCCGCCGATGCCTTGCGCGGGGCGCGTATTTTTATTTCGAAATCAAATTTTCCAGCCGCCAAAGACGGTGAGTATTACTGGGTTGATTTGATTGGACTTGCGGTCATCAACCGGCAAGGTCAGCATCTCGGGCATGTGGTTGACCTGTTGTCCACTGGGCCACAAACCGTGTTGGTGATTGATGACGCAACCGCACCCAAGACCGAGCAGCGCATGATTCCGTTTGTGGCGGTCTACATCGATGATGTCAGCTTGGCTGAGCGTCGCATTCTGGTGGATTGGCAACTCGATTACTGAAAGCAGCACCATGCGTTTTGATGTGGTCACGCTGTTCCCTGAACTGTTCGCGCCCTTGCTTACCACGGGCATCACGCGCCGTGCGTATGAGTCGGGGGGGGTGGATGTGCAATTGCGCAATCCGCGTGATTTCGCCCAAGGTAATTACCGCCGCGTTGATGATCGCCCCTTTGGTGGCGGTCCCGGCATGGTGATGATGGCCGAGCCTTTGGCCAAGTGTCTGGCAAGCATTCAGACGGAGCGCCAGGCTGCGGTGCCAGTGGTTCTTTTTTCACCGATCGGCCAACCCCTGAACCACGCCATGGTTGAACGCTGGGCGGCGAGCCAGGGTGCAGTGCTGATTTGTGGTCGCTATGAAGGCATTGACCAACGCTTCATTGATACCCATGTCACGGAACAAATCAGTTTGGGTGATTTTGTACTCTCGGGTGGTGAAATAGCAGCCATGGCATTGCTGGATGCGGTGGCGCGTTTACAACCTGGAGTTTTGGGTGACGCTGCGAGTCATGCGCAAGACAGCTTCAACCCAGCTTTGGATGGTCTGCTGGATTGTCCCCATTACACCCGTCCGGAAGACTGGGCTGGCCAAACCGTGCCTGCGGTGTTGCTGGGCGGTCATCACCTTCAAATTGAGCGCTGGCGGCGTGATCAACGGCTACAGCTTTCACATCGCCTGCGCCCCGAGTTGATTGTTCAGGCCCGTCAAACGGGGCGGCTGAGTCAAGCTGATGAGGCACTTTTGCGTACGCTATAATAATGGGCTAACCGATCCTCTGTAAAACCGTCGCCGCATCAACTGCAGCGGCACGCGTCATGGTGACGCTGGCGTTTACATGATCATTGAAAGACCTTTATGAACCTGATACAGACTCTTGAGCAAGAAGAAATTGCTCGTTTGAACAAAACCATTCCTGATTTTGGCCCTGGCGACACCGTGGTGGTGAGCCTGAATGTGGTTGAAGGAACGCGCAAGCGGTTGCAAGCCTACGAAGGTGTGGTCATTGCCAAGCGCAATCGTGGTTTGAACAGCGGCTTTACAGTGCGCAAGATTTCAAGCGGTGAAGGTGTGGAACGTACGTTTCAGACCTACAGCCCGCTGATTGCCAGCATCGAAGTCAAACGTCGCGGCGACGTGCGTCGAGCCAAGCTTTACTACTTGCGTGATCGCAGCGGCAAGTCGGCTCGCATCAAAGAAAAGTTGCCAGCACGTAAAGTGGCCGCTACCACCGCAGCTTAATTGGCTGCTACGGCTCAAAAAAACCGCCTCATTTCTTGTGGCGGTTTTTTTTCGTCCAGCCTTTTCCCAATTTAATAAAACTTGTGTTCCATGACCTTGGCAAAGCTTGACCCGCGAACTGTGCCCGTTACCCAGGTGGACACGCATTTGCCCGCGGTGACACCAGAGGCTTTGTCTGCGTCAGCCTTGCGCCAGCGTTTTGCGACCCAGGTGTTGTGGCAACCCGAGCTGCACACTGAAAAACAGTTCATGAACCGTGCCCCCGTAGCCGCTGCGGTGTTGCTGCCCATCGTGACGCATCATGAGCCCACGGTGTTGTTGACCTTGCGCACAGGCCAATTGTCGACACACTCGGGTCAAATTGCCTTTCCTGGGGGCAAAGTGGACGCGACGGATGTCGATGCAGTAGCGGCCGCTTTGCGCGAAGCACAAGAAGAAATAGGTTTGGACACTGCGTTTGTCGAGGTGCTGGGGCAGCTGCCCATCTACACCACCGGTTCGATGTTTCATGTGACACCCGTGGTGGCCTTGGTGTCACCCGGTTTTGCCCTGCAGCCCAACCCGTTTGAAGTCGATGATGTTTTTGAAGTGCCGTTGTATTTTTTGATGAATCCAGCCCACCACCGGCATCACCGGGTGCATTGGCAGGGTGTTGAGCGCGAATGGTTGTCCATGCCGTACCAGGACGGGCGCATTGAACGCTTTATTTGGGGGGCCACCGCCGGTATGTTGCGTAACTTTTATCGTTTTTTGCAAGCTGGCGCGCACCTGCCGCTATGATGGTTGCATGAGCTTTATCTCGGTTTTGTTTGCCTTGCTGCTGGAGCAGGCTCGTCCTTTGGGGCGAGGCAACCTGGTGCATGCCGGTGCGCGCGCTTGGGTGCGTTGGTGCACCCGCAACCTGGATACCGGAAAACCACTGCATGGTTGGCTGGCGTGGAGTTTCGCAGTCGTGACACCGACCATCCTGTGCGCAGGGATGTATTGGTTGCTTAATTGGTGGACGGGCTGGCCCCTGGCTGTGTTTTGGAGCGCGCTGGTGTTGTATGCCTGCCTGGGTTTTCGTCAGTTCAGTTTTCATTTCACGCAAATTCGGGATGCGCTGGCGTTGGACGATGAGCCTCTGGCCCGCAGTTTGTTGGCCAATTGGCAGCAAATAGATACCCAAACTTGGTCGCGTAGCGACATGATTGGCCGTGTCATTGAGTTTTCGGTGATGGCCTCGCACCGACATGTGTTTGGTGTGCTGGCGTGGTTTTCGGTGCTGGCTGCTTTGGGCTTGGGGCCGGCAGGGGCCGTGCTTTACCGGTTGGGTGAATTTGTAGTGCGTTATTGGCAGTATCAGAGCGCGCATCATCATCAGCCGATCAGTGGCGCACTGCAGGCCAACGCGCAAGCTGCTTGGCACGCCATGGACTGGTTGCCGGCCCGCCTCACTGCACTGGGTTTTGCGGTGGTCGGCAATTTTGAAGAGGCCATTGATGGCTGGCGCAGCTATGCAGAACAAGTGGGCACTCAAAATGACAGTCTGCTGTTGGCGGCTACGGCGGGGGCTGTGAACATTTCTTTACCTGCGCTCGGTGGCGCAATACCTGCCCCAGGTGAGGCCGCTGCGGCGCTACCTTGGCCACGCCGTCCCGAACCAGAGTTGGCGCATCTTGCCGTGGTGGTGGGCTTGGTCTGGCGTGCTGTGGTGCTGTGGATCGTGTTACTGGCCTTGTTGACGCTGGCCCGATTGCTCGGTTAAATTTTTAACAAAAAATGACTTTTATCCTTATTAAAAAAGGGATTATTGCTACTATTTATATAGTGTAACGTTCGTGACAAACAGCAGTTATTTCAGTCCAGTGGTGGGGCGGTTAGTGCCTTATGTACCTGGCGAGCAACCCAAAGTTGCCAACCTGGTCAAACTCAACACCAACGAGAATCCGTATCCTCCGTCGCCCAATGTGGTTGCGGCCATCGACCACGCGGCCCAACACGGACTCCAGCTTTATCCTGATCCGCAGGCCGTTGTGCTGCGTCAGGCGATTGCCGCACGGCATGGCCTGGCGGCCCAGCATGTGTTTGTGGGTAATGGTTCCGACGAGGTGCTGGCGCATGCTTTTTTTGCCTTTTTCCAGCACGGCTGTCCACTGCTGTTGCCTGACATCAGCTACAGTTTTTATCAGGTCTACTGCCGCCTGTATGGCATTGCAGCCGAAACGGTCCCATTGGATGCGGCGTTGCGCCTGCAAGTGGCAGATTACGCGCGCATGGCGTGTGACACGGTAGCCGGGGTGGTAATTGCCAACCCCAATGCCCCCACCGGGATCGGCCTGCCGCTCGCTGACATTGAAGCGCTGCTGCAGCTGCACCCCACGCGCGTGGTGCTGATTGATGAAGCTTATGTTGATTTTGGTGCCCAAAGCGCACTGGGTTTGATTGCTCGATACCCCAATTTGCTGGTGGTGCACACGTTATCCAAATCGCGTTCTTTGGCCGGGCTGCGCATTGGTTATGCCTGTGGCCAGGCCCATTTGATTGAAGCCCTGGAGCGGGTTAAAAACAGCTTCAACTCTTATCCACTGGATCGTTTGGCCATGGCTGGTGGGGTGGCGGCGTTTGAAGATGTGGCGTATTTTGAGCAGACCCGGCATGCGGTGATGAGCAACCGCGAAGGCCTGACGTTGGCGCTGGAGGATTTGGGTTTTGTGGTGCTGCCGTCGCTGGCCAATTTTGTTTTTGCACAGCATTCAGCGGCGGATGCGGCCCTGTTGGCGGCGGCTTTGCGTGAACGCGGTGTCCTGGTGCGGCATTTCAAACAGCCCCGCATTGAACAGTACCTGCGCATTAGTGTTGGCACACCGGCGCAGTGTGCGCAGCTGGTGGCGGCACTGGTGGCTATTCTGCCTCTGACTGTGCGTCTGCCACAGGGCTGAATCTGGCGCTCAGTAGTGGCGCATTTGTTTCAATTCGGTATACAAATCGCTATATATTTTATAGCGATTAGTGCTTATTTCACTAGGGCCAGGAGTAGAATTAACTGCTGCAATCACGCCACACCCAGGTTCGTGTAAATGGCTGCAGTTGTAAAACTTGCAGTTCGCCACGTGCGGCCTCAAGTCGGGCATGTAGGCGGCCAGCTGCGCTGGATCAATGTGGTTCAAGCCAAATTCCTGAAACCCCGGTGAATCAATCAAGGCGGTGGTCTTGTCGGCATCAACCCAATACCATGTGGTGCTGGTGGTGGTGTGTTTGCCGCTGTTGAGCGCCTGCGACAAGATGCCGGTCTGCACCAGTGCACCCGGAATCAGGCAGTTGATCAGTGTGCTTTTGCCAGCCCCAGACGGGCCCAGTACCAAGGTGGTTTTACCGCGCAAATGCTGAGTCAGCACCTCACGACTGGCCGGCTCATCCTTGAGCGACAGCGGCAACACCTTGTATCCCATGTGCCGGTAGGGCAGCAGCCAGTCCCAAGCACGAGCAAACGGCTCGGTCAGGTCGCTTTTGTTGAGCGCAATCAAGGGGGCAATGTGCTGCTCTTCAGCGGCAATCAGGGCACGTGAGAGTTGGCTGCTGGAAAACTCGGGTTCAGCGGCCACCAGAATCAGCACTTGGTCAAGGTTGGCTGCAAAGGTTTTGGTGCGCACATCATCCTGGCGATAAAACAGGTTGCGTCGGGCCTCAATCTTCTCGATGGTGCCTTCATCCTGCGATGCTTGCCATTGCACGTGGTCGCCTACCACGGCCTGACTTTTTTTTCCGCGAGAATGGCAAATCAAGCGTTCACCGGTGGTGTTTTCGACCAAAAAATGCCGCCCGTAGTTGGCGACAATCAGACCGTTTTGAAGGGCTGCGGTGGACATATCAGGCGGGGCTGCTCAGACGTGCCAGGCGTTCTGCGGCACCGGGGTGTGAATAGTAAAAACTCACGTAAAGCGGGTCGGGTGTCAGTGTGGAGGCGTTGTCCTCATAGAGCTTGAGCAGTGCCGTGGACAAGTCCTGCGCGCTGGTCTGCTTGACGGCATAGGCATCGGCTTCAAATTCATGCTGGCGCGACAACCAGGCCATGATCGGTGCGATGAAGAAACTGAACACCGGCAAGGTCAACATGAACAGCAACAACGCCAGTGCGTCGTTGGCTCCTGCCAGGTTGGGCTGTACGCCCATGCCGGTGTAAAACCAGACTTGCGATGCCAAAAAACCTAGCAGGGCAAAACCTGCCAGACTTGTGGCAAACATCGACACCATGCGTTTGATGACATGCTTGTGTTTGAAGTGCCCGAGCTCATGCGCCAGCACCGCATCCACCTCAGCTGCGCTTAACTTGGTCAGCAAAGTGTCGTAAAACACCACCCGTTTGGCCGCGCCAAAACCGGTGAAATAGGCGTTGGCGTGGGCACTGCGTTTGCTGCCGTCCATGACAAACAGACCTTTGGCGTGAAAGCCGCAACGCTGCATCAGTGCCGTCACGCGGGCTTTTAAAGCTTCATCGTGCAACGGCTCAAATTTGTTGAACAGCGGGGCGATCAAGGTGGGGTAAAGCACCAGCAACAGCAGGTTAAACCCGATCCAGAACAGCCAGGCCCAAAGCCACCACAGGCTGCCGGTGGCGGCCATCAGCCACAAAATCAGCGCCGCTATCGGCAGGCCAACCAGTGCGCCCATCAAGCTCGATTTGAACAAGTCCAAAAGCCACAGTTTGAGCGTCATTTTGTTAAAACCAAAACGCGCTTCCAACACAAAAGTCTGGTACCAGGACAAGGGCAAGTCCAACAGTCCACCAATCACGACAAAGGCCAACAGCAGTCCCAGTTGCTGCACCATGCCGTAGCCCAGTTGCTGCACCAGAAACTGGTTCAGTGCGGAGACACCCCCCAACAATGTCCAGCCGATGAGCACGGCGCTACCCAACACCATTTCCACCAAGCCAAAACGCGCTTTGGCGACGGTGTAGTCGGCCGCTTTATGGTGCGCAGCCAGCGCAATGGTGGCAGCAAAAGCGTTTGGCACTTCTCCGCGGTGGCGTGCCACATGGCGAATCTGGCGTGAACTCAGCCAGACCTTGGTCAGCAGCCCCAGTAACAGGGCCAGCGTGAAAAAACAGGTGAGTGCAAAAGACGGGTCGGACATAAGCGTTGTGGCAGGCATGGCGGCGAAGTTTAGGCCATCAGCGACAATCGGCAGCCATGAGCAGCCCCATCACCCCCACCGTCAATGTGCCGTTGGCCAAATCGGATCAAAACCTGATTTGGCTCGATTGCGAAATGACGGGCCTGAACCCTGAGCATGACCGCATCATCGAGATTGCATTGATCGTGACAGATCCCCTGTTGGTGCAACGCATTGAAGGCCCGGTGTTGGTGATTCATCAAAGCGATGCCTTGCTTGATGGCATGGACAAATGGAACAAAGGTACGCACGGCAAAAGCGGTTTGATCGACAAGGTCAAATCCTCCACCCTGACAGAAGATGAGGCACAGGAACAGCTGTTGACCTTTGTGCGGCAATTCGCACCCAAAGGGACTACACCCATGTGTGGCAACACGATTGGGCAAGATCGGCGTTTTTTGGCCAAATACATGCCGAAACTGGAAGCCTTCTTTCACTACCGTAATCTGGACGTGAGCACCTTCAAGGAACTGGCCAAGCGGTGGGCACCGCTGGTTCAAAAGAGTTTTAAAAAGAAACAGCGTCACACCGCACTGGCGGATGTGCATGAATCGATTGATGAGCTTGAACACTACCGAGCCCACTTCATCAAACTGCCGGATTAAGTAGAAACCCGAAGATCTTTTCAAATTCATGGCATAATCTCCGGCTGCGCTGCAAACTGCATCGCATATTTGTACATCTCCCAACATTCACTGGGTCTCAAGTCAAACCGTTTGCCGTCTGACTTTTAAAAGGCCCCCAGCTTCGATACGAACTCACTGCCGTGAGTCAAAGCCGGTTCCGTTTGATGGTTGATGTTTTTTAACCATCACGGAGTCATCACATAACTTGTGATGGCTTGCGTATTGAGGAAATACCATGACTGACGCTACTTTAGCGGCTGGCGAACTTTCGTCTGCCGAAAACTTTTCCAATGACATCAACTTGTTGCCGCTTGATGCAAGCGACGCACCTGCAGCCGAAGTGGTTGAGACCCCGAACGGTTTTGTGACCTTGGGCCTGGCCCCGGAGCTGATTGCCGCTGTCAAAGACCTGGGTTTTACCCAGCCCACCACAGTGCAGCTCAAGACCATTCCGTTGGCCATGCAGGGCTTGACCACCGATGGTGGCAAGGCCAAATTCATTGACCTGATGGTATCCAGCCAAACCGGCAGTGGCAAGACAGCCGCTTTCCTGTTGCCCGTGTTGCACACCTTGCTCAAGCAGCAAGAGCAAGTTGAAATTGATGCCCGTGCTGACTACGAGCGTGCAGTAGCAGATGCCGCCGCCAAAGGTGAAGCGCCCCCGAAGCGCGCCAAGCGCAAAGACCCCACCAACCCACGCCACTTCACCGCACCCACTCCGGGCGCGTTGATCGTCTGCCCCACCCGTGAACTGGCCCAGCAAGTGGCACATGATGCGATTGACCTGGTGCAGCACTGCCGTGGCCTGCGCGTGGCCAACATCGTGGGCGGCATGCCGTACCAATTGCAAATCGCCAAGCTGCAAAATGCCAATCTGGTGGTTGCAACCCCTGGTCGTTTGCTTG
This sequence comes from Rhodoferax sp., assembly GCA_036170715.1. GTDB lineage: Bacteria > Pseudomonadota > Gammaproteobacteria > Burkholderiales > Burkholderiaceae_C > Rhodoferax. The sequence continues at coordinate 1,554 of JAVHPS010000202.1, read as the reverse complement.
ATTTGCAACGTTCGATGCAAATCAAACTCGATCAAGTCCAGTTTTTGGTGGTAGATGAAGCCGACCGCATGCTCGACCTGGGTTTCTCTGATGATTTGGCAGAGATCAACCAGCTGACCATTGACCGCAAGCAAACGATGATGTTCAGCGCCACCTTTGCGCCGCGCATTCAGCAGCTGGCGGCCCGCGTCATGCGCGAACCACAACGCATTACCGTTGACAGCCCGCAAGAAAAACATGCCAACATCAAACAAGTGCTGTTCTGGGCTGACAACGCCCAGCACAAACGCAAGCTGTTGGATCACTGGTTGCATGACAGCACCATCAACCAGGCCATTGTGTTTGCCAGCACGCAAATTGAATGTGATGGCCTGGCCAATGACTTGCAACAAGACGGTTTTGATGCGGTGGCCTTGCATGGCGCGTTAAGTCAAGGCTTGCGCAACCGTCGCCTGATGGCTTTGCGCCAAGGCCAAGTGCAAATTTTGGTGGCCACCGATGTGGCTGCGCGGGGTATTGACGTGCCCACTGTCACCCATGTGTTCAACTTTGGTTTGCCGATGAAAGCCGAAGATTACACGCACCGTATTGGCCGTACCGGACGTGCCGGGCGTGATGGTATCGCTGTAACTTTTGCCGAGTTACGTGACCGTCGCAAGATTTTTGACATTGAGGCCTACACCCGCCAGCCAATCAAACCCGATGTAATTCCCGGTCTGGAACCCAAACAGCGTATTCCTGAATCTCGCCCTGGCAGCTTCGGTGGCCGCGATAACCGTGGTGGTGGTAATTTTGCGCCGCGTGATCGCAAATTTGGTGGCGGTGGCCGCACCGGTGGTTTTGATGCCCCCCGTGGCAACTTTGACGCGCCACGCGGAAATTTTGCAGGGCGTGAAGATCGCTCTTTTGCCCCCCGTGAAGCGGCTCCGCGTGAAGGTTTCAGCTACGAGCGCAAAGGTGGCTTCAATGACCGTTTTGCCGGGGATCGTAACAGTGGCGCACCGCGTGGCGACTTTGCACCTCGTGGCGATTTCGCTGATCGCAAACCTGCGTTTGGGAAGCCTGCTTTTGGCAAGCCTGCATTTTCCAAACCGGCTGCGGGCGGCAAAGTGTTTGTACCGCGTGACGCGCAAAAACGTTTTGCCAAGAACGAGCGCTGATTTTTAAAGAACATCAAAAGCCCGCAGCTTAAAAGCTGGCGGGCTTTTTTCGTTGCTGAGGTTATGTGTTCATGCACAATTCAGCATCTCTGGATGCACTTTTTGGCTTGGGCAGCTAAACTAACCCTGTATTCGACCCCAACGTGACCTTGGTAGATGTTCTTGAAACCATTGCTGAATGCTAGGTAGTGCACTATGACGTAGGAGAAGTCAAAAATCGGCATCTGGCTCAAATTTCAGTTGGTATCAACAAAGGTACGCTGCAAAATGTCACACAGAACCAAACATAAAAAAGCCCGCTATTTTTATGTAGCAGGCTTTTATGTGCCATAAGGCTTATCTGGTGGGAACTGAGGGGGTCGAACCCTCGACAAACGGATTAAGAGTCCGCTGC
>JAVHPS010000201.1:0-33972 GCA_036170715.1 Rhodoferax sp. | reverse complement strand
TGGTGGCGCTGCGTGCCGTGCAAACCAGCGACTTCATGACCGCAGATTGGGCCGAGTTGCCCTACGCCCTGCTGAAAAAAGTGTCGAGCCGCATCATCAATGAAGTGCGCGGTATCAATCGTGTCACGTATGACGTGAGCAGCAAGCCACCGGCGACGATTGAGTGGGAATAACTGCCGACATTCAGTGGCTGCAAAAGCGCTGATTGTTTGGTTGAACTGCAACCATCGCGGACAATTCACGCATGTACCTGCCACCTCAATTTGCCAACACAGATTTGGCTCATGCACGTCAACTGGTGCGTGACCACCCGTTTGCCCAATTGATTTCGGTTGATGACAACGGCCTGCCATTCGTCACACCACTGCCGTTGCATTGGTTGGAGTCGCAGGAGGGGGTACTGTTGCTGGGTCACTGCGCCAAAGCCAATCCGCACTGGCGTTACTTGCAGGCGCGTGCGCAGGCGGTGGTGACGTTCATGGGGCCGCAGGCTTACATGAGTCCGCGTGTGTACCCCGACTTGGCGCGTGTGCCAACCTGGAACTACCTGATGGTGCATTGCACCGTGCAGGCGCATCTGATAGATACCTTTGACGACAAAGACCGTTTGCTCAAACACCTGATTGCTGACCACGATCCAGACTATGCGGCCCAGTGGCGCAGCCTGGGGTCAGACTTTCAGCACAAGATGATGCAGGGCATCGTGGCGTTTGAACTCAAAGTCACGCAATTGCAGTGCAAAGTCAAACTTAACCAGCACCGTCCTGAATCCCATGTCGCCATGCACGCGGCCTATGCGCACGGCAACGACAACGAACGTGCCCTGGCGCACTGGATGCTGCGCATGGGGCTGTGTGATGGTGGGCCAGGTGAAGCCTGACGCACATCCTGTCAGGCTGTGGTCATGTCGCTCGATGTGAGCGCTCAGGACGAACAGTGGATGCGGCTGGCGCTGGCGCAAGCGCAGTTGGCTGCCGAGGCTGGAGAAGTGCCGGTGGGGGCGGTTCTGGTGCGCAACGCAGCGTTGCTGGCCGTAGGCCGCAATGCCCCCATTCACACCCACGACCCCAGTGCCCACGCTGAAATACTGGCCTTGCGCCAGGCGGCTGAGCAGCTGGGCAATTACCGGCTCGATGGTTGTGAATTGTTCGTCACGCTGGAGCCTTGTGCCATGTGCGCCGGGGCCATGTTGCACGCCCGTTTGAAACGGGTGGTGTTCGGCGCAGCAGACCCCAAAACCGGTGCTGCCGGGTCGGTGCTAAACCTGTTTGCCCAGACCCAACTCAACCACCAGACTCAGGTGCAGGGTGGGGTGTTGGCACTGGAGTGTGGTGCACTTCTACAGCAATTCTTCAAGCACCAGCGTGCACACCAGGTGCTTCACAGCAGTCCTCTGCGGGAAGATGCATTGCGCACACTCGCGCAGCGTTTTAAAGGTCTACCCGAACTGCCTGGAACCGCTTGTGATGTAACAGACTTGCCTTCTCTGGCAGGCTTGCGCCTGCATTATGTGGATGCGGGGCCAGCCGATGCGCCAACGGTTTACCTGTGTTTGCACAGTGCGCAAGCATGGTCACAGCAGTGGCGCAGTTTCATGTTGAAGCAAGTCGCACTGGGGCAGCGCGTGCTGGCGCTGGATCTGATTGGCTTTGGCAAAAGCGATAAACCAAAAAAACCATCTTTTCACACGCTTGCATGGCATGCCCGGGTCATTGCGGAGTGGCTGGAGCATCTGCATCTTGCACCTTGGCAGCGCTTGGTGCTGGTGGAGCCCATCAATAGCGGGGTCCCATGCCAGTCTGATGGCACGAGCTTGGCCAGTCAACTCATGCAGTGGTCTCCTCCGCGCTTTACCGGACGACAATCGCACCCTGCTGATGCCTTGACTCAAGCCGAATTGGATGCCCCTTACCCAGATGCCGGATACCGTGCGGCTTGGCGTGCCCTGGGGCCAACAAACAAACCATGAAAAAACACATTTATATCTATTCACCATCGGGTGCGGTACGTGACAAGGCTGCCTTTAAACGTGGCCTTGCACGTTTGCAAGCCTTGGGTCACGAGGTAGAAGTAGACCCGGATGCGCTCGCCAGCGTGCAGCGTTTTGCCGGTGACGATGCCACCCGGCTGGCAGCCATTCACCGGGCGGCGGCCAGCGGCGCAGATGTGGCCTTGATTGCCCGTGGCGGCTATGGCTTGACCCGTATCTTGCCGGGTATTCATTACAAGTCAGTGGCCAAAGCCATCAACAAAGGCATGGCGTTTGTCGGCATCAGCGACTTCACTGCTTTTCAGAGTGCCGTGCTGGCCAAAACCGGAGCCATCACCTGGGCAGGCCCGGCTTTGTGCGAGGGCTTTGGCGTGGGCGGCAAGCCCGATGCGGATGGACATGGCGCAGGCGCTGCGCCCGTACCCGATGACATCATGGAAGCCTGTTTTGACGACCTGTTGCAAGGGCAGGGAGAGGGCAGCGGCTGGCGGCAAACCCTGGAAAAACCTCAATCTGCTATTGAATCAATAGCTTGTGACGCAGTTAAAAAAAGGGCCATAGGCTCATTTTGTATAAATAATTCGGTGCTTTGGGGGGGCAACCTGACGGTGTTGACTGCGCTGCTCGGAACACCGTATTTTCCGCAGATCAAGGGCGGCGTGCTGTTTCTGGAAGATGTGGCCGAGCACCCGTACCGGATTGAGCGCATGTTGACGCAGCTGCTGCATGCGGGGGTGTTGCAGCATCAAAAAGCCCTGCTGCTGGGGCAGTTCACGGGTTACAAGCTGGTCAGCCATGACCGGGGTTTCAAGCTGCAAAGTGCCATTGATTGGGTACGCCAGCATTGCAAAATTCCCGTTATCACCAACCTGCCTTATGGCCATGTGCAAACCAAGGTGCTGCTGCCGGTGGGTGCCAAGGTTGATTTGGAGGTGCAGGGGCGTGATGCGATGCTGGTTTGGGGCCATTTTGGTCATTCACACCCAGAGTTCGCCTAAACTCGTGGCATCACTGTAAAGGCGTTTTGTTCATGGGTGTTCAATCGACGGTTGTTTTTGCTGACTTGTTCGGTAGCACCGGCGTTTTTGAATCGCTGGGCAACGTCCAGGCTACTGAATTAGTGACTGAAATCACCACCTGGCTGGCGGGCCGGTTCGCCATCAATGGGGGGCGGGTGGTCAAATTCCTGGGTGACGGTGTGTTGGTGGTTTTTTCAGAAAACCGCCAGGCGGTGACGGCCGTGATTGATGTGCAGCGTGCATTTGAATCACGGTTTTTATCACCCCAAAACAACACCAAAATGCCGCTTCGTATTGGTGTGGCACGGGGTGAGGTGGAAATGGTGGGGGACGACTGTTACGGTGATGCTGTGAACATCGCTGCGCGTTTGAGCGAATTGACCGGGCCGAAGCAAATCTGGCTCAATGCGGAAGTGGTTGAAGGTACGCACTTGGCGCAGGAATCCCACCTTCGACCCTTGGGGCCCATTCAGGTCAGGGGGCGCTCCGAGTGGTGCAAGGTGTACCAGTTGGAATGGCAGGAAGACATTGATTCGCAATATTTCACGATCCAATCCCCTTTGCTCGACGGCACGGATTCCAAACGTGATGCACTGGGCAGTCAGGTAGAGCTGACGTGGCTGGACAGCAGTAAAACCTTCAAATCTTTTGAGTTGCCGATTCACATTGGTCGCGTGCGCCAGGCTGAGTTTGTGGTGAATGACCCCCGGGTGTCCAGACAGCATGCCCGGCTGGATTGGCGAAACGGCAGCATCATGCTGGTGGATGTCAGCTCGTATGGCTGCTGGATCAGGTTTGCCGGCGGCGGCTCTGATGTGCTCTTGCGGCGCGAGGAGTGCGTGCTGCACGGTCGTGGTGAAGTGGCGCTGGGTACGCCTTTTAGTGATATCAGCGCGCCAGTGATTACATTTTGGATTCGGTAGCCGTGACCACCGGAGTTGGTGTGGCCTCTGCAACTGGAACCCGGCGGGCCCCGTCAAAGCGACGTCTCCAGTAAGAAAGCCCCATGTTTTCAACCCGCACTTCTGCACCCGGTCTGGGGGAGTGGATGAATTGGCCTTCACCGATGTAGATGCCAACGTGGCTGAAAGCACGCCGCATGGTGTTGAAAAACACCAGGTCACCGGGTTGCAAATCAGCTTTGTCAATGCGCTGGGTGGCAGCCGCTTGTTGCGCAGCGTTGCGTGGCAAGATCAGGCCAACGGTTTGCTCGTACACGGTTTTTACAAAACCGCTGCAATCAAAACCGGTAGCTGCCGAACTGCCGCCACGCTTGTAGGGTACGCCCAGAAACCCCAGGGCGCTGCCGACCAGGTCAGCGGCTGTGTCGGTTACAGAAAGGCGCGCGGCATCCACTTGGGTCAGCAGCGTCTTGCCATTGTCAAGTAAAAGATTAAGTTGATCAGGGACTGCGTCTTGTGGGCCTGCGTATGCCAAGCGGACCAGCAGGAGCAAGGAAACAACGAAAATGCGTAAGGGTTGTAGCATGGCTCGAGTTTAACCGCTTGCTAAATTTAAAGTGTTTTCTCATGAAACACTTGTAACTAATTGATTTAAATTGAATTAAAGGTTTTTATATGTTTCAGGCATTGTTATTGGAGAACACGTCCGGATTTCAAGCTGGGCTGGCACAACTGGATGAGTCGCGCTTGCCTGCCGGGGACGTGACGCTGGCTGTGCACTATTCCACGCTGAACTACAAGGACGCGCTGGCCATCACCAACCAGGGGCCGGTGGTGCGGCAGTGGCCCATGGTGGCTGGCATTGACGGTGTAGGGACGGTGCTGGCATCGAGTCATCCGAACTGGAAAGTAGGTGACCAGGTGGTGCACAACGGCTGGGGCGTGGGTGAAACCCGTTGGGGCTGCCTGGCCGAAAAAGCGCGTCTGCAAGGGGACTGGCTGGTGCGACTGCCGGACGCATTCACGCCGCGTCAAGCCATGGCCATCGGCACGGCGGGTTACACCGCCATGCTGTGCGTGCTGGCGTTGGAAGACCATGGCCTGCAGCCCGGACAGGGTGACGTGTTGGTAACGGGGGCCACCGGTGGGGTGGGCAGCGTTGCCGTTGCCTTGCTGGCCAAACTCGGCTACAGCGTGGTGGCGGCCACCGGCAAGGCCACTGAAGCGGCGTATCTGAGCCGTTTGGGGGCCAGCAGCATCATCGACCGGGCCAGTTTGTCAGCCCCTGGCAAACCGTTTCAAAAAGAGCGTTGGGCCGCCGTGGTGGATGCAGTCGGCTCGCACACGCTGGCCAACGCCCTGGCCCAGACCCGTTACGGCGGTGTGGTGGCTGCGTGCGGCTTGGCGCAAGGCATGGACTTGCCCACCAGCGTGATGCCGTTCATTTTGCGCGGTGTGACGCTGGCTGGCGTGGATTCGGTCATGGCTCCGCTTGCCAAACGGCAACGTGCCTGGGATCGGTTGGCTCGTGACCTGGACTTGACGTTGCTCGAGTCGATGGTGCATGAAATCGGCTTGTCAGATTGCATGGCGCAGGCACAAGCGCTGCTGGCCGGTCAGGTACGCGGTCGCATTGTGGTCAAAATAGCCGATTGACCTTCCCTGTTTTTTTGAAAGATGGCCATGCTGCTTGAAACCGAATCTTCCCAATTGGTCTTGATTGACTACCAACCCCGTCTGATGGGCGCTATTTTTGAAGCACCACTGGTGCTGGCCAACGCGCTGCGACTGGCGCAAGCGGCCAAACTGCTGCAAGTGCCGGTGTGGGGCACCGAGCAAAATCCATCCAAATTAGGCCAGAACCCGCCCGAGTTGCGTACCTTGTGCCGCAATACACTGGCCAAAATGCAGTTCAGCGCGGTTGAAGAGGGCTTGGGTGAATGGTTGCGCCCGCCGCTCAAAGCGCCCGCCGGCAACGCCCGCAGCCTGCCCAAGCATTTGCAAAAGCCCAGCAACACCCCCACCGAGCGCAGCAGTGTGGTGCTGGCGGGGTGTGAAGCACACGTGTGTTTGCTACAAACCGCGCTGCATTTGCTTGAAGACGAATTTGACGTGTGGGTGGTCACCGATGCCTGCAGCTCGCGCACCGAGCGCAACCGCGATGCCGCCTTTGACCGCTTGGCCGGTGCAGGGGCAGAGCTGGTGTCGACTGAAATGGTATTGTTTGAGTGGCTGCGCAGTGCGGAGCATGCGCAGTTTAAAGCGGTGCAAGCATTGGTCAAGTAAATTGGTCTATGCCCCTTGTGTTATTTATCTATCATGCTATTTAAATAGCAGCATTTTTGGTGCTGCAAGGGCGCGCTGGGTATTTTTCAGGTCGTCAGGGTGCTGCAAGCTCACGGTTCATAATTATGAATTCAGTTTATCCATAACCATCGGAGACCACCCATGACCAATTACGCTGCCTTCCACCAACGTTCCCTGACCGACCGCGACGGTTTTTGGGGTGAGCAAGCCAAGTTGGTGGACTGGAAAGTGCCGCCTAAGCAAATTTGCGACTACAGCAACCCACCGTTTGCCAAGTGGTTCGTGGGCGGGGTCACCAACTTGTGCCACAACGCGGTCGATCGCCATTTGGCAACCCGCCCGGATCAGGCGGCGCTGATCTTTGTCTCCACCGAAACCAACCAGGAAAAGATTTACTCGTTCCGCGAACTGCATGCTGAAGTCCAGCGCATGGCAGCCACTTTCAAGGAACTGGGTGTGGGCAAGGGCGACCGCGTGCTGATTTACATGCCCATGATCCCTGAAGCCGCCTTTGCCATGCTGGCTTGTACCCGCATTGGGGCTATCCACTCGGTGGTGTTTGGGGGCTTTGCCTCGGGTTCACTGGCTTCGCGCATTGAAGACGCCGAGCCCAAAGTGGTTGTCAGTGCGGACGCTGGCTCGCGCGGTGGCAAGGCGGTGGCGTACAAGCCGCTGCTGGACGAAGCGCTACGCCTGTCCAAGTACAAACCCGAGTCGGTGTTGCTGGTGGACCGCGGCATGGCACCCATGGAGATGGTCGCCGGGCGCGACAAGCTGTGGGCCCCGCTGCGCGAAAAAAACATGAACGTGGTGGTGCCATGCGAATGGGTCGATGCCACGCACCCCAGTTACACCCTTTACACCAGCGGCACCACCGGCAAGCCCAAGGGTGTGCAGCGCGACACCGGTGGCTACGCCGTGGCGCTGGCTGCCAGCATGAAGCACATTTACTGCGGAGAAGCCGGTGAAACTTATTTTTCAACCAGTGACATCGGCTGGGTGGTGGGGCATAGCTACATCATCTATGGCCCGCTGATCGCCGGCATGGCCACCATCATGTACGAAGGCCTGCCGATTCGCCCGGACGGCGGCATCTGGTGGAGCCTGGTTGAAAAGTACAAGGTCACGGTGATGTTCAGCGCCCCAACTGCGATTCGTGTGCTCAAGAAACAAGACCCGGCTTACCTGACCAAATACAACCTGTCGTCGCTCAAGGCCTTGTTTTTGGCTGGTGAGCCGTTGGACGAGCCGACCGCGCAGTGGATTAGCGCCGGCTTGGGGCGTCCGATCATTGACAACTATTGGCAGACCGAAACCGGCTGGCCTATTTTGGCCATTTCCAAAGGGGTGGACGATTCGCCGACCAAATTTGGTTCGCCAGGTAAGGCCGTTTATGGCTACAACGTCAAGCTGCTGGATGACCAGACTGGCGCAGAACTCACCGGCCCGAACCAAAAAGGTGTGGTCGCGGTCGAGGGCCCATTACCCCCTGGCTGCATGCAAACCGTGTGGCGCGATGACGCGCGCTTTGTTGAAACCTATTGGAAGACCGTGCCCGGCAAACTGGTGTACAGCACCTTTGACTGGGGTGTGCGCGATGCCGACGGGTATTACTTTATTTTGGGTCGCACCGATGACGTGATCAATGTGGCTGGCCATCGCTTGGGCACGCGTGAGATCGAGGAGAGCATTTCAGCGCACCCGAACGTGGCCGAAGTGGCAGTGGTCGGCGTGGCGGATCAGCTCAAAGGTCAGGTGGCCATGGCTTTTGCCGTGGTCAAGGACACGTCGCTGGTGACCGATGAAGCCGCCAAGCTCAAGCTTGAAGCTGAAATCATGAAGATTGTGGACAAGGATCTGGGTGCAGTAGCACGCCCGGCACGGGTTCGTTTTGTAACTTTGTTGCCCAAAACCCGCAGTGGCAAATGCCTGCGCCGCGCCATTACAGCGGTTTGTGAGGGGCGTGACCCCGGCGACCTGACCACCATGGACGACCCGTCGGCGCTGCAGCAAATCAAGGATCTGGTGCAAACAGCCTGATTCAAATCGGATTCAAGGGCTATTGCCCGGCTGTAAGGATTGTGCTGTCTTTCGATGGCACAATCCTTTTTCGCATTCGGCCCTTCCAACGCCACTGTCGCATCCGCCAAACGGTTAAGCCGTGACGCGGGAGGTTAATCAACCCACAGCTTTAACCAGCTAAAGTTTCCCAAAGGGAAATGAAAGTCAGCGAAACATGAGTGAAACCAGTACGGTTTATCAAGCCTATCAGGCCAATACCTACCTTTTTGGTGGGAATGCCCCTTACGTCGAAGAGATGTACGAAAACTACTTGGCCAATCCAGGCAGCGTTCCAGACACTTGGCGTGATTATTTTGATGCCCTGCAACACGTCCCCGCCGTTGACGGCAGCAACGCCAAAGACGTGCCGCATCAACCGGTGATTGATGCCTTTGCCCAACGCGCCAAAGCCGGTGGTACCAAGGTGGTGATGGCCAGCGAAGATGCTGAAATGGGCCGTAAACGCACGGCGGTTCAGCAACTCATTGCAGCCTACCGTAATGTGGGCGCGGGCTGGGCTGATCTGGACCCACTCAAGCGTACCGAGCGGCGCGACATTCCCGAGCTTGACCCGGCGTTTTATGGCTTTACCGATGCCGATCAGGAAGTCATTTTTGACACCAGCAACACGTTTTTTGGCAAAAACAACATGCCGTTGCGTGAATTGCTCAATGCTTTGCGTGAAACCTATTGCAGCACCATTGGCGCTGAATACCAGTATTTGACTGATCAGACGCAAAAGCGCTGGTGGCAACAAAAGCTGGAAAGCGTGCGCAGCAAACCCAGCTTCAATGCGGATCAGAAGAAACACATTCTTGACCGCCTGACTGCAGCTGAAGGGCTGGAGCGCTTTCTGCACACCAAATACGTGGGCCAAAAGCGGTTTTCGCTCGAAGGTGGCGAAAGCTTTATTGCCGCCATGGATGAACTGGTGCAGCAGGCCGGTGGCTTGGGCGTGCAAGAAATTGTCATCGGCATGGCTCACCGTGGTCGTTTGAACGTGCTGGTGAATACGCTGGGTAAGATGCCTGCGGACTTGTTTGCCGAGTTTGACCATACCGCACCTGAAGAACTGACCTCGGGCGATGTCAAGTACCACCAAGGTTTCAGCTCTGATGTGACCAGCCCCGGTGGCCCGGTGCACTTAAGCCTGGCGTTCAATCCTTCGCACCTTGAGATTGTCAACCCGGTGGTGGAGGGCTCGGTGCGTGCCCGTATGGATCGCCGCGCTGACCCCACGGGCCGCCAAGTGCTGCCGGTGCTGGTGCATGGCGATGCCGCTTTTGCCGGTCAAGGCGTGAACCAGGAAACCCTGGCGCTGGCTCAGACCCGTGGCTACACCACGGCTGGCACGGTGCACATCATCATCAACAATCAGATTGGTTTCACCACCTCGGACCCGCGCGACATGCGCTCCACACTTTATTGCACCGACATCGTCAAAGGGGTCGAAGCCCCGGTGATGCACGTTAATGGGGATGACCCTGAAGCCGTGGTGATGGCCATGCAATGGGCGCTGGAATACCGCATGGAGTTCCGCAAGGACGTGGTGCTGGACATCATTTGTTTCCGCAAACTGGGTCACAACGAGCAAGACACGCCGGCGTTGACGCAGCCGCTGATGTACAAAAAAATTGCCGCGCATCCCGGCACGCGCAAACTCTATGCCGACAAGTTGGCCACCCAAGGTCTGGGCGCAAGCCTGGGCGATGACATGGTGCGCGCCTTCCGCGCCGCTATGGATGCCGGCAAACACACGGTAGACCCCGTGCTGACTAATTTCAAGAGCAAATACGCGGTCGATTGGGCTCCGTTCCTGGGCAAAAAGTGGACCGATGCCGGTGACACCGCCATCCCCATGGCCGAGTGGAAACGCCTTGCTGAAAAAATTACCACCATTCCCGAGAGTGTCAAACCGCACCCACTGGTCAAGAAAGTCTATGACGACCGCGCGGCCATGGGCCGGGGCGACATTCCGGTGGATTGGGGCATGGGCGAGCACATGGCCTTTGCCTCGCTGGTGGCCAGCGGTTACCCGGTGCGTTTGAGCGGTGAAGACTGTGGCCGTGGCACGTTTACCCACCGGCACGCGGTGATCCATGACCAAAGCCGCGAGAAGTGGGATGTGGGCACGTATGTGGCGCTGCAAAACGTGGCTGAAAACCAGGCCCCGTTTGTCGTCATCGATTCGATCTTGTCCGAAGAAGCGGTGCTGGGTTTTGAGTATGGTTACGCGTCTAACGATCCCAGTACGCTGGTGATCTGGGAAGCGCAGTTTGGTGATTTTGCCAACGGCGCACAGGTGGTCATCGACCAGTTCATTGCCTCGGGTGAAGTCAAGTGGGGCCGTGTCAATGGCCTGACGATGATGTTGCCACATGGCTATGAGGGCCAAGGCCCGGAACACTCTTCAGCCCGGGTTGAGCGTTTCATGCAACTGGCAGCCGACACCAACATGCAACTGGTGCAGCCCACCACGGCGAGCCAGATCTTCCACGTGTTGCGCCGCCAGATGGTGCGCAACCTGCGCAAACCGCTGGTGATCTTCACGCCCAAGTCGTTGTTGCGCCACAAGGATGCGGCATCGCCCTTGTCTGAATTCACCAAAGGCTGCTTCCAGACCGTGATTCCTGAGCACAAGGCACTCAAGGCCGACAAGGTCAAGCGAGTGGTGGTGTGCTCCGGCAAGGTGTATTACGACCTGGCCAAAAAGCGTGAAGAAACCGGCCGTGATGATGTGGCCATCTTGCGCGTGGAACAGCTCTATCCGTTCCCGCACAAGGCATTTGCGGCTGAACTTAAAAAATACCCGAACGCGCAGGAAGTGGTGTGGACGCAAGACGAGCCACAAAACCAGGGAGCCTGGTTCTTTGTGCAGCACTACATTTTTGAGAACATGCTTGAAGGGCAAAAGCTGGGTTATTCCGGTCGGACGGCTTCGGCTTCGCCGGCGGTGGGGTATTCGCATCTGCACCAAGAGCAGCAAAAAGCGCTGGTTGACGGTGCTTTTGGCAAGCTCAAAGGCTTTGTACCTGAGAAATAAGACCAGGCACGACATGCATCCTTACGGCGGCTAGCACCGCCGCTGCAAACCCTTCAAGAATATTTTGGAAAGAATTGATATGGCAATCGTAGAAGTCAAAGTCCCGCAACTGTCTGAATCTGTGGCTGAAGCCACCCTGTTGCAGTGGAAGAAAAAAGTGGGCGACGCTGTCGCTGTGGATGAAATCCTGATCGACGTGGAAACTGACAAGGTGGTGCTGGAAGTGCCTGCACCCTCGGCCGGTGTGCTGGTTGAAATTGTGCAACCCGATGGCAGCACGGTGGCCGCTGAGCAGTTGATCGCGCGCATTGATACCGAAGCCGTGGCGGGTGCTGCAGCGCCCGTGCCGCCCGTGGTGGCTGCCATGGCTGCCGCTGCAGCACCGGCCACGCAAACTGCTGCTGCGGCGGCTGTGCCAGCGGGCAACGCGATGGCCGGTGTGGCCATGCCTGCCGCTGCCAAGCTGATGGCCGACAACCACTTGGCTGCTGGCTCTGTGGCTGGTTCCGGCAAAGACGGCCGCGTAACCAAGGGTGATGTTTTGGCGGCTGTGGCTGCACCTAAAGTTGTAGCTGCTCCCGCAATGCCAGCAAGGGCTGCAGCCCCATTGTTGCCTCAAGTTGCAGCACCGGCAGGGAGCCTGGCTGAACAATTGGCAGGCCGCCCGGAACAGCGCGTGCCCATGACCCGTCTGCGCGCCCGTGTGGCCGAACGCCTGCTGCAATCGCAATCCACCAACGCTATTCTGACCACGTTCAACGAGATCAACATGGCTCCGGTGATGGACATGCGCAAGCGCATGCAAGACCGGTTTGAGAAAGAGCATGGGGTCAAGCTGGGCTTTATGAGCTTCTTCGTTAAAGCGGCCGTGCATGCCTTGAAGAAATTCCCGGTGCTCAATGCTTCAGTGGATGGCAACGACATCGTCTACCACGGTTACTTTGACATTGGTATCGCGGTGGGCTCGCCACGCGGCCTGGTGGTACCCATTTTGCGTAACGCCGACCAAATGAGTTTTGCCGAGATCGAGAAAAAGATTGCCGAGTTTGGCAAGAAAGCGGGCGAGGGCAAGCTGGGCATGGATGAAATGACGGGCGGCACGTTCTCGGTCAGCAATGGCGGCACGTTTGGCTCCATGATGTCCACCCCCATCATCAACCCGCCGCAAAGCGCCATTTTGGGCATCCACGCCACCAAAGACCGCGCCGTGGTTGAAAACGGCCAGGTGGTGGTGCGCCCGATGAACTACTTTGCCATGAGCTACGACCACCGCATCATCGACGGCCGTGAAGCCGTGTTGGGCTTGGTGGCGATGAAAGAGGCGCTGGAAGACCCGGCGCGCCTTTTGTTTGATATTTGATAACTGCGAAAGATCAGGCGGTCGAACGCGCGCTTCTTTTGGAGCGGACTTGACTTCTGCGACCGGGAAAGCTTGGTCGCTGCACTGAGTTCCTATAACGACCAGCGGTGTGGGTTGGGTGTCTGACGTAGCGAAATCAAGGAGGAGGCTTGGGGCTTGCCCCAAGCCGGGGGACATTCGCGGAGTCGGATACCCAGCCCACACTGCGGGTAAAAAATGGCATTGGCGTTAAAACTTGATATTCATGACGGATTTGAAAGTAAATAATGAGCAAACAATTTGATGTGATCGTGATTGGTGGCGGCCCCGGTGGCTACATTGCCGCCATTCGTGCTGCCCAGTTGGGTAAAAACGTGGCCTGCGTGGACGAGTGGAAAAACGCCAAGGGTGGCCCGGCCCCAGGCGGCACCTGCACCAACGTAGGCTGTATCCCCAGCAAAGCCTTGCTGCAATCCTCCGAGCATTTTGAGCAGGCCAACCACCATTTTGCCGACCATGGCATCAGCACCGGGAAGGTGACGATGGATGTGGCCAAGATGGTGGCGCGCAAGGATACCGTGGTGAAACAAAACAACGACGGCATTCTGTACTTGTTCAAAAAGAACAAGGTCAGCTTTTTCCATGGTCGCGCTTCGTTCGTGAAAGCCGTCGCGCCTGGTGCGACTTCGGGCTCTTTGGGCGGCTACGAGATCAAGGTCAGTGGTGCGGCAGAAGAAACCCTGGTTGGGCCGCACATCATTGTGGCCACCGGCTCCAACGCCCGCGCCTTGCCAGGTGCGCCGTTTGATGAGGAAAACATTCTCTCTAACGATGGCGCGTTGCGCATGGGTGCAGTGCCGAAAAAGCTGGGTTTGATTGGCTCCGGCGTGATCGGTCTGGAAATGGGGTCGGTCTGGCGGCGTTTGGGCGCAGAAGTGACCATTCTGGAAGGCTTGCCCACTTTTCTGGGCGCGGTGGACGAACAAATTGCCAAGGAAGCCAAAAAGGCGTTTGACAAGCAGGGCCTGAAGGTTGAGCTGGGTGTCAAAGTGGGGGCGATCAAGGTTGGTAAAAAAGGCGTGGCGGTAGCCTGGACCAATGCCAAGGGTGAAGCCCAGACACTGGATGTGGACAAGCTCATTGTGTCCATTGGCCGCGTGCCCAACACGGTCGGTTTGAATGCTGACGCTGTGGGTTTGCAACTTGACGAGCGCGGCGCGATTGTGGTGGACGCTGACTGCCGCACCAACTTGCCTGGCGTGTGGGCAGTGGGCGACGTGGTGCGCGGTCCGATGCTGGCGCACAAGGCTGAAGAAGAAGGTGTGGCAGTGGCTGAGCGCATTGCTGGCCAACATGGTCATGTCAACTTCAACACCATTCCGTGGGTGATTTACACCAGTCCCGAGATTGCTTGGGTCGGGCGCACCGAGCAGCAACTCAAGGCCGATGGTGTCGCTTACAAGGCAGGCACTTTCCCGTTTCTGGCCAATGGCCGCGCCCGTGCTTTGGGCGATACCACCGGCATGGTGAAGATGCTGGCCGATGCCCAAACGGACGAAATTCTGGGGGTGCACATTGTCGGCCCGGTGGCGAGTGAATTGATCGCCGAATGTGTGCTGGCCATGGAGTTCCGCGCCAGCAGCGAAGACATTGCGCGGGTTTGCCATGCGCATCCTTCTTTGAGCGAATCGACCAAAGAGGCCGCTTTGGCAGTTGAAAAACGTACCTTGAATTTTTGATTCATAAATAAAAATGACTTGCATCCCTTGTTATATAAGGGTAATTAGTTATTAATTTTGTAGCAAATGGATGCGTTGTGACGGTTCGGAAAATTTACCAGGACGAGCTTTCTGCCCGTGGTTTCAGTGCTGACCCGGCACAGCTGCGGGCGGTGCAAGTGCTGGAGACTTGTGCCCGGGAATGGGGTAAATACCGTGCGCAACGCTCCAGCACCATCCAAAAACTGATCAATCGCCCGGCCATTCCGCGGGGTGTTTACATGCATGGTGGCGTTGGTCGCGGCAAAAGTTTTCTGATGGATTGCTTCTTCAGTGCCGTGCCATTAAAGCGCAAAACGCGGCTGCATTTTCATGAGTTCATGCGCGAGGTACACCGGGAGCTGGCGAACTTGCAGGGTACGGTCAACCCGCTTAATCATCTGGCCAAACGCATCGCCGATAAATACCGTTTGATTTGTTTTGACGAGTTTCATGTCTCGGACATCACCGATGCCATGATCTTGCACCGATTGCTCAGTGCCTTGTTTGCCCAAGGGGTAGGGTTGGTGACCACGTCCAACTTCAAACCCGACGAGTTGTACCTGAATGGCCTCAATCGTGACCGTTTTTTACCAGCCATTGCGCTTTTAAAGCAGCACTTGCAGGTGATCAATGTGGACAACGGCATCGACTACCGTGGCCAAACCCTGGCACAGTTGGCGCTTTACCATGCGCCGTTGGGCGCAGTGGCTGATGCGGCGATGGGGCATGCGTTCGAGCGTTTGGCAGAATGCCCGGATGAAGCGCCTGAACTGCACATCGAGGCTCGTAAAATTCATGCGCACCGAAAGGCCGGTGGCTTGGTCTGGTTTGACTTCAAGACTCTGTGTGGTGGCCCACGCTCACAAAACGATTACCTTGAAATTGCAACCCAGTTTCATACCGTGTTGCTCAGTGACGTGCCTGCTATGTCACCGCGCATGGCATCTGAGGCGCGGCGTTTTACCTGGCTGATTGACGTGCTTTATGACCGCCGCGTCAAACTGGTCATGTCAGCGCAGGTGAGTGCGCCTGAACTGTATACGGAGGGCCTGATGGCGAATGAATTTGCACGCACCGTGTCACGTATTCAGGAAATGCAGTCGGCTGAATTTTTGAATCTGGAGCGACGTGATGTGGATACCAGACTGACATGAAATCAAATTTTTTTTTGTTGGCACTGGTGTGGCTGCTGGCATGGGGGGGCGTGCAAGCTGAAACGCTCGGTTCAGAGACCATCGACATGTCGGCCGAGCGCTTGCGCATCAAGCAACAACGCGCTACGCATGAAGCCCTCTACACGCAAGCCATGCAGGCCTGTTATGAACGTTTTGCGGTGTTCGGCTGCCAGCAAGAAGCCAAGCGTGTCCGGCGCGAAACGTTTGACGAATTGCGCCGTCAGGAGGTGGTGCTGAATGATTTGGAGCGCCAGGCGAACGCAGTTTCCGCTCTGCAACGCATCAACCAAAACATGTCACCCGAACGTCAGGCTGAGCAGGCTCTGGCGCGCGAACAAGCTTTGCAGGATGACCTGGAGCGGCGTACGCGTGCGGACGAAAAGCAGGCTGCATCCAAGCCCGCTGCGGTCGTCGCCGTGCCTGGCTTAAAGGTGTCGGAGCCTGTGCCATCCAGCAGCGATCGCTTTCTGCAGGAGCAACGCTTTGCTGACAAATTGAAAGAAGCCGAACAACATCGGCTGGAAAATGCAAAAAGCCGAATCGAAAAAGGCAGCAGTTCGGCCAAGCCTCTTCCTGTGCCCACAGGATTTTGAAGCTGCCGCAGTGACCCGGTGCGAGTGAGCATCGGGTTTATTTGACCAGTGGCTCGAGTTTCAGGATGGCTAAGGACAGGTTATCGCCACCGCCTTTGGCTCGAACCCGGGCTTTCTCGATCAGAAATTCACTCGCATCGCGTGGTGAGAGTCCAGACAATACAGAACCCAGTTCAAGGTTGCTGAAGTAATGCCAGAGCCCATCGGAACACACCAGCAAAGCATCACCTGGCTTCAACTGAGGGATAAAGTGGGTGGTAACTGTGGGTTCTTTGTTGGTGCCCAAACACCCCATCAGCACGTTCGATTGTGGGTGAAAACTGGCTTCTTCTGCGGTGATCTCGCCCCGATCCACCAGTGTCTGAACGTAAGAATGATCCAACGTTCGCTGCACCAATTTTTTGCCGTGGAAATGGTAGATGCGTGAATCACCCGCATGCGCCCAATAGCAATCGCCCCCTGGGTTGACCAAAAAGGCAGCCAGGGTGCTGTGGGGTTCTTCCTCTGAAGAAATCGCCGTGAGTTTGATCACGGTGTGCGCTTCCAGCACTATTTGTTTGAGAATCGCCACCGGGTCATCGGATTCAGGGGCATAGCGCTCGAAAAGCTGCTTGGCAGTCAGCATCACCTGGTCTGAAGCTTTTCGCCCGCCACTGCGCCCACCCATGCCATCAGCCAAAACGGCCAGAATGCAGCCCTTGACACGTGCGTGGCTCAACAGTGCAACCTGATCCTGCTGGTAGTCTCTGTCGCCCTTATGAATACCTGTGGCTGCAGTCAGCCTGTAACCCTTTTTGGTCATGAACTCACCAAAGTTTCCACCACGGGTCATTGGTGTTTTTGAATCCTTGCGTCAGGTAGGGAGTTTGGGGGTAGTTTTTGGCCAATACACGTTGTGCATCATCACGCAAATCGGTCATGCCCAGTGCATCGTACGATTTGACCATGATAAAAAGAGCTTCTTCGAGTGCCGGTACGCCAGCGTAATCACGTACCGCGGTTTGGGCCCGGTTGATGGCGGCCAGATAAGCGCCACGGGCATAGTAGTAGCGTGCCACGTGCACTTCAGACTGGGCCAGTGAATTCACGATGTAATTCATGCGCGCAGTCGCGTCAGGTGCGTATTTTGAGGTCGGGAACCGGGCGACCAGTTCTTTGAAGGACTCAAACGATTCCTTGGCGGCTTTTTGATCACGTTCGGACAAATCTTGGCGGGTGATGGCTGAAAACATGCCCAGATCGTCATTGAAATTGACCACGCCCTTTAAATACAGGGCGTAATCGATAGCCGGGCTGGCAGGGTGTAGTTTCATGAAACGATCCAGCGTAGCCACAGCCAGGGCGGGTTCCCCCGTTTTAAAATGGGTATACGCTTTGTCAAGCTGTGCCTGCTGTGCCAAGGGAGTGCCTGCTGCGCGCCCTTCGAGTTTTTCCAGCAAGGGAATGGCTTTGTCAAACGCACCGGTGCTGATCTCATCTTTGGCTTCAGCGTAAATCTTGTTGGGGCTCCAGTTGGCCGTTGGGTCAGGCGGCGTGGAAGAACAAGCACTCAGCACCAGCGCACATGCCACAAAACAGATGCAGGCGGCAGATAATTTAACTCTTGGCATGTAAGAAAGCTTTCTTGAAAAATTCCGAAATGATTATATCGGCGGCACTTGACGGCGATGAGGTTAACTCTGTGACTGACATTCCGTCAGACAGTGAAGTTCGGCTACTGGAATTTTCTGGGCAGCACCATGGTATGCGACTTGATCGGGTCCTGGTGGACATGGTGCCCGAGTTTTCAAGAAGTTATTTACAGCAGTTAATTGAGCTTGGCGCGGTTTGTATTGAGGGCCAAGTGGTTCAAAAAGCCGCACAAAAGGTCAAAGCTTTTGCCATTGGTCAGATCGAACTCCGTCCGACACCGCAGAGTCAGGCGTTCAAGGCAGAACCGATGGTGCTTGATGTGGTACATGTGGATGCGCATGTGCTGGTCATCAACAAACCGGCTGGTTTGGTGGTGCACCCGGCTCCAGGCAACTGGAGTGGTACGCTGATGAATGGTTTGTTGGGGTTTGATGAGCGCGCCTTCCTGTTGCCGCGCGCTGGCATTGTGCATCGACTTGACAAGGACACCAGTGGGTTGATGGTGGTGGCGCGTTCCCGCATGGCCATGGATGCTTTGGTGCATGCCATTGCAGCCCGGGAGGTCAAACGCCAATACCTGGCCTTGGCACATGGTGTCTGGCGGGGGCAAATGCAGTGCCAGATTAACCAGCCCATTGGACGTGATCCAGCCAACCGCCTGCGAATGGCGGTGGTTGATTTGGCAACCCATGCGGGTAAAGTGGCACGTACCGATGTGGAGTTACTGGTCAATGGTGAGTCCGGGTGCCTGGTGAAGTGCAGTTTGCACACCGGGCGTACGCATCAAATCAGGGTACACATGAGTGCCATGGGCCATCCGTTGGTGGCAGACCTGGTTTATGGCGGTGCGCTGGCTGCGGGCATGACCCGTCAAGCACTGCATGCTTTTCGGCTGGCTTTCGCGCACCCTGTCACGGGCCAGCCGCTGGCCTTTGCATCCAGTTTGCCGACAGATTTTGCCCAGGCCATCAACCAATGGGGGCTCCAGTACAATGGCGGCCAGATTTAAACTTGAACTTCAAGCAAGTTCTGTTTGCGCTGCCAGCCTCTTGTTGGCCCTATAGCGACACCTCCTCTTTACACGCATCTATCGATGCCTTTTTGTGACGACTGAACCATGAATACGCTGGATGCGAAGCGCGTCCTTGAGACTGCATTGATTTGTGCGCAACAGCCGGTCACGCTGCGTGATATGCGTGTGTTGTTGGGTGAAGAGGTGGCCAGCGACACTGTGAAGCGTTTGTTGACAGATTTGCAACATGAATGGGCATTGCGCGGCGTTGAATTGGTGGCGTTAGCGGGTGGCTGGCGATTCCAGAGCCGGCCGGAAATGCGTGAGTACCTGGATCGCCTGCACCCGGAGAAACCGCCACGCTATGCGCGTGCCACTCTTGAAACCTTGGCCATCATTGCTTATCGGCAACCCGTGACACGGGGCGACATTGAAGATATTCGTGGTGTAACGGTGAATTCTTTGACGCTCAAACAACTCGAAGATCGAGGTTGGATTGAAGCTATTGGCCACCGCGACACGGTGGGCCGGCCGGCCTTGTTTGCCACGACCCGGCAGTTTTTGGACGATTTGGGGCTTGAGTCGCTGGATCAGTTGCCGCTCTTGGAAGCATCCGACACCGCCACAGAAGCTTTTGCGGCCCTGATGAGCGGTGATGCCACAGGGCAGTTGGATGAAGCGGGTAATGCTTCAACACCCGTCGAAATTCTTCGGCTGGACACGGCCACACCTGAATTGAATTGGTCTGAAACTGTTTCAGTGACCTTTGATAACCAACCAGTGTCCCCCAATGGGGAGCAACCATGACAACACCCAGTGACAATATATTGCCTAGGCCATCAGCGACAGGGCCTGTTGCCAGTGCGATCCGTTTTGAAGATGTGATTTCCGGACAGTTTGATGCCCAGGAAGCGGTGGGTGTGATGCCCTTGAAGCGGGTGTTGCTCCCACAACCCGAGTCCCCCAAACTTCACAAGGTGCTGGCACAGGCGGGTATGGGCTCGCGCCTGGAGATGGAGCAGCTCATCCTGGAAGGACGTATCACGGTCAATAACGAGCCGGCACACATTGGTCAACGGGTGCAATTTGGCGATCAAATCAAGGTCAACGGCAAGCCGATCCGATTTCGGGTTGCCGCGCCACCACCCCGTGTGATTGCCTATCACAAGCCTGCTGGCGAGGTGGTCACGCATGATGATCCGCAAAATCGTCCCACGGTTTTCCGCAAATTACCGAAGTTGTTTCAAGGCAAGTGGCAGTCGGTGGGGCGGCTTGATTTGAATACCGAAGGTCTTTTGTTGTTCACCAGTTCTGGTGAACTTGCCAATAACCTGATGCATCCCCGATTTGGACTTGAGCGTGAATATGCGGTGCGTGTCTTGGGAGGTTTGAGTCCAGAGGAGAAGCAGCGTCTGTTGGCGGGGGTGCAGTTAGGCGATGGCGTGGCGCAATTTGGCTCGATTGAAGAGGGTGGCGGTGAAGGGGCAAATTGCTGGTATCGGGTCACCATCTCAGAGGGGCGCAACCGTGAAGTGCGCCGCATGCTGGAGAGTGTGGGGCATGCAGTGAGCCGTTTGATTCGCATTCGATATGGATCCATGCTGTTGCCGCGGGGATTAAAGCGTGGGGCTTGGGTAGAGCTGGACGATGCAGACATTGGCTTGCTGACACGCGCGGCTCATGGACGCTTGATTCAGGACTCGCCGCCGGTCAGGAACAGTCGCCCGCAAAAGGGTGGGCCTTCAACCGGGGGGCAACCTGACCCCATGAAAACTGCTTTTGGCTACATTGGTGCGGACAGTTTTTCACGGCAACGTGAAGAAGCTGGTCAAAAACGGGGCGGAGGCTCTGGTTCAAAAGGCGGCCCCCCCCGGGGGCGCCCGCGTCGATCTAGCTGAGCTGGGAGTTGCTGGTCTGGAACTGATCAAATACGTCCGATTGGGGAAAGCACCTGTCGGTTACGGTTAAGATCAAGAACTTTGGCCCCGTGGCCAAAAATTTTATATATTGCTAAGGAAAACACATGTCTATTGAACGCACTCTTTCCATCATCAAACCCGATGCTGTGGCTAAAAATGTCATCGGACAAATTTATGCCCGGTTTGAAGCTGCTGGTCTGAAGATCGTGGCCGCCAAAATGGCCCATTTGTCACGCGGTGAAGCGGAAGCTTTTTACGCTGTGCACAAGGCCCGTCCGTTCTTTAAAGATCTGGTTGATTTCATGATCTCTGGTCCGGTGATGATCCAGGCCCTTGAAGGTTCTGGTGCGATCTTGAAGAATCGTGATCTGATGGGGGCTACCGATCCCAAAAAAGCAGCGCCGGGTACGATTCGCGCAGATTTTGCTGACAGCATTGATGCCAATGCAGTGCATGGCTCAGATGCCTCCGAAACTGCTGCTGTTGAGATTGCATTTTTCTTCCCTGGCATGAACGTGTATTCACGTTAAGCTGAGTTATGACGGTCAATCTGCTTGATTTCGATCTTGACGGTTTGGCCGTTTTTTGCGATCGCCTGGGGGAAAAACGCTTTCGCGCGGTGCAATTGTTCCGCTGGATTCACCAAGGGGGTGAGGATCAGTTTGATGCTATGACTGACCTGGCGAAGTCATTGCGCGAAAAACTGCGTAATCTGGCCTGCGTTCGAGCAATGCCCGTAGTTTCCCAACATGAGTCTGCAGATGGCACGATCAAGTGGCTATTTGATGTGGGTGATGGCAATGCGGTTGAAACAGTCTTCATACCTGAAGAAGACCGTGGCACGTTGTGCATTTCGTCGCAAGCCGGATGTGCGGTAGGTTGCCGTTTTTGTTCTACGGGTCATCAAGGCTTCAGCCGTAACCTGACTACTGGCGAAATCGTTGCACAGCTTTGGTTTGCAGAGCATTTTTTACGACATCATTTGCAGCGTCATGAACGCGTCATATCCAATGTGGTGATGATGGGCATGGGAGAGCCCTTGCAAAACTACACCGCATTGATTCCGGCTTTGCGTGTGATGTTGGATGACCATGGTTATGGTTTGTCGCGCCGCAGGGTCACGGTGTCAACCTCTGGCATTGTGCCCATGATCGATCGGTTGTCGCAAGATTGCCCAGTGGCCTTGGCAGTGTCCTTGCATGCACCCAATGATGTCTTGCGCGACACGCTGATACCGCTGAATTTGAAGTATCCACTGGCACAGTTGATGGCAGCATGCCATCGCTACCTGGCATGTGCGCCGCGCGACTTTATTACGTTTGAATACTGCATGCTTGACGGTGTGAATGACTCTGAACAGTGCGCTCGGCAATTGGTTGAACGTGTTAAAGCACATCCAGGCAGCTGGTGTAAATTTAATTTGATACCGTTCAACCCTTTTCCGGCTTCCGGCTTGTTGCGTTCAAAGTCTGAACATGTTCAGGCATTCGCCCGTATCTTGAACGATGCTGGTATCACCACCACGGTGCGTAAGACCCGCGGTGATGACATTGATGCCGCATGCGGCCAGTTAGCTGGCGATGTGAAAGACCGCACGCATGTGGCGACTCGCATTGCAAAACAACGATCGATCCCGATTCAGTCTATTCCAGTGTCAACCGTGAATACCTCAGGAGTTTGAAGCATGAATAGCAGTGAACGATCCGTTTCTTTGATGCCTCTTTGTCACTGGTTTTTTTTGTCGTTGGGAGTTTTGTTGTCGATTGCTAGCTGTGCCACCCACCCCACGCCTCCAGGTCAAGGTGCAACTGCTGGACGAACTGAAATCGTAACGGATTCGGATGAATCCAGTGATCGCAAGCGCGCCCGCATCCGGATTGAGCTGGCTGCCGGCTACTTTGAGCAGGGTAAAACGACTATTGCGCTGGATGAACTGAAGCTTGCAATCTTGGCTGACCCGACGTTTGCCGATGCGTATAGTCTGCGTGGCCTGGTCTACATGCGACTGAACGATTTTGCTTTTGCAGAAGAAAGCTTTAACAAAGCCTTGACCCTGAAACCTGGGGATGCCAATGTGTTGCACAACCTGGGCTGGATGAAGTGTCAGCAATCCCTTTACCCGCAATCGTTGGATTATTTCGCTCGCGTTTTGAGTGATCCGCTTTATCCTGGGCGTGCCAAAACGTTGATGGCGCAAGGGCTTTGCCAACTGCGTGCTGGGCAGCGAAGTGAAGCCGAGGCCAGTTTGCTTAAATCTTACGAATTTGATGCCGGCAACCCGGTTACAGGCTATAACTTGGCCAATTTGCTGTATCAGAACAAAGATTTTGTCAGAGCACGGTTTTACATTCGCCGTATCAACAACAGTGAGTTGGCGAATGCAGAAACATTGTGGTTGGGTATCAAAGTTGAAAAACAGTTAGGTAATGAGGAAAATCTGACCCAACTGGCAACACAACTTGAAAAAAGATTTCCGCAGTCAGCAGAAACGGCTGCGTATCGACGTGGTGAATTCAATGAGTGAACTTGATAAGGTTGTGGAACCCGACCACACAGCGGTGCGTGTTGAGTCCACTGGCGCAGGTTTCGTGTTGCGTTCCGCACGCGAAGCACAGGGTTTGCATATAGCCATGTTGGCGGTGTCGTTGAAAGTACCCGTTAAGAAGCTTGAAGCGTTGGAGTCTGATCGCTACGACTTGTTGCCAGATATGGTGTTTGTTCGAGCCCTGGCTGCCAGTGTTTGCCGCATGTTGAAACTAGATGCTGCGCCTGTATTGGCAGCCTTGCCACAGTCTGAGCAACCTCACATCAAGACCAATGAAGCAGGTTTGAATACCGTTTTTGATGATGCGTCAGGGGGTACGTTGCGTGGGTTGACTGCGCCGTTGCGAAAACCCTTGGGTATCACGGTGATAACGGTCATCATGGGCATTTTGTTGATTACATTTGTGCCAGATGAATGGCTGGGCTCGACTTTTTTTGCATCTGGAATTGAAGATAAAACGCAGGCAAATGGGCAAACTTCTGTGGAGCTTGAAGGGGGGCGCGTTCCTGACCAACCCCGCACGGCGGGATTGGCGCAAGCGCTGCATGAACCCGTTCATGCAGCGAGCATGACGGCCGCGGATGCTGCGGATGCCACAGCCCAGCAGGGATCCGGTGCCGTGGTGTTGCCCGCAGCGGTGCCCTCTGCGCCAGTGGCGCTGACGACGGGTGACGTTTCCGACAATAAGCTGCTGACTTTGCGTGCGTTGGGATCAGCGTGGGTCGAAGTGGTAGATGCCGAGGGCACCTCGCAATTGCGCAAGACCTTGGTTAAAGATGAAGTGGTAACTTTGACCGGTGCGTTACCGCTGTCGGTGGTTTTGGGGCGGGCAGATTTGGTCTCAGTGTCAGTACGCGGCGCGCCCTTTGATGCGGCCGCTTTGGCCAAAGATCATGTTGCCCGCTTTGAGGTGAAGTAATGGATACAACTTTGCCAGTGATTCCTGCGGCTGCTTTGCGCAGTTCGTCCTTTCAAGCACAGGTGGCGTGGGCCAATCGTGTGGTGACTGTCGGGGGCGGCGCACCGGTGCGGGTGCAGTCGATGACCAATACCGACACCACAGACGTGATTGGTACCGCGATCCAGATCAAAGAGTTGGCCTTGGCGGGGTCTGAATTGGTGCGTATCACTGTGAATACACCTGAGGCTGCGCTGGCCGTGGCACCGATTCGAGAGCAGTTGGATCGCATGGGCATTGATGTCCCTCTGATTGGTGATTTTCACTACAACGGGCATCGTCTGTTGACCGATTATCCGGAGTGCGCGCAAGCTTTGTCGAAATACCGCATCAACCCCGGTAACGTTGGTAAAGGTGACAAACACGATCGGCAGTTTGCACTCATGATTGAAGCCGCCATGCGCTGGAACAAGGCCGTGCGCATCGGTGTCAACTGGGGCAGTCTTGACCAAGAGTTGCTGGCCCGATTGATGGATAAAAACAGCCATCGTCTCGTGCCTTGGGTGGCCAAATCGGTCATGTATGAGGCTTTGATTTCTTCTGCTATTGACTCTGCGACCCAGGCGGTTGAATTGGGCATGTCAGCCCATCAGATCATTTTGTCCTGCAAGGTCAGTGGGGTTCAGGATTTGATTTCCGTTTATCGTGAACTGTCCAAACGATGCCCATACGCACTGCATTTGGGGCTCACTGAAGCGGGCATGGGAACCAAAGGTGCGGTTGCCTCGGCTACGGCGCTGTCGATTTTGTTGCAAGAAGGCATCGGCGACACCATTCGTGTTTCGTTGACTCCGCAGCCCGGCGAAGCACGGACGCAAGAAGTGGTCGTTGCGTCCGAGATTTTGCAAGCGCTAGAGCTGCGTTCTTTTGTTCCAAGCGTGACCGCCTGCCCGGGGTGTGGGCGCACCACCAGCACCACGTTTCAGGAGTTGACGCAACAAATTGAGCAGTTCTTGCGTGACCAGATGCCGATGTGGCGTACCCAATTTCCCGGGGTTGAGAAAATGAAAGTGGCGGTGATGGGATGCATCGTGAACGGCCCCGGAGAAAGCAAGCAGGCCGACATTGGGATCAGTTTGCCTGGTACCGGTGAAGCACCGGCTGCACCAGTTTATATTGACGGTGAAAAATACCTGACACTGCGTGGTGACTCCATCGCCCAGGAGTTTCAGGTCATTGTTGAAAACTATGTAAAGAATCGTTTTGGTGCTCCGATGGATACCACTACCTGCGTTTAATTGCCATGACTGAACAAATTGCATCCGTAAAAATTGAAAAACTCACTGCCGTCAAAGGCATGAACGATGTATTGCCGTCCGAGTCGGCGACGGTTGAATGGCTTGAAGCTAAAGTAAGAGCCTTGATGGCACGTTTTGCGTATCGCAATATTCGAACACCGATTGTCGAAAAAACGCCCTTGTTCATACGTGGACTGGGTGAGGTAACGGACATTGTTGAAAAAGAAATGTATTGTTTTGAGGATCGTCTCAATGGCGATCCTTTGACTCTGCGGCCGGAATCAACCGCAGGTGTGGTGCGTGCAGCCATTGAGCACAACATGCTTTATGACGGTGGTAAACGGCTTTACTACATCGGCCCCATGTTTCGCCACGAACGCCCGCAAAAAGGTCGTTACCGCCAGTTTGACCAAATTGGTGCCGAAGCTTTGGGTTACGCCGGCGCGGAAGTTGATGCTGAATTGATTTTGATGGCGCATGCGCTATGGAAAGAAATTGGCCTGGATGATGTGCGTCTAGAGCTCAACAGCCTCGGTCAACCGGCAGAACGGATGGCACATCGCAAAGCCTTAATCACTCATTTTGAACAGCATCAAGATCAACTTGATGAGGATGCCAGACGACGTCTCTACAGCAATCCACTGCGCATTTTGGACACCAAGAACCCACACATGCAGTCATTGGTAGACGCTGCCCCCAGGCTGATGGACTTTCTGGGTGATGCGTCGCTGGCCCACTTCAAGCGACTGACCTCCATTCTTGAAGCCAACCACGTGCCCTACACCATCAATCCGCGTCTGGTACGTGGCATGGACTATTACAACCTGACGGTGTTTGAATTCACCACAGACCGTTTGGGATCACAGGGTACCGTGTGTGCTGGTGGCCGTTATGACTATCTTTTTGAACAGCTAGGTGGCAAGCCTTCACCTGCAGTGGGCTGGGCCTTGGGGGTGGATCGTGTGTTGGAGTTGGCCCGAAGTGCAGGTTTGCAGGCCGTCGTGCCGAACCTGGATGCTTATGCGATTGTGAGCGATGAGCGCGCGCTACCGCCTGTATTGGCCACCCTTCAAACTTTGCGTGCAGCGGGTATCAGCGTGCACATGCATGCCAGTGCAGCTGAGGGCATGGGCAGCATGAAAAGCCAGTTCAAACGCGCCGACAACAGCGGTGCACGTTATGCACTGATTTTTGGAGCAGATGAAATCACAGCCAATCAGGTCACCATCAAGCCGTTGCGTGACGCGGCGGCGGCACAGTTCCGTGAGTCGCTCAGCGATGTGGCCAGTTGGGCCTCCCGCCTACAATCAAACGCTTAACCGGAAACTTTCATGGCGAATCAATTAGACCTCGAAGAACAAGAACAACTTGATCAAATCAAGCATTTCTGGAGCCAATATGGCAATGCCATCACTTGGGTTTTGATTGTGGTTTTGGGTGCGTTTGCAGGCTGGAATTTCTATCAATATTGGCAACGTAACCAGGCTGTAGCGGCAGCCGCGTTGTTTGATGAGTTGGATCGCTCGGTTCAATCGGCCGATGCTGCCCGGATTGAGCGCGTGTTTGGTGACATGAAAGCCCGATTTGCCTCCACCACGTATGCCCAGCAGGCCGGTTTGATGGTTGCTAAACAATACATAACCCTGGGTCGAACCGAAACCGCCAAGTCGGCGTTGACCTGGGTGGCAGAAACATCTTCCGACAAGGCTTATCAGGCCTTGGCAAAGCTCCGGCTGTCTGCCATTTTGCTGGAAGATAAAAATTTTGATGCGGCCATGCTGCAACTTGACGGGGCGTTCCCAGCAAGCTTTGATGCCCTGGTTGCAGATCGCAGAGGAGATGTTTATGCCTCAAAAGGTGATAGAGCCAAAGCCACTGCGGAATATGAAAAAGCCTATCGATTGTTTGATGCACGCACCGAATACCGGCAATTGGTCGAGGTTAAGCTCAATGCCATGGGGGTTGATGTGCAAGGGCTTGCGTCAACTACCGCAACTGCAGAGAAGAAATAAATACGATGGCCAAGCAATTTTCGATGCATGTGATGCGTGCTGCCCTGTCATGGGGGCTAGTTTTATTTTTATCAGCTTGTTCAAGTGGACCAGTCAGTCCCCGACCTGCTGACCTGGGGCCTGATCCGGCTACTCTGGGAGTACGCCAAGTATGGAGCGGAAAAATCGGTGTGGTTGATTTTCCGTTACAAGCCAAAGTAGTGGGGAACACGGTGACAGTGGCCAGCTCCGATGGGGTGCTGGTTTCAATGGATGCACGCTCTGGTGTGGTACTGTGGCAAACCAAGGTCGGTGCGGCTATTTCAGCAGGGGTTGGCAGTGATGGTCGTTTTGCGGCTGTTGTGACACGGGCAAATGAGCTGGTAGTTTTTGAACATGGTGTTTTGCTTTGGCGCGTTTCTTTAACCACGCAGGTGTTTACCTCGCCGCTGGTTGCAGGCGAGCGTGTGTTCGTGCTAGGGGCAGACCGAAGTTTGACGGCTTTTGATGCCAAAAGTGGCCACAAACTGTGGCATCAACAGCGCCCGGGAGATGCCTTGGTGTTACGCCAGCCCGGTATCCTGATGGCCCTAGGCAATACCTTGCTGGTCGGATATTCGGGCCATCTGACGGGTGTAAATCCTGCCAATGGTGCGGTGGTTTGGGATGCACCTGTGGCCACACCCCGTGGCACTAATGATATAGAGCGTCTGGTTGATTTGGTCAGTGGCGTGAGTCGACAAGTGGATGTCGTTTGTGTTCGAGCGTTTCAGGCTACGGTGGGGTGTGTGGACACAACCCGCGGCCTGGTCAATTGGAAAAAACCGGCGGTTGGTGCAGTGGGTCTGGATGGTGACAACTTGCGGGTTTATGGGGTCGAGGCAGAGGGTCGGGTAATCGCCTGGGGCCGTGCAGATGGACAGGTGGCGTGGTCATCTGATCGCCTGCGTTATCGTTACCTCACTGCACCACTGGTGTTGGGGCGTTCGGTGGTGGTTGGCGATGAATCTGGGCAACTGCACTTTTTGGCCAGAACGGATGGCACTGTTTTAAAGCGTTTGAGTACCGATGGTTCTGCCATCAAGGCGGCACCTGTTGTGGCAGCGGATACCTTGGTTGTTTTGACCAGCAACGGTGGTATTTTTGGGTTTCGGCCCGAGTAAATCCACCTATTTTTATTTAACGCTGGATCACATCTGATGAAACCTGTTTTGGCTCTGGTGGGCCGCCCCAACGTCGGAAAGTCGACGTTGTTCAATCGCTTGACCAAGTCGCGTGATGCCATCGTGGCTGACTTTGCAGGCTTGACCCGGGATCGTCACTACGGTAACGGTAAGCAAGGCAAGCATGAATACATTGTGATTGACACGGGTGGCTTTGAGCCTGATGCAACAGCCGGCATTTACAAAGAAATGGCCAAACAAACGCGCCAGGCCGTGGCCGAATCGGATGTGGTCATTTTTGTGGTGGATGCGCGTGCTGGGGTGTCAGCCCAGGATCATGACATTGCAAATTACCTGCGGCGCTTGGGCAAACCTTGTGTGCTGGTTGCCAACAAGGCCGAAGGCATGCTCGAAGGCGTGCAGTTGGTGGAGTTTTACGAGTTGGGGCTGGGCGAAGTCCATCCGGTATCTGCGGCACATGGGCAGGGGATTCGCCCCCTGATTGACATGGCGTTTGCCCCCCTGAATTTGAGTGATGAAGAGGATGCCGAAGAATTTCAACCTGGCGTGATTCGACTGGCGGTGGCCGGGCGGCCCAACGTTGGCAAATCGACTTTGATCAATGTGTGGCTGGGTGAGGAACGGCTGGTGGCTTTTGATCTGCCCGGTACCACGCGGGATGCCATATCGATACCGTTTGAGCGCAACGGTCAAAAGTTTGAATTGATTGATACGGCAGGGTTGCGCCGCCGTGGTCAAGTGTTTGAGGCGATCGAAAAATTTTCGGTCGTTAAAACTTTGCAAGCCATTGAATCGGCCCATGTGGTGTTGTTGCTGATTGATGCCACCCAGGGTGTCACCGATCAAGATGCGCATATTGCCGGCTACATCCTGGAAAATGGTCGCGCGGTGGTGCTGGCAGTCAACAAGTGGGATGCGGTCGACGAATACCAGCGTGAATTGGTCAAGCGATCCATTGAAACTCGCCTGCCATTTTTGAAATTTGCCAACATGCATTTGATCTCGGCGCAAAAGCGCCAAGGTTTGGGGCCGCTGTGGGCATCTATCACCCAGGCATACAAGGCTGCCAACTGCAAAATGTCAACACCCGTGTTGACCCGTTTGCTGCTAGAGGCCGTGCAGTTTCAAAGTCCCAAGCGTGCCGGTATGTACCGCCCCAAATTGCGTTACGCCCATCAAGGTGGCATGAACCCACCGGTGATTGTGATTCATGGTAATTCGCTCGATCATGTGACAGAGGCATACAAACGTTTTCTTGAAGGACGTTTTCGCAAGGAGTTTGATTTGGTTGGAACGCCGCTGCGAATTGAATTCAAGACTTCTGAGAACCCCTTTGCAGACAAAACCGCCTGACTTTGCAAACGCCTTTGGCGTGAACGGTCAACTTTATTGTGGAATTCAGCACACTGCCAGCTAATTTGGCAGTGTGCTGTGTTATCGTTTCCCCCTCTTAAATTTCCAGAACACGGAGAATATCGTGAGCAACAAAGGCCAACTTTTACAAGATCCGTTCCTGAACACGCTGCGTCGGGAACATGTACCAGTGTCAATTTATCTGGTCAACGGGATCAAGCTGCAAGGTCAAATTGAATCCTTCGACCAATACGTCGTTCTGTTGCGCAATACCGTTACACAAATGGTCTACAAACACGCCATTTCAACCATTGTGCCGGGTCGTGCTGTGAATTTTGCTGCCGGTGAGGGTGACCAAGCTGCAGCAAGCTAAATCCCAAGGCGCTCCTACCTTGCTGGTAGGGGTTGATTTTGGACTTCCCCACTTTGACGACCAACTAGAGGAGCTGGGCCTGTTGGCCCAGACAGCTGGTTTGCGTCCGGTTGCACGCCTGACCTGTAAACGTCGTGCGCCAGATGCGGCCCTGTTCATTGGCAGTGGTAAGGCCGACGAAATCAAAGCGCTCGCATTGCAATTGGGCGCACAAGAGATTTTGTTTGATCAAAGCCTCAGCCCGGCACAGCAGCGCAATCTGGAACGTCATCTGGAACTCCCGGTCAATGACCGAACCCTGCTGATTCTGGAAATATTTGGCCAGCGGGCGCGCAGCCATGAAGGCAAGCTGCAGGTCGAATTGGCGCGTCTGCAATACCTGAGCACACGGTTGGTACGGCGCTGGTCGCACTTGGAGCGGCAAAGCGGCGGCATCGGTATGCGTGGTGGGCCGGGTGAAACCCAAATTGAACTCGATCGCCGCATGATTGGCGACAACATCAAACGCATCAAGGAGCGGCTGCTCAAGGTCAAGCGTCAACGCCAGACGCAACGCCGTCAACGTGATCGTCGTGATGCTTTCAATATTTCATTGGTCGGTTACACCAACGCGGGCAAGTCGACCTTGTTCAATGCGCTGGTGAAAGCACGTACCTATGCCGCTGACCAGTTGTTTGCCACGTTGGATACCACCACGCGCCAGCTCTATTTGGGTGAGCTTGGACGCATGGTGTCCTTGTCAGACACCGTCGGATTCATTCGTGATTTGCCCCACGGTCTGATAGATGCCTTTCAAGCCACCTTGCAAGAGGCGGTCGATGCTGATTTATTACTGCATGTCGTTGATTTTTCCAGTCCCGAGCATGTGGAGCAAATGGCCCAAGTGCAACAGGTGCTGGCTGAAATTGGGGCTGGTGATATTGCGCAATTGTTGGTCTTCAACAAGCTTGATGCGGTGGATGCTGAAAAGCAGCCTGTGTCCATGCGTGACATGTATGACTTGGGTGGTGTGGCCACCCCCCGGGTTTTCATCAGTGCGCAACAGGGTATGGGGCTACCCATGCTGCGCCAGATGCTGGTTGAGCAGGTGATGGCGGCCCAGGCGGGCTCGCCTTTGCCGTCGTATTTCCCTCCAAGTGATGAGGCTGCACTTTGATTCGGCACAATCCGGTCTGTAAACACAAGAGTTGATTTGATGAAACTTTCATTTCCCACCCTCAGCCTGGCTGGCTTGCCTCAACGCTTGCGGGGTATGTTCAACCTGAATGACCCGCGCTGGGGTCGCAACGATGACAAGCCTGCCGATTCATCTGAGCCTGACCAGCCCGCAGTCAAGCCGCCGCAGGTTGATGCACCGAAGCCGGAAGATCGCGGTCCACGGCGCAACCCCACGCAAGGCCCGCCTGATCTGGACGAACTCTGGCGTGATTTCAACCGCAAACTGGGCGGTTTGTTTGGTAACGCCAAATCCGGTGGACGCGGCATCCCGTCAAGCGGTGGTTCGGGTTCAGGTGGCGGTGGTTTTCAACCCGACATGAAAAGCGCCGGCATCGGCGCTGGTCTGGTGCTTGCGGTGGCCGTGTTGATTTGGCTCGGCACCGGTTTCTTCATTGTGCAAGAAGGTCAACAAGCAGTGATCACCCAGTTTGGCAAGTACCACTCCACAGTGGGGGCTGGTTTTAACTGGCGTTTGCCTTACCCCATGCAGCGTCATGAGCTGGTTTTTGTGACCCAGATCCGCTCCGTGGATGTGGGGCGTGATGTGGTGATCAAAGCCACCGGCTTGCGTGAGTCGGCGATGTTGACGGAAGACGAAAATATTGTGGAGATCAAGTTTGCGGTGCAATACCGGCTCAGCGACGCGCGTGCTTTTTTGTTTGAAAGCAAAAATCCGGCCGATGCGGTGGTGCAGGCAGCTGAGACTGCGGTGCGTGAAGTGGTTGGCAAAATGAAAATGGACAGTGCCTTGTCTGAAGAGCGTGACCAGATTGCCCCGCGTGTGCGCGCCATGATGCAAAAAATTCTGGATCGCTACAAGGTTGGGATTGAAGTGGTGGGCATCAACTTGCAACAGGGCGGTGTGCGTCCCCCTGAACAGGTTCAAGCCGCTTTTGACGATGTGCTCAAGGCGGGTCAAGAGCGCGAACGCGCCAAGAATGAGGCGCAAGCCTATGCCAACGACGTGATTCCCCGTGCCGTGGGTGCGGCATCACGCTTGAAAGAAGAAGCCGATGCCTACAAGTCACGCATCGTGGCGCAGGCACAGGGTGACACACAGCGCTTCAAGTCGGTGCTGTCTGAATACCAAAAAGCACCTCAAGTCACGCGAGACCGCATGTACATCGATGCCATGCAGCAAATCTATTCCAATGTCACCAAAATTGTGGTGGATTCCAAGCAAGGCTCCAACCTGCTGTATTTGCCCTTGGACAAGCTCATCAAAATGACCGGCCAGGTGTCCGAAGAGGTGGCCACGGGTGGCCAGGCGAGCGCCCCCCCCATTAGCTCACCCAACTCGACCTCTGCTGCGGTAGATGTCCGCGCCCGTGACGCATCCCGTGCCCGCACGCGTGAAACCCGATAGGAGCCTTGCATGAACCGCTTGGGATTTGTTATTTCCAGTCTTTTGTTTGTGCTGGCCATCGCCAGCTCTACCCTGTTTGTGGTTGATCAACGCCAGTTTGGTGTGGTTTTTGCCCTGGGGCAGATCAAGGAAGTCATCACCGAACCTGGGTTGAACTTCAAATTGCCGCCGCCCTTTCAGAACGTGTCTTACATTGACAAGCGGCTGTTGACACTGGACAGCTCTGACAACGAGCCGGTGCTGACCGCAGAAAAGCAACGCGTGGTGATTGATTGGTATGTGCGTTGGCGCATTTCAGAGCCGACCGAATACATTCGTAATGTCGGTACCACCGAAGCTGCCGGTGCCAGCCAACTGAACCGTGTGGTGCGCAATGCCTTCCAGGAAGAAGTCAACAAACGCACCGTCAAAGAGTTGTTGTCTGCCAAGCGCGAAGAAGTCATGGACGACGTTAAAAAAGAAGTCTTGAGCCAGGTGCGTGGGGCCAAACCCTGGGGTGTGGATGTGATTGATGTGCGCATCACGCGGGTAGATTACGTCGATGCCATCACCGAGTCGGTTTACCGCCGCATGGAAGCCGAGCGCAAGCGGGTCGCCAACGAGTTGCGTTCCACCGGCTTTGCCGAAGGTGAAAAAATTCGTGCCGATGCAGATCGTCAGCGTGAAATCGCCGTTTCTAACGCCTACCGCGATGCGCAAAAATTCAAGGGCGAAGGCGATGCCGATGCTGCACGCCTGTATGCCGAGGCCTTTGGCCGAGACCCCCAGTTTGCCCAGTTCTACCGTAGCCTGGATGCCTACAAATCGTCCTTTGCTTCCAAGAACGATGTGATGGTTGTTGATCCCTCCAGCTCTGAATTCTTCAAGTCGATGCGTGGCAGCGCACCCGTTCCGGTGAAAAAATAAGCGCGGAGCCTGGTTTGGACGGCACGACTTTCTGGCTTGCGTTTGCGCTGGTGCTGGTGATTGAAGGCTTCATGCCATTTGTGTCACC
>JAVHPS010000200.1:0-8823 GCA_036170715.1 Rhodoferax sp. | reverse complement strand
CCAATTGCCGCTTGAAACGCACCAACAGCATTGGCACGAAGTATTTGGCGGTGCTCACCACAGCCAGGTCAATGCGTCCTTTTTTTAGACCAATAAAGTCTTCCATCAAGGCTTCCAGGTCTTTGAACTGGCCCATGGCTGTGGTGGCGTGGGTCAAAAACACCTGCCCAGCGGCAGTGAGCTGGATGTTGCGGCCCATCGGCTCCACCAGCGCCAGACCAAAGGCTTCTTCAAGCTGGCGCAGCTGCATCGACACCGCCGGCTGGGTCACAAACAGCCGCTCGGCCGCTTTGGACACCGAGCCCTGGCGGGCAACTTCCATGAAGGTTTGAATTTGCTTGAAGGTATAGGGCCGCATCGTCATCTCCTGGTCGGCATTTCATCAGTCAGTCCTGATGATTTTTTAATAAAACGTGATTAGAGTTTATGGGTTCGGGCGATTAAAGTAAATCCATGCCGCAACCACGGCGCATTTTTTTAATCCCAACCGGACACTGCCACATGGCCAACACCGCGCTGCAAGCCTTGATTTTTGATGTGGATGGCACCCTGGCGGACACTGAAAGCGTGCACCTGGCGGCCTTCAACCATGCGTTCAAGGAAATGGGCATGGACTGGGCCTGGGATGTGCCGCTGTACACCGAGCTGCTCAACATTTCGGGCGGCAAGGAGCGCCTTCGCCATTACTGGAATGTGGTCAACCCGGACATCAAGGCGATCTCATCGCAGGCGCTGGAAGACCGCATTGGCCGCATCCACGAGCTTAAAACAGCTGCGTACGAGCAGGCGGTTAACAGCGGCGCGGTCAGCCTGCGCCCGGGCGTGCTCCAACTCATGAACGAGGCGCTGGCCGCTGGCGTGCAGCTGGCCATTGCCACCACCACCTCGCCGGTGAACATTGCCGCCTTGCTGCGCCATGCCATCGGCAGCGACTGGCGGCTGAATTTCACGGCCATTGGAGATGCCTCCACCGCCCCGATCAAAAAACCGCATCCGCAGGTGTATTTGCAGATGATTGAGGCGCTGCAACTGCCGCCCCACGCGTGCCTGGCGTTTGAAGATTCCAGCAACGGGCTGCGTGCGGCCACGGCCGCCGGGCTGGCCACCATCGTGACCCCCAACAGCTTTACCGCACACCATGACTTCAGCGGCGCGCTCAAGGTGGTGCCGGATTTGAGCCAGGTGACCTTAGTTCAATTACGCCAGTGGCAAGGCCAGAATAAGCGCTGAACTGCATTACCCTCAACCGTTTTAACTTTTCAGAAAGTCCCCCATGAGCACTGCCCCTGTTTTGCGTTTGGCCCCGAGCATTTTGTCAGCTGACTTTTCCCGTTTGGGGGAAGAAGTGCGGGCCATTGAAGCCGCCGGTTGCGACCTGGTGCACTTTGACGTGATGGACAACCACTATGTACCCAACCTGACCATTGGCCCGCTGGTGTGTGAAGCCATTCGCCCCCATGTGTCAATTCCGATCGATGTGCATTTGATGGTTGAGCCGGTCGATTCCATCATTCCACTGTTTGCCAAGGCGGGGGCCAACATCATCACCTTTCACCCCGAAGCCTCGCGCCACGTAGACCGCAGCCTGGCCATGATTCGTGACCTGGGTTGCAAGGCCGGTCTGGTGCTGAACCCGGCCACCCCAATCGGCGTGCTGGATCACGTCATGGACAAGCTCGACATGATTTTGCTGATGAGCGTCAACCCCGGCTTTGGCGGGCAAAAGTTCATTGCCTCCACCCTGCCCAAGCTGCGCCAGGTGCGCGCACGCATTGATGCCCATGTGGCTGCCGGTGGCCAGCCCATTTGGCTTGAAGTGGACGGTGGGGTCAAGACCGACAACATCCGCGACATCGTATCGGCCGGGGCCGACACCTGCGTGGCGGGCAGCGCCGTGTTTGGCGCGCCCGATGCCGACGGCGGCTACCGTGGCGTGATGCAGGCGCTGCGCCGCGCCGCCCATCCGGTTTAAAGAAAATTGGCCTATAGCCCTTGTATAACAAGGGTAAGCCGCTACAAAGTTTATAACTAAGGAGACCTTCCCATGTCCATGACGCTGCGTTCCAACCGCTCCACCCTGACGCAATTTCTGATTGAAGAGCGCCGCCGTTATCCTGGTGCCAGTGGTGATTTCAATGCCCTGATTCTGGACGTGGCGCTGGCCTGCAAGGCCATTGCCCGCGCCGTGGCGTTTGGCGAACTGGCAGGCTTGGGCGGCAACTATGCGGCCGACACCGGCGGCTCGGTCAACGTCCAGGGTGAGACACAAAAGAAGCTGGACGTGCTCTCCAATGATGTCTTTATGCAGCGCACCGAATGGGCCGGCAACCTGGCGGGCATGGCTTCTGAAGAAATGGATTTGCCGTACCAAATCCCCAAGCAGTTTCCGCGCGGCAAATACCTGATCGTGTTTGACCCGCTGGACGGCTCCAGCAACATCGACGTGAACGTGTCGGTGGGCAGCATTTTCAGCATCTTGCGCGCGCCGCAAGACGTGATCGACAGTGGCCGCGATGTGGTCGATGCCGACTTTTTCCAGCCCGGCACACAACAAGTTGCCGCTGGCTATGCGCTGTACGGCCCCACCACCATGCTGGTACTGACCGTGGGCGACGGGGTCAACGCCTTCACGCTCGACCCGACGCTGGGCGAGTTCATGCTGACGCATCAAAAAATGCGCATTCCAGAAGACACGCAAGAATTTGCCATCAACGCCTCCAACGCCCGCTTCTGGGAAGCCCCGGTCAAGCGCTATGTGGACGAATGCCTGGCTGGGAAAACCGGCGCGCGCGGCAAAGACTTCAACATGCGCTGGATTGCCTCCATGGTGGCCGAAGCGCATCGCATTTTGATGCGCGGCGGGGTCTTCATGTACCCGCGTGACAGCAAAGATCCCACCAAGCCCGGCCGCCTGCGCCTGCTGTACGAGGCCAACCCGGTCGGCATGATCATGGAGCAAGCCGGTGGCCGTGCCTCTACCGGTGAAGTGCCGATGATGGGCGTGCAACCCACCAACTTGCACCAGCGCATTGGCTTTGTGTTTGGTTCCAAAAACGAGGTGGAACGCATTGAGCGCTACCACGCCGAACCTGCACCGGCGCATTTTGAGAACCCGCTGTTTGCCGAGCGCAGCCTGTTTCGGGATTGAGCGTGAGGGTCGTCACCCCCATCTTTTGTGGGACCTTATGTAGGGTCGACTTCAGTCGACCATGGCGGACTGAAGTCCGCCCTACAAAGAGGTAATGCACCTTGAAAATTGTGCAAAAAATATAGCTGAATACGCTTATAAATAAAGGGCTATAGCCCGATTTCTTATAAATTTTTAAACTTCAGGAGACAAGAGCCATGTCCATTCGCCACCCCATCATCGCCATCACCGGCTCCAGCGGTGCCGGCACCACCTCGGTGACCCGCACCTTTGAGAACATTTTTCGGCGCGAAAAAGTCACGGCAGCCGTGATTGAAGGTGACAGCTTCCACCGCTATGACCGCAAGGCCATGAAGCAAAAAGCGGCCGAGGCCGAAGCCGCAGGCAATAAAAATTTCAGCCACTTTGGCCCTGAGAACAACCTGTTCCCCGAGCTCGAAGCCCTGTTTCGTGACTACGCGCAAACCGGCATCGGCAAGCGCCGCAAGTACCTGCACGACCCCGAAGAAGCCGCGCCCTACAAGCAAGACCCCGGTACTTTCACACCCTGGGAAGACGTGCCCGCCCAAACCGACCTGCTGTTTTACGAAGGCTTGCACGGCGCGGTGGTCACCCCTGAGGTCAACATTGCCCAGCACCCTGACTTGTTGATTGGTGTGGTGCCTGTGATCAACCTGGAGTGGATTCAAAAACTTTACCGCGACAAAAAACAGCGCGGCTACAGCACCGAGGCGGTCACCGACACCATCCTGCGCCGCATGCCCGACTATGTGAACTACATCTGCCCGCAGTTCCAGCACACGCATGTGAACTTTCAGCGCGTGCCGATGGTCGACACGTCCAATCCGTTCATTTCACGCGACATCCCCAGCGCCGACGAGAGCATGGTGGTGATCCGCTTTGCCAACCCCAAGGGCATTGACTTCCAGTACCTGCGCAGCATGATCGACGACAGCTTCATGAGCCGCGCCAACACCATCGTCGTGCCCGGGGGCAAGATGGAGCTGGCGATGCAACTGATCTTTACGCCGTTTGTCTGGCGGATGATGGAACGTCAGAAGAAAGCGAGCTGAAAGACTTGAACGCCCCCTGAGTCGGCTGCGCCGCCACCCCCCACTGGGGGGCAACGCCCTGCGGCCTGGCAAAGCCAGTTCCGCGGCGTTCACGCTTTTCCTCTCAGATCCAGCAGAACAATATTGGAGACATTTCATGAACAACCCCACCCCTGAATTTGCCAAACAAATGGCCAACGCGATCCGCATGCTGGCGGTGGACGCGGTTGAAAAAGCCAAGAGCGGCCACCCCGGCGCACCCATGGGCATGGCTGACATGGCCGAAGTGCTTTGGAACCGGCACTTAAGCCACAACCCGACCAACCCGCACTGGGCCAACCGTGACCGTTTTGTGCTGAGTAACGGCCACGGTTCCATGCTGATCTATGCGCTGTTGCACCTGACGGGTTATGACCTGCCGATGGAAGAACTCAAGAACTTCCGCCAACTGCACAGCAAGACTGCGGGCCATCCCGAGTTCGGCATCACCCCCGGTGTGGAAACCACCACCGGCCCGCTCGGCCAGGGCATCAGCAACGCCGTGGGCATGGCGTTTGCCGAGAAGCTGCTGGCGGCCGAATTCAACCAGCCGGGTCACGACATCGTGAACCACTTCACTTACGTCTTTTTGGGTGATGGTTGCATGATGGAAGGCATCAGCCACGAAGCCTGCGCGCTGGCGGGCACACTGCGCCTGTCCAAACTGGTGGCGTTTTATGACGACAACGGCATCAGCATTGACGGCCATGTGGAGGGCTGGTTCACCGACGACACCCCCAAGCGCTTTGAGGCTTATGGCTGGAACGTGATTGCCGCTGTGGATGGCCACAACCCGACAGCCCTTGATGCTGCGGTCAAAGCCGCCAAGGCCCAAGCCGTGCGGGCCGATGGCAAACCGACCCTGATTTGCTGCAAAACCGTCATCGGCATGGGCTCGCCCAACAAGGCCGGTACGCATGACGTGCACGGTGCCGCGCTGGGTGCGGCTGAGGTGCAAGCCACGCGCGACGCGCTGGGCTGGACGGCAGCGCCGTTTGAGATTCCCGCTGACATTGCGGCCGCCTGGAACGCCGTGCCCCGGGGTGTGGCGGCCGAATGCGCCTGGAACGATCGCTTTGCTGCCTACCGCGCCGCTTACCCGGTGCAAGCGTCTGAATTCCAGCGCCGCATGGCGGGTGACCTGCCCGACAGTTTTGCCGAGCAGTTGCCCGCGCTGCTCGAAGGCATTGCCGCCAATCCAGCGCCTTTTGCCACGCGCAAATCGAGCCAGAACGCACTCGATGCCATTGCACCGCTGTTGCCCGAATTCTTTGGCGGCAGCGCCGACCTGACGGGCAGCAACCTGACCAACTTCAAGGGTTGTGTGCGCGCCAAGCGCGACGTGTGGGGCAACCACTTCAGCTACGGCGTGCGTGAATTTGGCATGGCTGCCATCATGAACGGCATCACGCTGCACGGCGGCTACCTGCCTTATGGCGGCACGTTTCTGACCTTCAGCGACTACAGCCGCAACGCGATTCGCATGGCCGCGCTGATGAAAATCCGCGTCATCCACGTCTTTACCCACGACAGCATTGGCCTGGGCGAAGACGGCCCCACGCACCAGAGCGTGGAGCACATTCCCAGCCTGCGCATCATTCCGGGGCTGGACGTGTGGCGTCCGGCCGATGGCCTGGAAACCGCAGTGGCCTGGGCCTGTGCCGTGGAGCGCCGCGACGGTCCCAGCGCGCTGTGCCTGTCACGGCAAAACCTGCCGCGTCTGAGTGACATCAGCCAGGTGGAAAAAATCCGCAAGGGTGGCTACATCCTGTTAGACATGGCGGGCGCGCAAGCGGCGATTTTGTCCACCGGCTCCGAGCTTGAGATTGCCATCAAGGCACAAGCCGAACTGGCCGCCCAAGGCATTGCCACGCGTGTGGTGTCCATGCCCAGCAGCAACGTGTTTGACCGCCAGAGCGAGGCCTATCAAGAAATGGTGTTGCCGCTGGGCATGCCCACCGTGGCTATTGAGGCCGCGCACCCCGACTTTTGGCGCAAATATGTCGGCCGCACCGGGGTGGTCATTGGCATGCCCACATTTGGCGAATCGGCCCCAGCGCCGCAGTTGTACAAGCACTTTGGCATCACCGCTGAGCGCGTGGTGGCTGCAGTCAAAACGCTGGCACACCGTGCCGCCCACCGCCGTGCCGAGCCGCTGCCCGACACCGTGGTGGCTTCCAGCAACTGATGCAGGGTTGGGTATTTGTGCTATTAAATAAATAGCTTAAAAAGTATGTTTTGTATGGGCTACAAGCCAATTTGTTATAAATTTTATAAAGGAGACTGACATGGCAATCAAACTCGGTATCAATGGTTTTGGCCGCATCGGCCGCATGGTGTTTCGCGCTGCGGTGCAAAACTTCAAGGACGTGGAAATTGTCGGCATCAACGACCTGCTGGAGCCTGAGTACCTGGCCTACATGCTCACCTATGACAGCGTGCATGGCCGCTTCAAGGGCGAGGTGTCGGTGGACGGCGGCACGCTGGTGGTCAACGGCAAACGCATTCGCCTGACGCAGGAGCGCGACCCGGCCAACCTGAAGTGGGCCGAGGTTGGGGCCGACGTGGTGATCGAATCCACCGGCCTGTTTCTGGACAAAGTCACGGCACAAAAACACCTGGACGCGGGCGCGCGCAAAGTGGTGTTGTCAGCCCCCAGCAAAGACGACACGCCGATGTTCGTTTACGGTGTCAACCACACGGCGTATGCCGGCCAGGCGATTCTGAGCAATGCCAGCTGCACCACCAACTGTCTGGCCCCGGTGGCCAAGGTGCTCAACGACAAATGGGGCATCAAACGCGGCCTGATGACCACGGTGCATGCGGCCACCGCCACCCAGAAAACCGTGGACGGCCCGAGCAACAAAGACTGGCGCGGCGGCCGTGGCATTCTGGAAAACATCATCCCCAGCAGCACCGGCGCAGCCAAGGCGGTGGGTGTGGTGATTCCCGAACTCAACAAAAAACTCACCGGCATGGCTTTCCGCGTGCCGACCAGTGATGTCAGCGTGGTGGATTTGACGGTCGAGCTGAACAACGCCGCTACTTATGCCGAAATTTGCGCCGAGATGAAAGCGCAAAGCCAGGGCGCGCTCAAAGGCGTGCTGGGCTACACCGAGCAAAAAGTGGTGTCCACCGACTTCCGTGGTGAAGTCTGCACCAGCACCTTTGATGCCGATGCGGGCCTGGCGCTGGACGGCACGTTCGTCAAGGTGGTGAGCTGGTACGACAATGAATGGGGCTACTCCAACAAGTGTCTGGAAATGGCCCGCGTGGCCGCATTGCACCCAGCCTGAGCCGGGTGTTGCCAACGCCATGCCCGAGCGCTGCGGCGTTGGGGCTGGTGGCGGCTGTCACGCACACACCGAATGTCTAAAAAATGGAGTTTTTATGAAAGTTTTGCGTTTCGCCGATGTCATTGCCAGTGGGTTCGCCAAGAGCAAGCGGGTGTTCATCCGCGCCGACCTGAACGTGCCGATGGACAAGGAAGGGCACATTACCGAGGACACCCGCATTCGCGCCAGCGTGCCCTGCATTCGCATGGCGCTGGATGCCGGTGCGGCGGTCATGGTCACCAGCCACCTGGGCCGCCCGACCGAGGGCGAATTCAAGCCTGAAGACTCTCTGGCTCCCGTGGCCAAGCGTCTGGGCGAGTTGCTCGGCCGTGAGGTGCCGCTGCGTGCCAACTGGGTCGATGGTGTGGACGTGCAGCCGGGTCAATTGGTGCTGCTGGAAAACTGCCGCGTCAACAAGGGCGAGAAAAAGTGCACCGAGGAACTCAGCCGCAAGCTGGCCGCCCTGTGCGACGTGTTTGTGCACGATGCCTTTGGCACTGCCCACCGCGCCGAAGGCACTACTTACGGCATTGCCCAGTACGCGCCCATTGCCTGCGCTGGCCCCTTGCTGGCGGCTGAAATTGATGCCATCAACACCGCGCTGGCCAACCCCAAACGGCCGCTGGTGGCGATTGTGGCAGGCTCTAAAGTGTCCACCAAACTGAGCATCTTGCAAGCGCTGGCCAAAAATGTGGACAACCTGATTGTGGGCGGTGGCATTGCCAACACCTTCATGCTGGCTGCCGGCTTGAAGATTGGTAAAAGCCTGGCCGAACCCTCTTTGGTGGGTGAAGCCACGGCGGTAATTGCCGCCATGAAAGCGCGTGGTGCAGACGTGCCCATCCCCACCGACGTGGTGTGCGCCAAAACCTTTGCTGCCGATGCCGTGGCCACCGTCAAAGCTGCCACAGACGTGGCTGATGACGACCTGATTCTGGACATTGGCCCGCAAACGGCCGCCAAGCTGGCCGCGCAGATCAAAGCCGCAGGCACGATCGTCTGGAACGGCCCGGTGGGCGTGTTTGAGTTTGCCGCGTTTGAAGGCGGCACCAAGACGATTGCCCAAGCCATTGCGCAAAGCAGTGCCTTCAGCATTGCCGGTGGTGGCGACACCCTGGCCGCCATTGCCAAGTACGGTATTGAAAAAGACGTGGGCTACATCAGCACCGGCGGCGGCGCTTTTCTGGAAGTGCTGGAAGGCAAGACCTTGCCGGCCTTTGAGATTTTGCAAAAACGCGCCGCAGGCTAG
>JAVHPS010000199.1:0-1790 GCA_036170715.1 Rhodoferax sp. | reverse complement strand
TGCAGTTGGCGCGTTTGCTGGCCGAAGAAGGCTCGCAACAGGCGCGCACCCGGGCGCTGGTGGAAGCGTTGGATGTGGCGCTGGACAACCTGGATGAGCTGCGCGTGGAATGTTTTGACATCTCGCACACGGCCGGTGAGTGCACCCAGGCCTCGTGTGTGGTGTTTCACCACCACAAAATGCAAAACGCTGAGTACCGCCGCTTCAAAATCAACGACATCACCCCGGGCGACGACTACGCCGCCATGCGCCAGGTGCTGTTGCGCCGCTATGGCAAGCTGGCTGAGGCGCTGGTACAGGCCAAACAAACCGGCGAAACCCCGGCTGGCACGGGGCGTTTGCCAGATTTGGTGCTGGTCGATGGGGGGCGCGGCCAGGTGGCCATGGCGCGCGAGGTGTTTGTGCAGTTGGGGCTGGATTTGTCGTTGATTGTGGGGGTGGAAAAAGGTGAGGGCAGACGCATTGGGCTGGAAGAACTGGTGTTTGCCGATGGGCGTGATAAGGTTTA
This sequence comes from Rhodoferax sp., assembly GCA_036170715.1. Lineage (GTDB taxonomy): Bacteria > Pseudomonadota > Gammaproteobacteria > Burkholderiales > Burkholderiaceae_C > Rhodoferax. The sequence continues at coordinate 1,282 of JAVHPS010000199.1, read as the reverse complement.
CCTGGGCAAGGATTCGGCCGCGCTGATGCTGGTGGCACAGATTCGTGACGAGGCGCACCGCTTTGCCATCACCGGCATGCGTGCGGCGCGTGCCAAGGTGCGCATGGACGGCGGCAAGCTCGAAGAAATCCCGGGCATTGGGCCCAAACGCCGTGCGCGGCTGTTGCAGCGTTTTGGTGGCGTGCGGGGCGTGGCGCAGGCATCGGCTGACGACATGGCTTCAGTTGAAGGCATTTCGCATGACCTGGCTGAGGAGATTTACCGGGCGCTGCATTGAGCACCAAAGCGCCAAAATCCAGGCCGCGTCATGCCACAATAGAAACATGTTCTGGACCATTCCAACCCTCATGACCTGGGCTCGCATTGTGGCGATTCCATTGATTGTGGGCGTGTTCTATTTGCCTATTGACGTGGGCACGCGCAACCTGATGGCCACGGTGATGTTTGTGCTGTTTGCCGCCACCGACTGGTTGGATGGCTACCTGGCGCGCAAGCTCAACCAGGTGTCGGCTTTTGGCGCTTTTCTGGATCCGGTGGCTGACAAGTTTCTGGTCTGTGCCTGCGTGTTGGTGCTGGTGCATTTGGGGCGGGCGGATGTGTTTGTCGGATTGATCATCATCGGTCGCGAGATTGCCATTTCGGCACTGCGTGAGTGGATGGCTCAGATTGGCGCGGCGAAAAGCGTGGCGGTGCACATGATCGGCAAGCTCAAGACCACGGCGCAGATGGTGGCCATCCCATTTTTGCTGTTTGACGGCATGTTGTTTGGCCTCATTAACACCCATGTGTGGGGTGTCTGGCTGATCTGGCTGGCCGCCATCATGACCGTCTGGTCGATGGTCTATTACCTGCAAAAAGCTCTGCCCGAAATCAAGTCGCGGGTCAAATGACGGCAGTCATCGAGCGGCCGCTGTTGCGCGCCATGCCTGCCGTGTTTGTGCTGATCTGGGCAACGGGCTTCATCGTGGCGCGCTACGGCATGCCGCACGCGCCACCGCTCAAATTTTTGGTGTTGCGATATACCTTTTCCATCGCCTGTTTTTTGGCCTGGATTTTGCTATCAAAAGTCAAGTGGCCCACCCAGACAAATCAATGGCTGCACCTGGGTTTGACTGGTGTGCTGATGCATGCGGGTTACCTCGGTGGGGTGTGGGCGGCGGTCAAGCTGGGCATGGGCTCGGGGCTGTCGTCGTTGATTGTCGGGCTGCAACCGGTACTGACTGCGCTGTGGCTGGCCGCCACGGGCTTTCGCATTGTGCCGCGTCAGTGGGCCGGGCTGGTG
>JAVHPS010000198.1:0-1798 GCA_036170715.1 Rhodoferax sp. | reverse complement strand
AGGGATTCTCGTATTTGACGCATGGTGATTCTTTGGGTTGGCATGGGCTCTTTCGTTAAAAAGCGTCGAGCCTATGCTAGGTTTAAGAATTCACTTGCGCGTATCCCCCAAAAATGTCGTCCACGATGAGTTTGAAACAGCGTCCACGATCAATTTGAAATGCCGTCCACGATCACGCTGAAACCGCGTCCACGATCAGCCTGAAACGCCGTCCACGATGGGCTGAAATATGCAATTTGAGCTATATCGGCATCAAGCAAGACGCGTTCTTGCCTGATTTCAATGATCAGCTCTGCTAAATTCTCAATTTTCATTACGGCGTTCATAGTGTTCTCACATTTAAAAGGGGACGTTACCCTTTTTCAGGGTAGGGTGTCATCGGGAACCGGACCAGCGGCGGATTGTTGCCCGTAGTCTGCGTTGTTGTTCAACATCCATTGGCATTTTGGAAACCATGTCAAGAGTCCGTGCTTGCGTCACATAGCCGTGCACCAGCAACGCCACGCAAAATTCCCGATCTTTGTCGCGTGCCGCCGCAGCCTTGGACATGAAGAGGTCAATCACATCCAGGCAGTACCCCACACGATCTCCAGTTGCTGTGCTCTGTACCCGGTGCACACGATTTATCCAACCAGCAGGCAAGATTGCAGTTTCTGGCCCAACGCCTTGGGCGTAGTAACCGTAGGTTTCGTGGAATTGTGAGCCTTCACCAATGGCGCCTTCGATCTTCTCGGCCAGCTCCGGGGCTTGCAGCGGATAGATGTCTGCTTCGGCCGACATTGTAAAGATGGCTTCCGGGTTAGGCACTGGTCCCAGGATCGACTGGCTGCCAATGACCATAAACTCATATTGGTCGGTTATGTCTCCGCTGGCCCGAATGATGTGCTCAAGCTCGTCGCGGGTCATGCTGTAGCCTCGTTACTGACGTCGCCCAGCGCGATACCATTTTTGAGCCCGCGCACTTCGTCGAGTATGCGCTGGCGCGTTTCAGCCGGCAACACGGTGACCAGCGGAGAAGCCTGGCGGAGTTCCTGCGCCCGCCGTGTCCGGCCTAACACCTTGCGCCATTTGCCGTGGGTCAGAATGTCTTGCCATTCCCGCCACAACGCGCTGGAGCGCGAGTTACCTGATTGGAGCCAGCGGCCCAAAGTTTCCTGGGCCTGTTGAAGCAGGGGCGGCTCAGACCGGACAAGGCGCACGGCTTCTTCGTGCAGCGCCAGGCTTTGCAGGTCTTGAATCTGATGCCGGGATTCGTCCGCCGAGACCAGCACTTGCACGACAGGCCGCAGACGGCGCGACTTTGCAGCGGCAGAACCTGCCGGTGCGGGTTGCATGGTGTCGCCAGCCAACAACGCCAGTTCGCCACTGATGCCTAGCACCGACATGACCCGCAAGTAGGTTCCCATGGAAGGACCGGGATCACCCGCCTCAACGGCACTGAGCGTCATGCGCGAAAGCCCTACTTGTTTGGCCATTTCGACCGTGCCAAGTCCCTGCGCTTTGCGAAGGCGCTTGAGCCGATCACCTAGCTGCAGAAGTAGCTGGCGCTCTAAAACAGTGCTTGTATTCAGGTGATTCATTTGTCCAACATTATTGACAAATAAATAATTAATGTCTAGCAATATGGACAGAAAAAGGGGAAAAGAAGGGAAAAGGGGACGTTACCCTTTTTCCGGATCAGGCGCAGCAGTTGCTCCGTGTCGGCTACGTCGGTAAGTCGCAATTTACCGTCAGGTGCTGTCATTTTCAAACCGTGACAATTTGTCACGGTTTCATTACCCTCGGCCTTGAGTCGTTG
>JAVHPS010000197.1:0-1802 GCA_036170715.1 Rhodoferax sp. | reverse complement strand
ATGTGGCCGTTGTCGGTCAGGAAAGCCTTGCAGATCGGGGTCAACAAGGCCAGCAGTTCGCCGGACTCTTTGCGTACCGCCTCGTCGGGGTGGTTGTGCTCTTTTTCCAGCAACATGGAACTGAAACACAGCAAGGCGCGGCCACCTTCGGCGTAAGCCTTGGCGGTGAGCAACATCTTGCGCACATCGGGGTGCACGATGATCGGGTCGGCCGGTTTGTCTTTGGCCTTGGGGCCGGTCAGCGCACGCATTTGAATGCGGTCCTTGGCATAGACCAGCGCGTTCTGGAACGCCACTTCGGTCAGGCCCAACGACTGGTTACCCACGCCCAAACGGGCGGCGTTCATCATGACAAACATGCCTTGCATGCCCTTGTTGGGCTGGCCCACCATGGTGCCCACCGCGTTTTCCAGCACGATCTGCGCCGTGGCGTTGGATTTGATGCCCATCTTGTGCTCCAGGCCGCCGCAGTAAATACCGTTGCGAGCGCCCAGAGAACCATCGGCGTTGACGAGAAATTTGGGCACGATGAACAGGCTCACACCCTTGATGCCGGGAGGTGCGTCGGGCAGGCGTGCCAGCACCAGGTGAATGATGTTGTCGGTCAAATCCTGTTCACCCGCGCTGATGAAAATCTTGTTGCCGGTGATCTTGTACGTGCCATCACCCTGAGGCTCGGCTTTGGTGCGCATCAGCCCCAGATCGGTACCGCAATGGGGTTCGGTCAGGCACATGGTGCCGGTCCACTCACCACTGGTCATTTTGTGCAGGTAGGTGGCTTTTTGCTCGGGCGTGCCATGGGTGTGCAGCGCGGCATACGCACCGTGGGTCAGGCCGGGGTACATGGTCCAGGCCTGGTTGGCCGAGTTCATCATCTCGTAAAAACACTGGTTCACCACCAGCGGCAAACCCTGGCCACCAAACGCCGGGTCGCAGGCCAGCGCCGCCCAGCCACCTTCGATGTATTGCTTGTAGGCCGCTTTGTAGCCCGTGGGGGTGGTCACGGCGTGGGTGCTGATGTCGAGTTGGCAGCCCTCCGTATCGCCCGAAATGTTCAGCGGCAACAACACCTCGGCGGCAAACTTGCCGCCTTCTTCGAGCACCGCGTTGATGGTCTCGGCATCCATCTCGGCATGGGCTGGCATGGCGGCCAAGTCGGCCGTGACGTTGAGCAGCTCATGCATCACAAATTGCATGTCGCGCAGGGGCGGGGTGTAAACAGCCATGGTGATTTCTCCTTAGGAATGGATCGGTGAAACAGGGTGAAGGGTGGCCTGCGCTTCGGGCTTGCCGTAGCGCAGCAAAATGTTGGCAAAACCGGTATGGGCCCGGGCAATGGCACCGGGGTTTTTCAGAAAACGGGCTTCGTAGTGCAGCGCCAGAATCAGGCCATGAATCTCGAACGCCATTTGTGCTTCATCGGCATCAGGCACCAAATGCCCCGCTTCTTTGGCCTGCACCACGGCGCGGTACATGGCGGCCAGCCAGGTCTGCACCGAGGTCGCCAACGCGTCGCGCACCGGGCCGGGACGGTCATCAAATTCAACCGCGCCGCTGATGAAAATGCAGCCCGACTGGATTTCAATCGCCACCCGCTTCATCCAGTTGTCAAACAGCGCATGCACGCGGGGCAAGCCACGCGGCTCGTTCATGGCGGGGAAAAATACCTCGTCAGAAAAACGTTTGTAGTATTCACGAATGACCGAAATCTGCAGCTCTTCGCGTGAACCAAAGTGGGCAAACACGCCCGACTTGCTCATGCGGGTGATTTCGGCCAGCGCGCCAATGCTCAAGCCTTCCAG
>JAVHPS010000196.1:0-1804 GCA_036170715.1 Rhodoferax sp. | reverse complement strand
AGCTGTTCGCGGCTGGTGGCGTTGATGGTGATCGTCACGCCCAGGTACTTGCCGCCTTTGCTTTCACGCAGCTCAATCGTGCTGGCATCAAAGCCGGGGTCAAATTGCTCAGCAATGTGGGTGATGGCGTGCACCAAACCGTCCACACGCACCCCCATGACTTTGATCGGAAAAGCGCAGGGGTAGGTGATGAGTGACGTTTGCTTTGATGTTGTGGAATCGGATGAATTTGCCGGGGTTTGTGCGTGCATGATGACTTTTGGGCTGTTTCAGGGCTCGGTTTCTACGTATAATCGAAGGCTGATCTGAACACGGCCGGGTTGTAAAGTGAGCGTAATGTAAATGGTGACAATACCACCTTCAGAGGCGCAAAACTCAGACTTTGTGCCATTGACCCGGTTACAGGCGCAAGCCTTGACGGCGACGCATCCGAGCATTTCTCCATGGTGGGTGGTGCTGGGCCAGGTCATTGTGGGGCTGCTTGCGGCGTTGGTTGCCGGGGTGGTGTTTGGTGAGGTTGCTGCCCAATCGGTCGTGTGTGGGGTTTTGGCAGTGGTGATTCCTGCGGCGTTGTTCGCTCGCGGTATCACCAGCCAGTTTGCAAAGGCCAATGCGGGTGCGGCGGTCGTCAGCTTCTTTGTGTGGGAGCTGGTCAAGATTGTGGTGACGTTGGGGGTGCTGATGGCGGCCCATCGTCTGGTGAAAGATTTGAGTTGGCCGGCCATGCTGGTCGGCTTGGGTGTCACCCTGAAGGTGTACTGGTTGGCGCTGGCGTTCAAACGCAAGCCCAAAGCCGGTGCAAAGGGTTAACGCTTAACGGCAAAAGTAACTGATCAAAGAGTAACTGATGGCTGCTGAAGAAAACGCTGTAAAAGAAGTCCTGACTGCCGGTGACTACATTGGTCACCATTTGCATCACTTGCAAACTGGCAAGCAGTCGGGCGTGATTGACATGTCGGTGCTCAATCTTGATTCCATTTTTTGGTCGGTGTTGCTGGGTTGCCTGGGGATGTGGGTGATGTGGCGTGTGGCCAAGAGTGTGACCGCCGGTGTGCCGGGGCGGATGCAGGCGGCGGTCGAAATCTTGCTTGAAATGGTTGACACCCAAGCCAAAGGCATCATTCACAATGCCGAGTCGCGCAAGTTTGTGGGTCCGTTGGCTTTGACGGTGTTTGTCTGGGTGTTCTTGCTTAATTCGATGGACTTCTTGCCGGTCGATTTGATTCCTTTGATCTGGGAAATGATGTACGGTGCCATGGGGCATGATCCTGAGCATGCCTATATGCGGGTCGTGCCCACGGCTGATTTGTCCACCACGCTGGCCATGTCCACCTCGGTGTTGCTGGTTTGCCTCTACTACAACATCAAAATTAAAGGTGCGGGTGGTTGGGCGCATGAGTTGGTGACGGCACCGTTTGGCACCAGCAAAAACCCGTTGTTTGCCCTGATTCTGGGTGTGCTCAACTTTGCCATGCAAATGATTGAGTTCACGGCCAAGACGGTGTCGCATGGTATGCGGCTGTTTGGCAACATGTATGCGGGTGAATTGGTGTTCATGCTGATTGCGCTGATGGGTGCGGTTGGTTTTGGTTCGGCCACTGGCATTGCCTTGTGGTTTGGGCATGTGGTGGCTGGTACGGGCTGGGCAATCTTTCACATTTTGATTGTTGCCCTGCAGGCCTTTATTTTCATGATGTTGACCCTGGTGTATGTGGGTCAAGCCCATGATCACCATTGACGGTTTGTAGGTAGTTTTTTCTTTTTCTTTTCAACTTGAATCCATAGGAGCTTTAAATGGAAAACG
>JAVHPS010000195.1:0-1811 GCA_036170715.1 Rhodoferax sp. | reverse complement strand
ACGAGCTGCCGCGCCACCTGGAAGACGCCATTGCCCGTATGCGCGGCTGCGACGCAATGGCCGAGGTGCTGTGGCCGTCTTTTGTCAAAGCCTTTTGCGCCGTGAAAGAGCTGGAGTACGCCACCTACAACCGCGTCATCAGCTCGTGGGAGCGCGAGCATTTGCTGTTGCTGGTGTAAAAGTTGTAGCTGCTTAATAAGCAAATACCAGGGCTAGAGGCTAAAAATGCATATAAAAATCCAGAGCACACAGCCAGCCACCCGCCGCGCCTTGGCAGCGCAGGAGCGTGAGCGCTTCATCGCCACGCACCCCAAGTCCCAGGCTCTGGCCGCAGAGTCCGCCACGCACTGGCTGTTTGGCGTGCCACTGCACTGGATGAGCGACTGGTCCACGCCGTTTGCGCTGCAAGTGGCCAGCGCGCAAGGAGCGCACCTGACCGATGTGGACGGCCACACCTACGTGGACTTTTGCCTGGGCGACACCGGAGCCATGTTTGGCCACGCACCGAGCGCGCTGGTGGCTGCCGTGCAGCGCGAGGTGGCGCGTGGCTGCACCACCATGCTCAGCAGTGAAGACGTGGCCTGGGTCGGTGCTGAACTGGCGCGCCGCTTTGGCCTGCCGGTGTGGCAAAGCGCCTTGTCCGCCAGCGATGCCAACCGCTTTTTGCTGCGCTGGGTACGCGCCGCCACCGGGCGCAAAAAGTTGCTGGTGTTCAACGGCTGCTACCACGGCACGGTGGACGATGTGTTTGTGGACTTGGTGCACGGTGTGCCCACACCGCGCGACAGCCTGCTGGGCCAAGTGCACGACCTGACGCGCCACACCGTGGTGATCGAATTCAACGACCTGCCTGCGCTGCAAGCCGCGTTGAAGGGCGGTGACATCGCCTGCGCGCTGGCCGAGCCGGTCATGACCAACATTGGCATGGTGCTGCCGCAGCCGGGTTTTTGGGAAACGGCGCAAGCGCTGATCAAGCAGTACGGCGCGTTGCTGGTGCTGGACGAAACCCACACCTTCAGCAGCGGCCCCGGTGGATATGCGCAGGCGCACGGCTTGCAGCCCGATGCATTGGTGCTGGGCAAGCCCATGGCCGGTGGCCTGCCGTGCGCGGTGTATGGCATGAGCGCCGATCTGGCCGCGCGCGCCACCCAGGCCAAGCGCGCTGCGCCGCCCGGCCACTCTGGCATTGGCACCACGCTTACCGCCAACCGGCTGACCCTAGCGGCCATGCGCGCCACCCTGGCTGAGGTGGCCACAGACGATGCATTTACCCACATGATTGCGCGCTGCACCGAGGTGGCTGCGGGGCTGCGTGCTTGTATTGCGCGCCATGGCCTGCCCTGGTGCGTGACGCAGGTGGGGGCGCGCTGTGAATTCCAGTTTGGCGCAGTGCCGCCACACAACGGCACGCAGGCTGCAGCGCTGTTTGATGAAGAGCTGGAGCATCTGCTGCACCTGGCGCTGCTCAACCGCGGCGTGCTGATTACGCCGTTTCACAACATGCTGCTGTGCAGCCCGGCCACCACGGCGACCGATGTGCAGCGGCTGCTGGCGGCGTTTGACGAGGTGCTGCAGCAGGTGGCGGGGTGTTCCGGGACAGCTTAAGGTTTGCGCCGCTGACCAGGTGTGACGCGGTGGCTCACCGCGCGCTGTGGTTTATTTCTTCAGTGCCGTTTTCCAGTCGCGGAACACGTCAATGTCAAACCCATCGGGGTAGTTCAGCAGGCCAGGGGTGTGGCCTTTTTTGTTCTTTTCACCGTATTGCCAGATGATTTGTTTGGTCTGGCGGTCCACCACGATGACGCGGTCAT
>JAVHPS010000194.1:0-1816 GCA_036170715.1 Rhodoferax sp. | reverse complement strand
GGCAAGGCGTTGTGCAGTGCACCTTTGCCTGACTGGGTCTTTAAAGGCCCGGTGGCGGAGGCCGGTGGCGTACACACGCCGCAAGGCTCGTGGAACCCGACAACAGGCAAATTCATGCCGGTACGCAGCCTGCCGGTGTATGCGCGCCAGCATTTCCCTGAGAGCGTGCTCGGTGCCAATGCACCTTCAGCCGCCACGGCTGGTACCACCCTGCATGAAGACGACGCCATTCGCTTGTGGACGCTCGACGACGAGGTGATCATTGCCAGCATCAAGACCAAGATGCACGCCATTGGCCCGGACGTGATTGAAGGCCTGTTGCAAGGCCTGGCGCTGGCCGAAGAAAGCTACAAAGGCTTGGTGATCTGGAGCAACGACGAGATGTTCTCGGCCGGGGCCGACCTGCAAGCCATGCTGCCCGCGTTCATGATGGGCGGTGTCAAAGCCATTGCCGGCGCCGAGCTGGAGATGCAGCAAGCCATGCTGAAACTGCGCTACGCCAACGTGCCGGTGGTGTCTGCCGTGCGCGGCCTGGCGCTGGGCGGTGGCTGTGAGCTGGCCGCCTACAGTGCCAAGCGGGTGGTGGCCATGGAAAGCTACATGGGGCTGGTGGAAGTGGGCGTGGGTCTGGTGCCTGGTGGTGGTGGCCTGGCTTACATTGCCCGCCGTGCGGCAGAAAATGCAGCCGCTTCGACCGGCAAAGACTTGCTGCCCTTCCTGACCGAAGGCTTCACCGCCGCCGCCATGGCCAAGGTGGGAACCAGTGCGCTTGAATGTAAAAAACTGGGCTATCTGCTCGACAGCGACGTGATCGTGCCGCACAAGGACGAGTTGTTGTTTGTGGCCATCAACGAAGCCCGTGCCCTGTTCAACAGCGGTTACCGCGCGCCGCTCAAACGACAGTTCCCGGTGGCCGGACGCAGTGGCCTGGCCACCATCAAAGGCACGCTGGTCAACATGCGCGACGGCGGCTTCATCAGTGCTTACGATTTCTTCATTGCCAGCCAGATTGCCTGGGTGCTGTGCGGGGGTGACGTGGACGCGGGTAGCCTGGTCGATGAAGACTACCTGATGACCCTGGAGCGCAAAGCTTTTGGTGAGTTGCTGGGCAACCCCAAAACGCAGGAGCGCATCATGGGCATGATGTCCACCGGCAAACCGGTGCGCAACTGACATGACGCAGGCCACCGTCACTTTGCCGCCCAACCGGCTCGGCCGAGCTATGCAGCGCCTGCAGCGTGTGCCCGGCTTTGCCAGAGGCTGGGCGCGCAACCTGGTGTTGCGCCGCGCTGTGCCCTTTACCGGCACCGCCCGGCTCGACTTTGTGCAGATGACCCCGCAGCGCGTTGAAATTGCGGTGGCCAACCGCCACCGGGTGCAAAACCACATCCACGGCGTGCACGCCGCTGCCATGACGCTGCTGGCCGAAACCGCCACCGGCATGGTGGTGGGGCTGAACGTGCGCGACGACTGCGTGCCGCTGGCCAAGCAGCTCAAGGTGGCGTTCAAAAAACGTGCTCAGGGCGGCTTGCGTGCGGTGGCGGTGCTCACTGAGGCGCAACGCACGTTGATGCAGCAAACCGACAAAGGTGAAGTGACCGTGGCCGTGCAAGTCAGTGATGCCTCGGGCGCACAGCCCATTGAATGTGAATTTATCTGGGCCTGGATTCCATCGGGCCCGCGCCAAGCGCAGACCCCAACCCTTTAAGGAACAAACATGAAACAAATTTCTGATGCCTACATCGTTGCTGCCACCCGCAGCCCCATTGGCAAATCGTCACGCGGATTCTTCCGCAACACGCGCCCGGATGACCTG
>JAVHPS010000193.1:0-1816 GCA_036170715.1 Rhodoferax sp. | reverse complement strand
CTCAAAGCCAGCAGCAAAGACCCCGTGGTGATGCGCATTCTGGGCAGCTCCGAAGACACCGGCAAACTGCTGGGCCTGAGCAAGGACTGGATGGCCAACGCCATCAAGGCCACTGGCAACTACGGTGAAATTTTTGAGCGCAATGTCGGACCCAAATCGCCCCTGGGTCTGCCCCGTGGCCTGAACAACCAGTGGAACAAAGGCGGCCTGATGTACGCCTACCCGGTTCGTTAATCTGTTTTTTTAGCGCACACAGCGCCGCCTGCATCGCCACAAGCGATTCATGCGGCGCTTTTTCATTCAGTCATCCCGCAGGATGCACACCATGACAGCCAACACACCTCCCAAAAAAAATAATTGGTCCTGGCGCAGCCAGGCCTTTCGGGGCCTGATTTACCAGATTGTTGCCATCGCCGCCATCGCCGCCGTGGTCTGGTTTCTGGCCCACAACACGCTCACCAACATGCGGGTGCGTGGCATCCAGAGCGGTTTTGACTTTTTGAGCCAGGCCGCCGGTTTTGATATTGGCGAAAGCCTTTACCCGTTTGATTCGGCACAACCTTACTGGCAGGCTTTTCTGGTTGGTGTAACCAACACGCTGCGCGTGGCCGTGTTAGGCATCATTTTGGCCACCCTGCTAGGCACTTTGTTGGGGGTTGGCCGCTTTTCACGCAACGCTTTGGTGCGTGGGCTGTGTCTGTGTTACGTGGAAGCTTTTCGCAATATCCCCGTGCTGCTGCAACTGCTGTTGTGGTACGTGATCCTGACCGAAGTGCTACCGGCATCTTCAGAAGCCTGGGTGGTCGGCCCGCTGTTTTTAAGCAAGGGTGGTTTAAATTACCCCATTCCCGTATGGGGCACGGGCCAGTTATGGGCGGCATATGGCTTGCTGCCCGGCGTGTTGCTGGGCTGGGCTTATCGCCGTTGGGCCATCGGGCAATTTGAAGCCACTGGCAAGCCCCAAAGCATGGTGCTGGCTCCTTTGGTGATTCTGCTGCTGGCCAGTTTGGCGGGCTGGGCTCTAGGGGGTGCACCCACTGAATTCAACCGCCCGGTGAAAGGTGATTTTTCAATTGAAAACGGCGGTGCACTCACACCCGAATTTTTGGCCGTGCTACTGGGCTTGACGCTCTACACCGCGTCATTCATTGCCGAAGTGGTGCGCGGCGGCATTGCGTCTGTGGCCCGTGGTCAGGGTGAAGCGGCTTCTGCACTGGGGCTGAACAAGGCGCAGGAAATGCGTCTGGTGATGTTGCCGCAAGCGCTGCGCGTGATCATTCCGCCGCTAACCAACCAGTACCTGAATCTGACCAAAAACTCATCCCTGGCCGTGGCCATCGGCTACCCCGATGTGGTGTCCATTGCCAACACCGCGCTGAACCAAACCGGTCGTGCGGTGGAGTGCATATCACTGGTGATGCTGGTGTACCTGACCACGTCGCTGGGCACATCGATGCTGATGAACTGGTACAACAGCCGCGCAGCGATCAAGGAGCGTTGAAGTGAGCCCCACCATGAATACCACTACTTTCAAACCCATCGCACCGCGTCCGGCCCCGGTCAATACCGAAGGCCCGGTGGCCTGGGTCAAGGCTAATTTACTGGCCGACTGGAAGACCACGCTAGCCACCGTGCTGATCGGTGGCGTACTGCTGTGGCTGCTGCCGCAACTGCTCAACTGGGCCATCCTCAAGGCCGTCTGGGCTCCCAACTTTGATGCCTGCCGTGCTGAGGGCGCGGGTGCCTGCTGGGGGGTCATCACCGAAAAATACCGCATCATCATTTTTGGCCGTTATCCCTTTGATGAACAGTGGCG
>JAVHPS010000192.1:1603-9012 GCA_036170715.1 Rhodoferax sp. | reverse complement strand
AGCAGGCGGCGGCAGTGGTTGTAAAACGGCAGGCTGTCGAGCACCGGGGCGGCGGCTTCGTGGTCGTACAAGTCCACTTGCAACGCATCCACCGTGCCCCACCAGACCGGGTTCAAAATTTCTTGCGCCGCGTCGGCCAGCACCACTTGCATCATGGCGTTGTCGGCCGGCAAGTTAAAACGGTGGCGGCACATGGCCAGCACCTTCGGGTTGAGCTCGATGGTGGTGGTTTTCATGTGCAACGCTTTGGCACAGAACTTGGTCAGCGAACCGGCCCCCAGGCCCAGCTGCATGGCGCAGCGGTCTTTGACCGTGTTGGGCTCAACAAACAGCAACCATGCCATCATGCGTTCCACGTACTCATGCACCAGACCAATCGGGTCTTGCAAATACATGGAGCCTTGAATCCATTCTGTGCCCAGGTGCAGATGCCGCACCGGGCCGTCATCGGAGAAATTAACGTCGGGGAGTTTGGAGAGTAATTTTTTCACAGTGCACGGATTATCCGGGATGACACCGGTAACAAAGCCTCCAGCTTGGGCAGCGCGTGCAAAGCGTTGTGCGTGGTGGCCTGCGCCAGCTCAGCCACCCCCATGCCACGCAATGCCGCCAGCTCAGTGCCAATGCGCGGCAGCTCAGCGGGTGAGTTGATGCCCTGTGGCACACCCAAGGCGCGTTGTGCTTCGGTTTGATAGAGCCAGTGCGGGGGCATGTCGGGCGCGTCGGTTTCCAGCACGATCGCCTCCAGCGGCAGGGTGCTTGCCAGACGGCGCAATTGCAGCGCGCGATCAAAGGTCAGTGCGCCGCCAAAGCCAAGCTTGAGTCCCAGGTTCAGCAACGCCTGCGCCTGCTGCAGGCTGCCGTTGAAAGCATGCGCAATGCCCTGCCAGCACCCATCCGGGCCAGCCACCTGGCGCAAACCGTTGATGATGGCATCCACCGAGCGACGCACATGCAGCAGCACCGGTAGCCGGTGGCGGCGTGCCAGCTTGAGTTGGGCACGGTAAAAATACTGCTGGCGCTCACGCAGCGGGCTAGCGCACAACTCCGGCACAAAATAATCCAGCCCGATTTCACCCACGGCCACCAGGCGCGGGTCGTTCCGGTGCTGGGTCAGGGCCGCGTCCAGGCACGCCAGATCATCATCCCCGGCCTGGCCCACATACAAGGGGTGAATCCCCAAGGCATAACTGTCGCCATGGGCGTGGGCCCACTGCCGCACCGCCCCGAAATGGCCGGTCTGAACACTGGGCACCACACACATTGCTACATTTTTAGTAGCTGCTTGTGCTCTGTAATCAGGGGCTAGAGCACCAAACTCTTGTGCATCCAGATGACAATGGGTGTCGATCCAGATCGCTTGCTGCATGTTCGACCACCCTGCTATTTTTTGCGCTGCACAAACAGATTTTTGGTTTTGTCTTCGGGATAGGCAAAGGTCACCAAACCGTTTTTGACCATGCCCATCACCAGCATGTTGGCGCTGACCGCGTCTTTGTCGTCTTTGGTGAAGGGATTCTGGTGCGTGGCGGTCACACCGTAGTAAACCTTCTGCATGTTTTCCAGCGCGTTCTTGATGCCTGGGCCGGAAAAGTCGCCGTTGCGAATGCCCAGCAAGGCGTAGGTCAGGATGTACACCGTGTCATAGGCTTGTGCTGCTGCCATGGGCACGCTGATTCGCCGCACGTTGTACTTGCGGCCATAAGCGCTCAGAAAGGCCCGGCGGCGCTCGTTGCTGGGCTCGGCAATGAAGGTTTGCGCCATCAGCGCACCTTCGGCCGCGTCTTTGGCTCCGTCAATGAAAAAGGGAAAGGACAGGGGCCAGGCCCCCACTTGCGTGACCTTCCAGCCCATGGCTTTGCGGTCGCGTGCAATGACGGCGTTTTCTGGCCCCACGGTGTAGCTAAAAATAACATTGACACCGGCAGCCTGCGCCGCCTTGAGCTCGGTACTGAGGTCTTTGACACCCAGTGCAAAGCGTGCCACGTAGGCCGGTTTGAGGTTTTTGGCCGCCAGCGCCTTGACCACATCCTGTAAACCCGCCTCACCATAGCCGGTGGTGTCGGCAAACACGGCCACGCTGGTCCAGCCACGGGCCACGATGTCGTCCACCACAAACGGGGCTTGAATCGCATCCCGTGCCGAGGTTCTGAAAATGTAGCTCTCAGGGGCCGGGTACTTATTGGTGATGGGGGTGCCAGTGGCACAGGGCACGATCAGTGGGGTTTGCGACTTCTGGAACACGTCCAGCGACTTCATGGCCACACCGGTGTTGCAAAAACCAATGGTGGCAACCACTTTTTCCTTGATCAGTTCCTGCGAACGCGCCAGACCCACATCCGGTACACCGGTGTCGTCCTTGATCACCAATTCGAGTGACCGCCCCATGTAGCCGCCAAAGGCATTGATTTCATCCACCGCCAGCTTGGCCCCATTGAGCATGGGCACACCAAAGTCGCCCGACGGCCCGGTCAACGGCCCAATCCAGCCAATGCGCACGGGGCCAGCGGTTTGGCCACTGGCCGCCCCTACCGATAACACGACACCCAACAGACAAGCCCAACTTTTGCATACCAACCGGTTCATGGTTTTTCCAATCCAATCGAATCAAGACTTCCAAGCTTAGCGCCAGGCTTTTTACGCCGTAACCCCGACAAACCCTTGCTTGGGGTGACCCATTTTGCAGTCGTCAGCTTTTTGACAGGGTGGCTGAAGCAGCCCCAGTGCAGCAGCGCTTGATAATGCACTGAACCCGTCCAACCCCATGTTTCTTGCCGCCAAATTTTTTGCTTTTTTAACCCAGCCGCTGGCCTGGGTCGCGCTGCTGTTGTTGGCCACCTTGGGTTGCTTGCACCAACGACCGGCCTGGAGCCAGCGTTTTGGTTGGAGCGCCTTGTTGCTGCTGTTGCTGCTGGGCTGGGAGCCCTTGCCCGATGCCCTGCTGCGCCGACTTGAAAACCAGTACCCGGCGCTGAACGCGGCATCCAGCCTGCAAACCTATGCCGGGGTGGTGGTGCTGGGCGGGGCACTTGAATCGGCCTACGTATGGAGCACGCCAGGGCAAAGTGCCCTGAATGAGGCCGCCGAGCGCATGACCGAGGTGTTGCCGCTGCTGCGTCAGCAACCCGGTTTGCGGGTGCTGTTCACCGGCGGTGAAGGCGAGTTGTTGGGTGGCCAGGTTTCTGAGGCCGAACGCGCCCGGCGTTTTTTCATCGCCCAAGGGGTGCGACCAGACCAATTGCTGCTGGAATCGGCCTCACGCACCACTTATGAAAATGCGGTGCTGAGCAAAGCCTTGCCCGGGGTGGACGCAGCCCAGCCCTGGCTGCTGCTGACCTCGGCCTGGCACATGCCGCGCGCCATGGCCAGTTTTCAAAAGGCGGGCTGGAACGTGACCGCTTATCCGGTCGACTTTCGCGCTGGCAGGCAAACCCCCTGGTCGCAGTACAGCATGGACGTAGGTGTCAAAAAATGGAAGACCGCCCTGCATGAAAGCCTGGGGCTACTGGCTTACCGCCTCAGCGGCCGAACCTGACGTGTCCGTGGCCAGCACCTTGTCAATGCGTTTACCGTCCAGGTCAACCACCTCAAAACACCAGCCTTCGCAGTTGATTTTGTCGCCCGTCTTGGGCAGGTGTCCGGTGACGGCCATCAGCAACCCGGCCAGAGTGTTGTAGCGGCCGCGTTCTTCCTGCGGCAATTCATCCAGGTTCAGTCGTGCCTTGAGTTCGCTCACCGGCATCATGCCGTCCAGCAGCCAACTGCCATCGTCCCGCGCCACCGCCCAGGCCTCGGTTTTGGCACTGGTTTGCAACTCGCCGGTGATCGCTTCGAGCAGGTCATGTGGGGTTAGCAAACCTTGCACCACGCCGTACTCGTCCACCACCAACACCAGGCGGCCCACTTTGGAGCGAAACTGCTCCAGCAATTCCATGCCACTGAGCGTTTCAGGCACAAACACGGCTGCGCTGGCAAAGTCTTGCAACGTGCCGGCTGCAGCAGCACCAAGCTCCAGCATGTGCGCCAGGCTGATTTTGCCCACTACATCGTCCAGCGAGCCGCGGCACACCGGATACCAGGAGTGCGCCCGCAGCGCACCATCGGCCGCCACCTTTTGCAAACCCTGTGCCACCGTGGTGCTGGCATCGAGCCAGTTGACCTCGGCGCGCGGCACCATCAGCGAGGTCAGCGGCCGGTCATCCAGGCCAAACACGTTTTGCACCATTTGGTGCTCATGGGCTTCAATCACCCCCGCGTCCACGCCTTCTTCAAGACTGGCGCTGATTTCTTCTTCGGTCATGGTCCGCGTGGCGTGGGTATCAATGCGCAACAACTTCAGCACCGCCGCCGTGGAGCCTGAGAGCAGCTTGACAAAGGGCCCGGCGGCCTGGGCCAGCCACAGCATCGGCCGCGCCACCCAGCGCGACACCACTTCAGGGTACAGCTGGCCAATGCGCTTGGGCACTAGTTCACCAAAAATGATGGTGGTAAAGGTGATCAGGGTCACCACCAAGGCCGTGGCCGACAAGGCCGCCGCTTTTTCGGCTACGCCAAAGGACTGCAAAAAAGCGGCCAGCCCAGCGCTGAAAGCAGCCTCGCCCACAATGCCGTTGAGCACGCCAATGGAGGTGATGCCAACCTGTACGGTGGACAAAAACTGGTTCGGGTTGTCCAGCAGCGTCAGGGCCGCCTGCGCCCCGGTGTCGCCCTCCTCTGCCATGCCGTTCAGACGCGATTTGCGGCTGGCTGCCAGCGCCAGCTCAGACATGGCAAACACGCCGTTGAGCAAGGTCAAAAAAACAATCAGCAAAAATTCCATATATTCCAAATGACAATCAACACCATGGCACTTTACTTGATTGGCGACGTGCAGGGCTGCGACAGCGCTTTGCAACACTTGCTTGACAAAATTTCTTACTCACCTAGTCGCGACACGCTCTACCTGCTGGGCGATCTGGTGAACCGTGGGCCAGATTCTGCGGCTGTGCTGCGCCGCCTGATGGGCTATGGCGCGTCGGCTCAATGTTTGCTGGGTAACCATGACCTGCACTTGCTGGCGGCTGCAGTCGGTGCGCGCCAGCCCAGCCGTAAGGACACGCTGGCCACGGTGCTGCAGGCAGCCGATCGCGAGGCCATGCTGGCGTGGTTGCGCCAGCAGCGCATGGCGTTCTTGCTGAAACACCAGCATCATCCGTACTTAATGGTTCATGCCGGAGTATTACCTGGATGGACTGCTACACAAACAATAGCACTTGCAGGTGAGGTAGAAGCCCTGCTACAAGGCCCGGCGCTGCCCGATTTTCTGCACCAGATGTACAGCAACCAACCCAACGCCTGGGATGCCAGCCTGCGCGGCACAGAGCGGCTGCGCCTGATTGTGAATGCGCTGACCCGACTGCGCTTTTGCACCGCACAAGGGGTCATGGAATTTGACACCACCGACGGCGCGAAAGCCGCCCCCAAGGGCTACCTGCCGTGGTATGACGTGCCTGGACGCAAAACTGCCGATGTCACCGTGGCCTTCGGCCATTGGTCTACCTTGGGGTGGCTGGGGCGTGACGATGTGCTGGCACTGGACTCAGGCTGCGTCTGGGGCGGCTGCCTGACTGCCCTGCGCCTGGGCCACAACAGCACGGCCCATGAACGCATCCAGGTGCACTGTGCGCAAGCCCAAGCACCGGGCGAATGACCCCGTCGGGCGCGGACGCGGCCAAGGTCACAACGTGGTTCAGACTGACTTGAACAGTGCCGCCACCTTGCGTTTGGCGGCTTTGATGTTGCTGGAGGTCGTGCGCACACTGGCGTGTGCTGCAGCCGCTTCCCATGACGGAACAGCATCCGCCGCCACCACCGGTGGTTCGTAGGGTTTGGAGAAAAACGGGTCTTGCGACTTGACCGGTTCACGCCGGTAATCGTTGCGCGGGGGGCGCGGCACACGGGTGGCGAACTCTTCACGCCGGTTATCACCCGGTTCCTGGTGGTAGAGCCTGCGGCCGTCGTTGATATGGCCCTGTTTGCGAATGTCGGGCAGGTCTTCTTCAAACTGGATCGGTTCGAGTTCGATTTTTAGTTTCAGCAGGCGTTCGACATCGGCCACCAATCGGGCATCGCTTTTGGATACAAACGTGACCGCTAACCCCGCTGCCCCCGCACGGCCGGTACGCCCAATGCGGTGCACGTAGTCTTCGGCATGAAACGGAATGTCAAAGTTGAACACGGCGGGCACATCCTTGATGTCCAGCCCCCGTGCAGCCACGTCGGTGGCCACCAGCAAATCAACCTCGCCGCTCTTGAAAGCTTCCAGTGCTTTCAAGCGTTCGTCCTGGCTTTTGTCACCGTGCAATGCAGTGGTTTTGAGGCCTTCGCGCTCCAGCGAGCGGGCCAGTCGGGCACAGCCGAGCTTGCTGTTGACAAACACAAACGCCTGTTTCAGGCCGCGGTCTTTGAGCACCTGATGCAAGGCGTGGCGTTTGTCGTCACCCTCGACGCTGTAAAAATGTTGTTCCACCGTGGATGCGGTGGCGTTGGAGCGTGCCACCTCGACCAGCACCGGGTCTTGCAGGTAGCTGTTGGCCAGGCGTTTGATCTCGGGCGAGAACGTGGCCGAAAACAGCAGCGTGGTGCGTTGTTTAGGCAAAAAGCTCAGAATGCGTTGCAAGTCTGGCAAAAAGCCAATGTCCAACATGCGGTCGGCTTCGTCCAGCACCACGTATTCCACCTGATTGAGGACACAGTTCTTGGCCTCAATGTGGTCCAGCAGCCGCCCCGGTGTGGCCACCAGCACTTCCACGCCTTTTTTCAGCTCCAGGGTTTGCGGCTTCATGTCCATGCCGCCAAACACCACGGCACTGCGCAGACTGGTGTATTTGCCGTAGAGCTTGATGTTGTCGGCGACCTGGTCAGCCAGTTCGCGCGTGGGCAGCAGCACCAATGCCCGCACCGGGTGGCGCGCAGGCGATGTGGAGGCGTTTTCGTGTTTGAGCATGCGCTGCATCAGCGGCAGGGCAAAGGCAGCGGTCTTTCCGGTGCCGGTTTGCGCCGCACCCATTACGTCGCGCCCCTGCAGCACCACCGGAATGGCCTGCGCTTGAATCGGGGTCATGGACTCATACCCCATCTCGGCCACGGCGCGCGCCAGTGGTGCGGCCAGTTGCAGCTGGGCAAAGGCCATGATGGGGGTGTCAGAGGTCAGTTCGTTGGAAATAGCGGGGGTTGGTTCGGTCATTGAAGCTCGGTGTCTGTTGCTATCAAGCCGATAGCTGGTAGTGCCCTGAGAAGCAGGGCCAAGTCTTGCTAAAGAGCTGCATTATCGTTGATTCACAAGCACCCGCACTGGCACTTTGGGTGCGGCCAGTCGGGGCGGCTACTTGCAGGATCGGTGGGCAACGGTGTGCGCACCAGGGTACTCA
>JAVHPS010000192.1:0-1503 GCA_036170715.1 Rhodoferax sp. | reverse complement strand
AGCACGTTGCGCGGAATGCGAAAGTATTCCACCGTTCGCGCCAGGGCAAAACTGTTGGGCGGGATGATGCAGACATCGTCGTTGAAATCGACAAAGCTTTTTTCGTCAAAGTTTTTCGGGTCCACCACGGTGCTGTGGATGTTGGTAAAGACCTTGAATTCGGGCGCACAGCGGATGTCATAGCCATAGCTGCTGGTGCCGTAACTGACAATTTTTTGACCCGCCGCGTTGAGCCGGATCTGGCCGGGCTCGAACGGCTCGATCATGCCGTGCTGCTCGGCCATGCGGCGAATCCATTTGTCGCTTTTGATGCTCATGGGAACTCAACTCCTAAGTTGCGCGGATTGTACGCAGTGGGTTTTTACTATATTTTTAATAGCAATATAGCGATATTATAAGATGGCTATAGGGCTAAATGGCCTGAGAAATCACGGTGCGTTCAATGAGCCGGTCATCGCCCAGCACGATCATCGAAAACAACAGCTCGTCCAAGCTGGCAGCCCGCGCCGTTTTGCGTGCCAGCAGCGGCGTGGCGTGCGGGTTGAGCACCACAAAGTCGGCCTCACAACCGGGCTGCAGGTTGCCCACCACGCCCCCCAGCCCCAAAGCCTGCGCCGCGCCCGCCGTGTGTTGCCACCACAACTGCTGGGGTGACAGTGACACGCCCGGCTTGGTTTGCCCCTCACGCCCCACGGTGTAGGCCGCCAGCATGGTGTGAAACGGGCTCAGACTGGTACCCCCGCCCACATCACTGGCCAGGCCGTAGGCCAAGCCGGCCTGGTCGGCGCTGGCGTAATCAAAAAAACCGCTGCCCAGAAACAGGTTACTGGTCGGACAGACAGCAGCAGCCGCTTGGGTGCTGCGCATCAGGGCGCGGTCGGCATCGTCCAGGTGGATGCAGTGCGCGTAAATGGCGCGCGCACGCAGCAAGCCAAAGTCGTTATAGGTGGACAGGTAGCTGCGTGACGCGGGAAACAATTCACGCGCCCAGGCGATTTCGGCCTGGTTCTCAGCCACATGCGACTGAATCCAGACCTGCGGGTAACGTGCCGCCAACTCCCCCGCCCCACGCAGTTGCGCGGCGCTGCTGGTGGGTGCAAAACGCGGCGTGATGGCGTAGCCCAGCCGATCCACACCATGCCAGCGCTGAATCAGGCACTCAGAGTCAATCAGGCTTTGCTCGGTGGCATCGCCGCGCCCGGGTGCGGTGGGCTGGTTCAGTAAATCGGCCGGGGCATGGCGATCCATCAGGCACAGCCCGGTGATCAACCGCAGCTGCTGCGCCTGCGCTTGTGCAAACAAGGCCTCCACCGCGCACGGGTGCGTGGTGGCAAATGTCAGCGCCGTGGTGACCCCGTTGCGCAACAATTCTGCTATAAAAAATACAGCTGCCTCAGCACAATAATCGGGGGCTACAAAGCGTTTTTCTTCAGGAAAGGTGTAATGCTCCAGCCACGGCAGCAAACCATCGGCAGGCGAGCCAATGACATTCATCTGCGGGTA
>JAVHPS010000191.1:0-1826 GCA_036170715.1 Rhodoferax sp. | reverse complement strand
TGACCACCAACGAGTATTACCCCAACGGCATCAGCACCAGCTTGCCGTTTGACATTCAGTACGCGCTGGTGCGCAGCATGCCGGGGCTGGAAAACGCGCATATTTTGCGCCCTGGCTACGCCATCGAATACGACTACTTTGACCCGACGCAGCTCAAGTCGTCGTTTGAAACCAAGGCGCTGGGCGGGCTGTTTTTTGCCGGTCAGATTAATGGCACCACGGGTTACGAAGAGGCAGCGGCGCAGGGCTTGTTTGCCGGTATCAACGCGGCCTTGCAAGTGCGCGCCATGGGGGGCGGCGTTGTTGCCACCAGCGCGGCGGGTGCGGCATCTTACGGAGGTGAATCCTGGCTACCGGCGCGTGACCAAGCTTACTTGGGCGTGTTGGTGGATGACCTGATCACCCAGGGCGTTTCTGAGCCTTACCGCATGTTCACCAGCCGCGCCGAGTTCCGCCTGCAGCTGCGTGAAGACAATGCCGACATGCGCCTGACCGAAGTGGGCCGCCAGCTGGGCTTGGTGGACGATGCGCGCTGGGAGGCTTTCAACCGCAAGCGCGACGCTGTTTCACGTGAAACAGAGCGCCTGCGCAGCATCTGGGTCAGCCCCAAAAATCTGGACGTGACCGAGTCCGAGCGGGTACTGGGCAAAGCGATAGACCACGAATACAACCTGGCTGAGTTGCTGCGCCGACCCGATGTGAGCTACCAGTCGCTGATGTCGCTGGACGGCGGCAGGTATGCGTCGGATGAATTGCCGGCCGGTGTTTCACGTGAAACAGAGGTGCTCTCGGCGCAAGATGCGTTGGCTGCGGTGGTGATTGAGCAAGTGGAAATTGCCGCCAAATACTCGGGTTATATCGACCGCCAAAAAGACGACGTGCAGCGCGCCGCCCATTACGAGCACCTGAAGTTGCCGCAAGACCTGGACTACATGCAGGTGGCGGCGTTGAGTATTGAGGCACGGCAAAAGCTCAACCGCCACAAACCCGAAACGCTGGGCCAGGCTTCGCGCATCTCCGGCATCACGCCAGCGGCGATCTCTTTGCTGACGATTCATCTAAAAAAAACCAAGTTCAAAGGCTTTGAGCGGCAGGATAGCCGGACTGCACCAGTCGCTGCAGCGACTGCAGCCGAGGATGTGTTGACCGGCGGGGCATGCTTGGTCAATGCAGCAGATGCGGGAGCCAACAGCTGATGTCCGCGTTGCAAACCACCCTGCGCCAGGGCTTGAACGCGCTGGGTTTGACGCTGTCAAACGAGCAAGTCAACCAACTTCTGGCCTATCTGGCATTGATCGGCAAATGGACCCGGGTCTACAACCTGACGGCGGTGCGTGACCCGGCCGAGATGTTGACGCACCATCTGCTCGACAGTTTGGCGGTGGTGTTGCCCTTGCGCCGCCAGCTTGCCCAGTTGGCGCTTGCTGCCGATGCTGACGCACGCCAGCCGCTGCGCCTGCTGGATGTGGGCAGCGGTGCGGGCTTGCCCGGTGTGGTGTTGGCCATCTGCTGCCCTGATCTGCACGTGGACTGCGTCGACACCGTGGGTAAGAAAGCCGCTTTTATCCAGCAGGTGGCGGTGACGCTGAAGCTGTCCAACCTGCGTGGCGTGCATGCCCGGGTGGAGAGTTTGACAGACACATACCAGGTGATCAGCTCACGTGCCTTTGCCTCGTTGCTGGACTTTACCAACGGGTCGCGGCAGGCGCTGGCAGAGCAGGGGGTCTGGATGGCCATGAAGGGAAAGCACCCGCTTGACGAGTTGGCCGCCTTGCCCGCCGATGTGCAGCTGTTTCACGTGGAACCTTTGGTGGTTCCTGGGCTGG
>JAVHPS010000190.1:0-9058 GCA_036170715.1 Rhodoferax sp. | reverse complement strand
CCGCGCTACCGTCAAGGGCAACCTGCTCGTGGCAGTGATCCAGGGCACGTTGGGCGCACTGGCACTAGGGGTGCTGGGCGTGCGCGGTGCTTTGCTGTGGGGTGTACTGATGATGTTCCTGTCGCTGCTGCCCGCCTTGGGCGCAGCCCTGGTCTGGGCCCCCATCGCCGTTTACTTTTTACTCGTCGGCGCGCTGTGGAAAGGCCTGCTGCTCACGGCCTTTGGTGTGCTGATCATCGGGCTGGTGGACAACCTGTTGCGCCCCAGACTGGTGGGTAAAGACACCCGTATGCCAGACTACGTGGTGATGATCTCCACGCTGGGGGGCATGGCCGTCTTCGGTATCAACGGCTTGGTTCTGGGGCCGCTGATTGCAGCCCTGTTCATTGCGGTCTGGCGCATCGGCATCAGCACCCGGCGTGAACCGAACTAAGCGGGCCAAGGTGGCGGGCGTGCCGTAGCGCGCAGACGCACCGCCACAAGACACCTATAACCCGCAACATCAAAAGCAATTGGCCGGATCCTTGCCAGCTAAGAAAAAGAGTCGGACATCGGACACCCCGGTTCGCCATCCGGGGGGTGTCCGATACGTCAAGCTATTTGCCTTTGGTCACTTCGTGGCCAATCACACCACCGACGGCTGCGCCGGCTGCGGTACCCAACAGGCCGCCACCGACCACGTTGCCCGCCACGCCACCAATCACCGCGCCCGTTGCGGTTCCTTTTTCTTGTGTGGTCATGCCTGCACAGCCACCCAGACTCAGGGCTGCCAGCATCAATACGGCGGGTAAAACAGAAATATGTTGTGTAGAGGTCATGAGAATTCTCCTGGTCGATTTCGAAAAAACGTGCGGTGCGAGGTGCGCTGCACGAACGAGGCTTCATTGTTCAACCCGTTTGAGGTCAATGTCGGTGCGCTGGCGTACACACTGGCTTGATGGCCTTCTGTGCGCCAGCACACAGAAGACGACAACGCAACAGCGTACAGTGCCCCATGCAGCATTTTTTGGACCTTCCCATTTTTATCAGCGCGCTGCTCCTGCTGACCGCACTGGCCTTTGCCTGGTGGTTCTACCGCGAGACGCAGCATCGATTGAAGAACCTGGTGCACCTGCAAACGCAGCACCTGCTGTTGGAACAGGAACAGACCAACCTGAAGTTGCAGCGCGCCAACCGAACACTGCGCGAAAGTGAAGCCAAGCTCAGCGTTACCCTGCGCTCCATTGGCGATGCCGTGATTGCCACCGATGCCGCAGCGCGCATCACCTTGCTCAACCCCGTGGCCGAACATCTCACCGGCTGGACACAAGACAACGCCATCGGGCATCCGATCGACGAGGTCTTTCATATTTTGAGCAAAGAAACCCGTCTCAGTGCCGTGGTACCAGTGGCCAACGCGCTGGCACACGGCAGTATCCAGGGTCTGGCCAACCACACGGTGCTGGTGGCCAGTACTGGGGTCGAGATCGACATTGCCGACAGTTGCGCCCCGATCCGTGATGCCGAAGACCAGATCATCGGTTCCGTACTGGTGTTTCGAGATGTCAGCAAAGACTACGCAGTGCAGCAGGAACTGCGCGACAACGCCGGTCTGATCCAGGCCATTCTGAACACGGTAGTCGATGGCCTGATTACCGTGTCTGCCCTGAATGGCGTGATCGAGCAGGTCAACCCCGCCACCAGCAGAATGTTTGGCTACAGCGCAAACGAACTGGTGGGCAAAAGCCTCAAGCAACTCATCCCCGAGCTCAACCAGGACAACCGATCGCTGGATTACTACGCGGCCAGCAATGACGAACTGGCCGCCGGCCGCGGGCGCGAAGTGACCGGTCGGCGCAAGGACGGCAGCACCTTTGCACTGGCCATTGCCGTGAGCGAAATGCGCCTGCGCGGGCAGCGCTACTTTACCGGTGTGTTGCGCGACATCACCACGCGCAAGCTGGTCGAGGTGGAACGCGACCGACTGGACCTGGTACTGCAAAACAAAAACGTTGAGCTGAAGGCCGCGCGCGTTGTGGCCGATAACGCCAACCAGGCCAAATCAGAGTTCCTGTCCAACATGAGCCACGAGCTGCGTTCACCGCTAAACGCCATCCTGGGCTTTGCCCAATTGATCGAAATGAGCGTGCCCCCACCCTCACCGACCCAGACCGCCAACATCGGCCAGATTCTCAAGGCCGGCTGGTATTTGCTCGAACTCATCAACGAAATTCTGGATCTGGCGTTGATCGAATCCGGCCATCTGTCGCTGTCGCTGGAACCCACTTCGCTGCACGAGCTGATGCAGGACTGCCACACCATGATCACGCCCCAGACGCTGCAAAAAGGCATCAACATCAACTTTGCCACGGTCGATCGCGACTGTTTTATCCAGGCCGACCGCACCCGTGCCAAGCAAGTCATGATCAACCTGCTGAGCAACGCCATCAAATACAACCGCCCCGGCGGCAGCGCAGAGGTGAGCTACAAGCTGCACTCCAAGGGACGCTTGCGGATCAGCGTGCGTGACACCGGCCTGGGGCTCACCCCAGCAAAAATTGCGCTGTTGTTTCAGCCCTTTAACCGGCTTGGCCAGGAGACCAGCGGTGAAGAAGGCACTGGCATCGGCCTGGTGGTGAGTCGTCGGCTGGTGGAACTGATGGGTGGTGAAATTGGAGTCACCAGCACCGTGGGTGTCGGCAGCGTGTTCTGGTTCGAGCTCAATGCAGCCGTGGCTCCGCAGTTGCTCGAGGACAAACCCGCGTCTGCAGCCCTTTCTGTGGCAACGCTGCCCGCGGGGTCGGCGGTGCACACGCTGCTGTATATTGAAGACAACCCGGCCAACATGACACTGGTGGAGCAGCTCATTGCACGCCGCCCCGACATGCGCCTGCTGGGTGCAGCCGATGCCATGCGTGGCATTGCCATGGCACGCGCGCACCAGCCAGACGTGATTCTGATGGACATCAACCTGCCCGGCATCAATGGCATGCAGGCGCTGAAAATTTTGCGTGAAGACCCGGCCACGCGTCATATTCCCGTACTGGCCCTGAGCGCCAACGCCATGCCGCTTGACATTGAAAAAGGACTGGCCGCAGGCTTCTGTCGCTACCTGACCAAACCCATCCGGGTGCATGAATTCATGGCGGCGCTCGATGAAGGTTTGAGGCTGGCCTAGGCAACAACCTGCACGACAACTCACCATGAGGAAATCACCATGCCCATGACAGCGGAAATACTCCAGGCACGCATCCTGATCGTCGATGACCAAATGGCCAACGTGCAACTGCTGGAGCAGTTACTGGCCGACTCAGGCTACAGCCAGATCGAATCCACCACACAGCCCGAAGAGGTATGCGCGCGGCATCGCCACCAACCCTATGACCTGATTTTGCTGGACTTGCAGATGCCGGTCATGGACGGCTTTGAAGTGATGGAAGCGCTCAAGACCAACCTCTCGAACGACTACCTGCCGGTGATAGTCCTCACCGCCCAGCCCGGTCACAAGCTGCGCGCTTTACAGGCAGGTGCCAAAGACTTCATCAGCAAGCCGTTTGACCTGGTAGAAGTCAAGACCCGTATTTTCAATATGCTGGAGGTGCGTTTGTTGTACAAAAAACTGGCCAATTTCAACAAGATACTTGAAGCGGCGGTGGCCGAGCGCACGGCCGAACTGCGCGAAAGCGAGGCCCGCTACCGCAGCCTGACGGAACTGGCCTCCGACTGGTACTGGGAACAGGACGAGTCGGGCACTTTCACCAAGGTATCGGGCCCGGTGCTCGATATGCTGGGCTTGCAGGTGCAAACATTGCGTGGCGCGGAATCGCCCCCCGATCTCAATGGATGGGATTCGGCCGAGCGCGCCCAGCTACTTGAATTGGTGGCCCAACGTGCGCCGTTCATCGAACTGGTGCTGCATCGACAGTCTGCCAACGGCAGTCGGCAGACCTTTCAAGTCAGTGGCGAGCCCATGTTCAACAGTGACAGCCGCTATGTGGGTTACCGCGGCATTGGCATCGAACTGCCCATGAGGACATAACATGCGTGCGACCAAAGCGTTGTCTACCATCCATAGCCCGCGGCAAAACCACCTGCTGGCGGCGCTACCAGCGCCAGACTTTGAAGCGCTTGTGCCCCATCTGGAATGGATACCGCTGGCGCTGGGGCAGATGCTTTACGACCCCGGAACTCAAATGCGCTACGCGGTCTTTCCGACCACATCGATCGTTTCACTGCACTACGTCACCGCGAGCGGCGCGTCGGCCGAGACCGCAGGTGTCGGCAATGAAGGCATGGTGGGGGTGTCGCTGTTCATGGGCGGCGACACCACGTCCAGTTCAGCGGTGGTGCAAACGGCGGGACACGCTTACCAATTGGACCGGCATGTGCTCAAGCAGGCGTTTGACCGCGCCGGTGCCTTGCAGCGCCTGCTGCTGCGCTACACCCAGGCGCTGATGACGCAAATGGCACAAACCGCCACCTGCAACCGACACCACTCGGTGGAACAACAGTTGTGCCGCTGGTTGCTGTTGACCATGGATCGCATGCCCGATACGCGTGAACTGGTGATGACACAGGAACTGGTGGCCAGCATGCTGGGCGTGCGCCGAGAAAGTGTCACCGACGCAGCCGGCCACCTGCAAAGCCTGGGCTTGATCCGCTACCGGCGGGGCCACATTGGCGTGCTCGACCGCGCCGGACTGGCCACTCACACCTGCGAATGCTACAGCGTGGTCAAGAAGGAAATTGACCGGCTGTTGTCTGACGTGCACCAGCGCCAGAACGCTTGAGTCCAGTAACGCTGCACCACCCCGTTGTCAATCTGCACCCGGTCACCGACACCAATGTCGGCGTTGGTGGTTTGATTCACGCTCTGGTCGCTGTGGTTGTGGAGCCGGATGTTGAATTTGTAGGCGCTCTCCTGCTGCGCACTGTGCTGGTTTCACACGGCGTGTCCGCGCAGACACCAAGTTCCCCTACGGCAAACACGACAGAGAGGGGTTTGAACTTGCTGCAATATTTCATGACTTGAGTGCGGCTATTTCTTGATACTCATGTCATTGCTGACCTGGGTCGTGCCTTCAATGCCTTTGGCCACCCGAACAGCCTGATCGATCTGTCCCTGGTTGTCCACAAAGCCACTGAGCTGAACGTTGCCGTCGCGGGTGACAACAGCGATGTCCGCACTCTTGACGGTGTCATCAGCCATCAGCGCGGTCTTGACCTGCGCGGTGATCACCCCGTCGTCGATCTTCGTTCCAATCGTCGTGGCCCCGCCTTTGAGCAAAATGCTGTTGTTGACAGTCAGGACACCAGGCACAGCCTTGGTGGCAGCCACGGCAAGGTCAATCTGCAACTGGTTGTCAACAAAGCCGCTGAGCATGACTTCACCCTTTCGGGTTTCCACCTTGATGTCAAAACTTTTGATTTCAATGCTGTCCATCAACGCTGTCTTGACGTGGGTCGTCAGCAGTGTGTCATCCACATCGGTACCAACGGTGGTGGCGGGTGGCGGTGCAACAGCCACTTCTTCCGTCTTGCTGCAGGCAACCATCGAGATCGTCATGACACCGGCCAAAGTGGTGCACAAAAGGCGAAGTCCAAGAGGGTTTTTCATAATAGCTTTCTAAGTGATGTGTATACCCTGACACTTTGCGCTCCTGCGGCCAGGCTGTCTGTGCGCTCCCACACAGACTCCCAGCGAGGCCAGCGTCACACTGCTGACCACACATCACCTCTGACTATTTTTCAACGGAAAGAAACCATGAACCTTACAAAACTGATTGGCATCGTGCTGATCGCATTCGGTGCCCTGGGGTTGGTCTACGGTGGCTTCAGCTACACCCAGGAAGCCACCGGTCTGAAGATCGGGCCGGTGGAGCTCAAGGTGCAGGAGCAGAAAACGGTCAATGTGCCGATGTTGCTCAGCGGCGGGGCCATTGTGCTGGGCATCTTTTTGCTGGTGTTTGGCCGCAGGTAGGCTACAGCAGACGGCCCCAGAGTTGCGCCAGCCATTCCTTGAGCCGCCATTGCAGCGGTCGGTTGCCCCACGCCTGGAGGTCAATGCGGGTTGATGTGGCCAAATCCTGGTCAAACATGCGCTGCATTTGTGCGGCAAATTCCCGCCCCAGAATGACCGCGTTGACCTCGTCATTGTCAAGAAAACTGCGCCAGTCCAGGTTGGTGGAGCCAACGGTTGACCAGACACCATCGATCACCGCCGTCTTGGCGTGCAGCAACGCCCCGTTCAGCTCAAAAATCTGCACCCCGCCTTTGAGCAGCCCCGCGTAACTGGCACGACCGGCGTGAAATACGATACTCGAGTCCGAGTGGTTAGGCAAAATCAGCTTGACTTCTACACCGCGCGCTGCCGCGTCCTTCAGCGCCGTGAGCAGTTGAGGGTCAGGTACAAAATAGGCATTGGTTAGGTGCACGTGCTTTTCAGCATTGCCAATGGCCGATATGAGCGTGAGGTAAATCAGGCTATAAGGGTCGTCCGGTGTACTGCCGATGGATCGCACGATGTCTTTGCCTTCAGCAGACAACTTGGGAAAATAGGCTTTGTCTGCCAGCCCCGGGCCCTGCTGCTTGCCCCAGGTTTGCAGAAAAAGTTTCTGGAATTCCGCCACCACCGGCCCTTCAATTTGCAGGTCGGTATCACGCCAAGTCACGGACTGCGCTTCTGAATTGTCCGGCCGGTTGATCACCGAACCCGAGGAATACACGTTACTGATGTTGATGCCCCCCAGGAACACAGTGCGGCCATCAACAATGAGCAGTTTGCGGTGGTCACGGTTGTTGACCAGCCAAGAGCCTTTGGCCAGCAGGGGGTTAACGGGGTTGAATTCCACCACAGCCACTCCGGCCACTTTAAGTCGGTCAAAGAAAGCGCGCGGTGTCGTCAGGCCGCCCACGCTGTCGTAGATCAGGTTGACCTGCACGCCACGCGCCTGGGCTGCCAGCAGTTGAGTGGCAAACTCATGACCGATGGCATCGTCTTCGAAGATGTACGACTCCAGGTTGATGTGATCCTGCGCGCGTGCAAGGGCGGCAAACATCGCCGCGTAAGTCGCGCGGCCGTCCTGCAGCAAGGTCGTCTGGTTGCCCAGGGTGAGCGGGCTGTCGCTGATGGCTTGTTCCAGCGCGATCTGCTTGTCCAGGATGTCAATGTCGCCAGACTTGCGCTTGAGCTCGGCGACGATGGCGGCACTGCGTTTGACCGAGACCGTCCCGCGTACGCTCTCAAATCGGGCCGCCTGCGCAGAATGCCGCTCGATCAGTGCAGCGGCATCGGGCAAGGTGGCGCAGGCAACAATAACCGAGCTGCACAACAGAAGCAGCACTCGCACCACAGCATTGCAGTTGAAATTTGGCTGTTTCACGGCATCACCCAATCAAAAGCCCCGTGATTTGATCGACAAATCCGGGGCAACACGCTTGTTGACCAAGCACAGGTTCAAGGCAGTTGTACTGCTATTTTTTGGGGAACCACGCA
The DNA here is from genome assembly GCA_036170715.1 of Rhodoferax sp. Classification (GTDB taxonomy): domain Bacteria; phylum Pseudomonadota; class Gammaproteobacteria; order Burkholderiales; family Burkholderiaceae_C; genus Rhodoferax. Next base: position 1,584 of record JAVHPS010000190.1, on the reverse strand, counting down.
TCGGTGGCCTTGCGTTGCCAGGCCGCAACCTGCAGTTCAGCTTCGTCCTTGGCGATGCCATAACGTTCCTGAATTTTTCCAGCGAGCTGGTCACGTCGGCCGGCAACGACATCAAAGTCATCGTCGGTCAACTTGCCCCACTGTTCTTTGGCTTGCCCTGTCACTTGCTTCCAATTGCCCTGGATTCGGTCCCAATTCATACGATGTCCTTCATGTTGATTGATTCAAAGTTGGTCTTGTGCGGGTCAGCACGTTCAAGGACGAATGGCAATTTCGTTCTTGACCAGTTTCACGTTGTTGACGTTGCGTGCAATGTTTTCAGCGGCACTTTTTTCCATCAGGCTGGTGGCAAACCCGGACAGCATGACGGTGCCATTGAGCGTTTCCACACTGATTGACGTGGCGCTGACCAGTTTGCTTTCTGCCATGCGTGCTTTGACCAGTGTCGTGATGCCAGCGTCATCGACATAAGCACCCACGCTCTCCTGGCCGCGACTGACGGCACAACCCGCTGTAGTGATCAAGGCGAAGGCCATTGCGGTGGTCGCGAGGATAGTTTTAATTTGCATAGTGATACTCCGTTGGATATTGATGATGAAAGCCCCATCACCGATGGGCGAGAAACTGGGCAGAACCGAGTTGATGCACAGACTGTAAGAGCGGTCGGTGCGGGTGTCGGTGCGCTGGCACACCAACCGCTATGCTGCGCACGGCGTGTGGTTAGCGCCGGCCTGTGACTTCAATGTCAACGCGGCGATCAGGCTGCAAGCAACTGATCAGGGCGGGCGTGACTTTAGTGCCCACACAGTCGCCGAGTTGGGTCACGGGTTCTGACCCATTGACCCCTTTGGCGTTGATTTTTTGCGCTGGAATATCGGCCGATGTCACCAGATAAGCACTAACCGCTTGGGCGCGCCGGGTTGACAACGCCTGGTTGTAGGCGTGCGAACCAATACGGTCTGTGTGACCCGTGACGTTGATCACGTCAAAGTCCACGCCACGCAGATCCGCCGCCAGTTTGTCGAGCTCGGCACGACCTGCAGGCTGGACGGTATCTTTGTCAAACTGAAAGAGCGAGTCTGCCGACAAACTCACTCGCACGGGCACAGGCTGGGGTGCTGGCGGCGGCGCTGGAACGGGTGCTGGCACAGCGGCAACGGGCACCGGGGCCTGGGCCACGATCGCCGCCTCCGGCGTGTACTGGCGTGCAACCGGGGTAGGCGCTTTGCCACCAAAGCGATACACCAGCCCCAGCGACACCATGTCCACATCGCCTTTGTTGCCCACCGCATCGTCCACACGGTAGCGCTCAATTTCAGCGCGCAGACTCAAGGCATCAGAGACCGCGTACTGCAAACCCAAACCCACTTTGAGGTTGGTGCTGCGAGCACTCGGGTTGGGGTTGAGCACCTGCACCGCGCCGGTACCGACAAAGCTATCGTCTGCGTGCGTGTGCGTCACACCCAGTCGGCCAAAGGCGGAAAATTTGTCGGTCATGGGCAAGATGCCCACTGCGTCCAGGTTGATACCCTTGAGGTTGATGCTGCCGTTGAGCGTGCCTGTGGGCACGGTGCTGGTGGAAAA
>JAVHPS010000189.1:0-1828 GCA_036170715.1 Rhodoferax sp. | reverse complement strand
AGAAAAACGTCAGCAGTAAGGTGCGGATGTGGGCGCCGTCAACGTCGGCATCGGTGTTGTGGCAGCATAGCCCGCCCATGCCGGCCACGAAGTTTTCGTCGCCCTCGACCGAAAAGTCATAAACCATGCCGTTGCTGGGCGCTACCGGTTCGATGCTGGTGATGGGCAGCGCGATCAGGTCGCCGTCGATGCGCTCGAAGCGGCGATTCTTGTCGTTGCTTGCAGGTGAGGCCAGCTTGGCGTGCAGCGCCTCAGCATTGGCGTGGTCGCACCACACAGGTTCCAGGCGTCGCAGGTCTTCCTTGGCGCTGACGCTGATGCTCCAGTAAGCCTGACGCGTGATACAAGGCTGACCGCGCACGCTGCGCTCGACACCGTCGGGCTGGTGCTGCGACAGCGAGGCCACCACACCCAGCGAGCTGAGCAGGTACATCACGCCGCTGGCCAGGTCGTAGGAGGAGGTGGTGAACGAGATCAACCGGTCGCACACGGTGCCGTCACCGAGCAGGTAGCCGCGCAGGAAAGCCATGCGCAGTGATTCGCTGACGTTGAATACCAGGTCGGGAATGCGTTTGGTGGCCGATTCGGCATCTTTGAAGCCAAACAGGTGCTGCCAGGTGAGCGCCGAGACGCGGTTCACCAGCTTGAGTTCGGCGGCTCGGTCAGTTTGTTCGTAAAGGATCGGGCTGTGGCCGAAGACTTGGCGGAAGTGCTCGCTCATTTCGCTGCAGAAGCGTTGGTTGCCTTTGCCAATGGACAGGCGAATGCCATTGCGCGCCGAACATGAGCCTTCGGCAAGGTAGATGCCTAGCAGCGTCAGCAGCGCTGCGTCAACGGCAACGTGGCGCGCCAGACCGTGGTCGGCGTAGTGTTCGGGTGTGAGTGTCAGGTCGTTGCGGTCGGTGAACCAGTCCAGCTCATCGGCACCAAGTTCGGACAGGCGCACACGGTCGCGCACCAGGTTGCGGCCAGACGGCCGCGCGGACTGGCTCCATTGTGTTTGCAGACGGCTGTTGCCAACGTTGACCCGTTGCAGGTAGTCGTTTTCGTTGGCACCCACGGCACGCAGGTAAGCCGTGTAATGTTGCACGGTGGGGCGGGATAGGCCGCGTTCCCATGCGTAGAAGGTGACTGGTTGGCGGATGCCAACGGCGGCGCACAAAGCCGCATTGCTCAGGCCACTGCTGCGGCGCTGTGTGGCGAGTTCGTCGCGGACATCTTCTGGCATATCGATGCGCGGACTGGTCAGGTCAGCAAACTCACCGTGGCGCGCCAGCACTTGTGAGCGAAACCAGTCTTCGACCGCTGGGCCGCGTAGCCAAATTTGTTGCGCTGCTTCGGGCACGGCCCACAGGCGTTGCAACAGGTCGAGCCGAGCTGGGGCCTGCTCGGGCAGGTGCAGCGTGCCGGGTGCCACCAAGTGATCGCCCACACGCAAATCTTCGCCACGTTTGAGTTGGACCTGCCCGTCTTCATGCACGAACACGCTGTGGCTGGAGGTGACGCGCACGTTGCGGCCGTAGCTGGTGCGCACCGCGTACAGGGTGTCGTCAAGCGGGTGGCGGATGACAGCCTTGATGGGCTTGAAGCGGATGTCGTGCTGGTCAAGCCCAAAGCACATCACTTCGCCCAGCGGTGCGCCAGCCACTTTGGCCACGCCGTGCTCGTTTTCAACTGCGCCGTGTTGTTGCAACGCGGCGTCGATGAAGGCACCTATGCGCACCATGCGTGTGCCTTGTGCACCGTCGCGCACGAAAACATGGTCGTCGCCGTCTACGCTCATGATGATGATGCGGTGGTAGCGCAGCTTGGCCACGTCAAAGTCGTC
>JAVHPS010000188.1:0-1829 GCA_036170715.1 Rhodoferax sp. | reverse complement strand
GAGTATGGTCGTCAACCGTGGACGATCTACGGCGTGCTGCCCACGCACATGTCGGTCTCCACCCTGAGTGTGGGCAGCCTGTACGGTTCGCTTGCAGGCTTCATCGGCTTCTACACCATTTTGTTGGTGGTGGAGATGTTCCTGATGATCAAGTTTGCACGCTTGGGCCCAGGTAGTTTGGGCACGGGGCGCTATCAAAATGAGATTTATCACCACGCTGTTGTGGCACACGCCTGAAAGAGAGAGACATCATGTTTGACTATGCAACGCTGAAGATCATCTGGTGGCTGCTGGTGGGTGTGCTGCTGGTCGGCTTTGCCATCATGGACGGCCACGACATGGGCGTGGGCACCCTGCTGCCCTTTGTGGGTCGCAACGACGTGGAGCGCCGCGTGGTCATCAACACCGTAGGACCGCATTGGGACGGCAACCAGGTGTGGTTCATCACCGGCGGTGGAGCCATTTTTGCCGCCTGGCCGCTGGTTTATGCCACCGCGTTCAGTGGTTTTTACTGGGCCATGCTGGTGGTGCTGTGGGCGCTGTTCTTCCGGCCGGTAGGTTTTGACTACCGCAGCAAGATCGACAACCCCACCTGGCGCAGCGTGTGGGATTGGGGTCTGTTTGTGGGTGGAGCTGTGCCGCCGCTGATCTTTGGCGTGGCCTTTGGCAACCTGCTGCAGGGCGTGCCGTTCCAGTTTGATGCCTACCTGGTCTCCACCTACACCGGCAGTTTCTGGCAACTGCTCAACCCGTTTGCCTTGCTCACGGGTGTGGTCAGCACCGCCATGATCACCATGCAGGGTGGCAGCTACCTGGCGCACCGCACCGAGGGCATCATTCAGGCGCGCACGGTGCGCGCCACCATCGGCGCGACCGTGGTGCTGATGCTGAGCTTTGTGGCCGCAGGCTTCTGGCTGCAATCCATCGACGGCTATCGCATCACCTCGGTGGTCAACGCATCAAGCATGCCCGACCCCCTGTCCAAAACCGTGGTGCGCGAAGCCGGTGCGTGGATGAGCAACTACGCGCAGCAACCCTTGATGTGGCTGCTGCCCGCGCTCGGCGTGCTGGGCGCAGCGCTCACAGCCGTGCTGCTGGCAGCGCGCCACACCCTGAGCGCATTCATCACTTCGTCACTGGCCATTTTGGGGGTGATTGGCACAGCGGGCGCGTCAATGTTCCCGTTTGTCATGCCGTCGAGCACCCACCCGGCCTCCAGCCTCACAGTGTGGGACAGTGTGTCGAGCCACATGACGCTGGGTCTGATGTTCTGGGCCACACTGATTTTCATGCCGCTGATCATTTTTTACACCTCTTGGGCCTACAGCGTGATGCGCGGCAAGGTGACTGCGGCTTACATCCGTGAAAACGACCATGCGGCTTATTGAAATGGCACGCGCTGCCCAACGGTCGCTCTTGTCAACGAGGGTTTTAACCCAGTTTTAATTCCGTTTTCAGATCGATACGACATTAGGCGCGAAGCCGAAGACAGTGCTCTGGCACGGCGAGGCGAAGCAACAACATGTCGGATTGATATGGAAGTGGAAAAACACCAACAAAAGGATTGATATGTGGTACTTCACCTGGATTTTGGGCATCGGTTTTGCGGTCTTGCTGGCCATTTTGAACGCCATGTGGGGCGAGAACCAGTTTGCGCGCGAAGAAGCCGACCCTCCAAAGCAATGAGTCAGGCTGTGAATTCATCGCCAGTGCGGATCAGTCCGCCCAAAACTCGGCCACTAAGCTTGGCCGTGGCGCTGCTCATCATGATCGGTGGCAGCATCTACCCGTTTGCCTTTGCCAAGGCTGACGGTAGTGCTGACCACACG
>JAVHPS010000187.1:0-1838 GCA_036170715.1 Rhodoferax sp. | reverse complement strand
CGGCGCTCATCTTGCTGTTGGTCAGGATTTGCGCGATGGCATCCTTGGCGGCGGGCGATTGTTCACGCTCGTACGCCTTGGCCAAATGCGCAATGTAGTCGGTGGGGTGGTAGTAGCTGATGTATTGCAGCGCAGCGGCAATGGATTCGATCAGGTCGGCTTGGCGGATAGCGGTGCTCATGGTGGGTGGCCTTCAAAGTGTTGCGGATTCACATGTCACGGTAGGATGCAAGTTTAACCAAGCCCTCCCAACACAGGCTGACGCAGCGGCCCCGTTATTCATGCTCAAGTTGATCCTTCGCAAGGTGACACCTTTCATCAATGCCCAGACGCTGGGCGGTGTACTGCTGGCGCTGGCGGCGCTGCTGGCTTTGGTGCTGAGTAATTCGCCCTGGAGCGTTTTCTACCTCAAGCTGCTGGAGTTTCCGGTGGCCTTGCACATGGGCAACGATGCACTGGTCCTGGCCAAGCCCATGCTGGTCTGGGTCAATGACTTGTGGATGGCTGTGTTTTTCTTTTTGGTGGGGCTGGAGATCAAGCGCGAGCTGATTGACGGCGAGTTGGCTACGCTGCGCCAGGTGCTGCTGCCCGCCGGTGCGGCCTTGGGCGGCATGGTCGTGCCAGCGCTGATTTATGCCGCCATCAATGCCGGGGATGCGGTGGCCTTGCGCGGCTGGGGCATTCCCATGGCCACCGACATTGCATTTGCACTGGGCATTTTGGTGCTGCTGGGCGCGCGTGTGCCGGTGTCGCTGAAGATTTTTTTGACGGCAGTGGCCATCATTGATGACCTGGGTGCGATCTTGGTGATTGCCTTTTTTTACACCGCCGACTTGTCGCTGAGCATGCTGCTGGCCGCTGGCACGGGGGCTCTGGTGCTGCTGGCACTGAACAGGTTCAGAGTCACGGCGATTGGGCCCTACGTGATCGTCGGGCTGGTGATCTGGGTGTGTGTGCTCAAGTCGGGCATTCATGCCACGTTGGCTGGCGTGATTACGGCGCTGGCCCTTCCAATAACTGATGGCAAAGGTGGATCGCCCTTGCAACGCGCTGAACACGCGCTGCACCCCTGGGTAGCTTATTTGATCTTGCCGGTATTTGCCTTTGCCAACGCTGGCGTGTATCTGGGCGACGTGCGGCCGCAGACGCTGCTGCAAACCGTTCCCTTGGGCATTGCTGCGGGGTTGCTGCTGGGCAAGCCGATTGGCGTTTTCTGCTTCTCGTGGTGGTTGATCCGCTTTGGCGGCGCGCGTCTGCCTGATCAAAGCAGCTGGCTGCAGTTTGCCGGGGTCGCGGCCTTGTGCGGCGTGGGTTTTACCATGAGCCTGTTCATCGGCTCGTTGGCTTTTGAAGGGGCCGACGCAGCCTACGCCTCACAGGTCAAGATGGGTGTGTTGCTGGGCTCGCTACTGAGCGCCACCTTGGGTGTGCTGCTGTTGCTGCGCCGCGCTGATTCGCGCTGATTCGCGCTGAGTGGCTGTTGGATTGCACGCGGGTCAGGCAGCAACCGCCGTTCAGTGTGGCGCGGGGGCGGAATGCGCCATCAACTTGTCGGTATAGGCAATGGCCATGGCTGACAGCAAAAAGGTGATGTGGATCACCGTTTGGGCAATCAGCACCTTGTCGCTGTAGTTGGCAGCGTTGATAAAGGTCTTGAGCAGGTGGATGGAACTGATGCCGATGATGGACATGGCCAACTTCACCTTCAGCACCGAGGCGTTCACGTGGTCGAGCCATTCGGGTTGGTCTGGGTGGCCTTCGAGGTTGATGCGCGAGACAAAGGTTTCGTAGCCGCCCACAATCACCATGATCAGCAGGTTGGAGATCATCACCACGTC
>JAVHPS010000186.1:0-1849 GCA_036170715.1 Rhodoferax sp. | reverse complement strand
GCCACGTCGTTGATCTGGTTGCTGACCGAGCCCGAGCCCAGGCCTTCGAGCAACGCGGCCACGCTGCTGGCGTGGCACAGGCGGGTGCAGTGGTCCACGTTATTGGAGCCAAAGCCGGTGCGCACCAGTTTCTGGAACAGGTAGGCCTCTTCGTTGCTGCCCTTGGCGCTGCCAAAACCGGCCAGCGCCCTGGGGCCGTGGGCATCGCGCAGCGCCGTCAAGCCACCTGCGGCCACGTCCAGCGCCTCGTCCCAGGTGGCAGGCCTGAAGACTTGCGCCCAGTCTTCGGGGGCGCGCGACACGTTCACATCCTTGGGCACGTCGGTGCGGCGAATCAGCGGCTGCGTTAGTCGCTGCGGGTGCCCGATGTAATCAAAACCATAGCGCCCCTTGACGCACAAACGCCCCTGGTTGGCCGGGCCGTCGCGCCCCTGCACGCCGATGATCTGGTTGCCTTTGACTTTGTACGTCAGCAAGCAGCCCACACCGCAATAGGGGCAGACCGAATCGACTGCTTTGTCTGGTGCGGGCGGCGCATCGGCAGACAACGCCACCAACGGCCGGGCGCTGATGGCACCGGTGGGGCACGCCTGCACGCATTCGCCACAGCCCACGCAGCTGCTGCTGCCCATGGCGTCACCCAGGTCAAATACGATGTGCGTGTCAGCCCCCCGCCCTGCCAGGCCAATGACACCGTTGACCTGTGATTCGCGGCACGCGCGCACGCAGCGGGTGCACTGGATGCATGCATCCAGGTTCACCACCATGGCCGGGTGCGATGGGTCATGCGCGTGGGTAGCGCTGGCGCGCTGCGCCTTGAATGCCGGGCGCACCGCCACGCCGGCTTGTGCCGCAGCGGCACTGAGTTCGCCGTAGGGCAAGCTGCTTTGCGCGCCGTTTTGCACACAGTCTTGAGCACCACTTTCAGCCACTGCTGGCAGCTCAGAGAGCATCAACTCCAGCACAAGGGCACGGTTCTTGACGGCGCGCGGGCTGTTCACCTGCACCACCATGCCCGGCTTGACGCTGCGGCTGCAGCTGGGTACCAGGGCACGCTCGCCCTGCACTTCGACCAGGCAACTGCGGCAGTTGCCCTCGGTGCGCAGACCGTCGCAGGTGCACAGGTGCGGGATGTCCACGCCTGCATTGGCTGCCGCTTGCAGAATGCTGCTGCCCACCGGGGCGTGAATTTTTCTGCCGTCCAGCTCGATCGTTACGCCGCTCATGCCGCACCGCCAATCTCATGCGCAAAATAACGCTGCACGCAGCGAATCGGGTGCGGCGCGGCCTGGCCCAAGCCACAGATGGAGCCTTCGGCCAGCACCTCGGCCAAATCGTCCAGCGCGGCGTTGTCCCACGCCGGCGCGCGCATCAGTTGCACCGCGCGCACCGTGCCGACGCGGCAGGGCGTGCATTGGCCACAGCTCTCGTCGGCAAAAAATTCCAGGGCGTTCTGCGCCGCGTCTCGCGCGCGGTCGTGCTGGCTGAGCACAATCACTGCGGCCGAGCCCATGAAGCAGCCATAGGCTTGCAGCGAGTCAAAGTCCATCGGCACATGCGCCAGGCTGGCCGGCAAGATGCCCCCCGATGCGCCACCGGGCAGGTAGGCGTACAGCTCATGACCCTCGGCCATGCCGCCACAATAGTTGTCGATGAGCTCACGCACGCTGATGCCTGCCGGGGCCAGCTTCATGCCGGGCAAGCGCACCCTGCCGCTGACGCTGTAGCTGTGCAGGCCACCATAGCCGTGCACGCCCAGGTGCTCAAACCAATCGGCACCCTTGTCCAGAATGTCGCGAATCCAGTACAGGGTTTCAAAGTTTTGCACCAGCGTGGGCAGGCCAAACAG
>JAVHPS010000185.1:0-9226 GCA_036170715.1 Rhodoferax sp. | reverse complement strand
AAATCAGTTGGCGACAGAGCAAATTTGCTGCGCAAATCTTGGTCTGTCCCGCAAGTTATTACATTTGTCCTTCAGTCAGGGTGTCGAGCTGGAAGAGGCCGCTTTTGTGCCACAGCCAGGTATCGGTGTAGGTGACGCGGCCCATGCGCACCGGGGCTGGGTAGGGTTCGGCCTGGCGCACGGTGCGTTCAATTTCGGCCATGACCTCGGGGGCGTGGCGGGGTGCGCGCATCCAGCTGGTGCCGGTAACGTGGCCCCGGCTGTCCACTTCCACTTGCAACACGCCCACGGCGTACAACAGCGGCGGCATTTTGCCGTGGTAGATGCGGCTTTGGTTTTTGCCATACAAATGGCTGGCCGCATCACGCCGGTAGTCGCGCGGGGTGGCAGCCTGGGAGACAAAACTGGGGGCCGGGCGCGGGGCAATGACCACGGGCGCGGGGGCTGGGGTGGGTTTCACTGTGGTCACTGGGGGCGGCGGTGGAGTGGAGGTGCAGCCAGCCAGCCAGGTTGCCACACCAGCTGCCAGCGCCAGACTCAGCGTGGCCAACGTGGGGCGGTTAAAAATTGCAGGGGTCATCGGGTTGTCTCCTCGGAATAAGCGTTTTGATCAAGGGCGTACTGTGCCTTAAAAAAGTGCAATTGGGGTTGCAAGTTGCGGCAATAAAGGTAAGGGTTTGTGACAGTCACACATGAATTTTTGACACGTTTGCGCAGCACCGATGCCATTTGGGTCACGGTGCACAGCCACCGTGGTTCGGTGCCGCGCGAGGCCGGGGCGTGGATGGCTGTTTTTGACCACGACAGCCTGGGCACGGTGGGGGGCGGTCATCTGGAATGGCAGGCCAGCGCCACGGCCCGGGCACAGTTGCAAGGCCAGCCGGTTCAGTCGCCGCAACGCTTTGCCCTGGGGCCGTCGCTGGGGCAATGCTGTGGTGGCGAGATGCTGCTGCAGTTTGAACGCGTCACTGCCGCCGATGTGCCGCGGCTGCAACTGCACTTTGCCCAGCAGCGGCAAGCCTGGCCGCAGATTGCCCTGTTTGGTGCCGGTCACGTGGGCCAGGCACTGGTGCGGGTGTTGGCCAGCCTGGCGGTACAAGTGCACTGGGTGGACAGTCGTGAGGCCGTGTTTGCCGCGTCGTTGCCCGACACCGTCAGCGTGGAGCACGCCGAGCCAGTGCAGACCGCCGTGGCCGATTTGTTGCCGGGGTCATTGGTGTTGGTGATGAGTTACAGCCACGCCGAAGACCTGGAGCTGGTGGCAGCCTGTCTGGCACGGCAACGGGTGCGCACTGATTTGCCATTCATCGGCTTGCTGGGCAGCCGCACCAAATGGGCGCGTTTTAGCCAGCGCTTGCAGGGGCGCGGCTTTGATGCTGAAGAGTTGGCGCAAGTGACCTGCCCGGTGGGTGTGCCCGGCATCACAGGCAAAGCACCTGAAGTGATTGCGGTGGCCGTAGCGGCACAACTCTTGCAGGTAATTTCTCAAAGGACGAGATGATGGAAAGTTATGTGCTGGATGGGCTCAACCTGCTGCTGCGCTGGGCGCATGTGGTCACCGCCATCGCGTGGATTGGCGCGTCGTTTTATTTTGTCTTTCTGGACAGCAGCCTGACCCCGCCCGAAGACGATGATCTGAAGCAGCAGGGTGTGAGCGGCGAGCTGTGGGCGGTGCATGGGGGTGGTTTCTATCACCCGGTGAAATTTGCCGTGCGGCCACCGCAGTTGCCTGCGCATCTGCACTGGTTTTACTGGGAAAGTTACAGCACCTGGCTGACCGGGTTTGGGTTGTTTGCCGTGTCCTACCTGTGGCGCGCCGACATGTACCTGATTGACAAGTCAAAAATGGACTGGTTGCCATGGCAGGCCGGCACGGTGGCGGTTCTTTTTTTGGTGGTGTTTTGGTTGCTCTACGACATGGTTTGTCGCCAGTTTGGGGCACGCAAAAACGGTGAGGTGATCGTTGGTACGCTGGTGTTTGGACTGGTGTGTGTGGCCAGTTGGCTGGCCTGCCACTGGTTTGCCGGGCGTGCCGCTTTTTTGCTGCTGGGTGCGATGCTGGCCACCAGCATGAGCGCCAATGTGGCGCACTGGATCATTCCGGGGCAGCGCAAAGTGGTGGCCGCCATCCAGGCGGGTGAACCGATTGACGCGGTGCACGGCCTGCGCGGCAAGCAGCGCAGCGTGCACAACACTTATTTCACCCTGCCGGTGCTGTTTGCCATGCTCAGCGGGCATTACAGTTTTGTGTATGCACATCCGCAAAACTGGTTGATTTTGATCATCATGATGTTGGCTGGTGCGGCCATTCGACAGTTTTTTGTCTTGCGCCACGGCTTCAAGCTGGGTCGCTACCGCCACCCCTGGCGTTATGCAGCAACGGGTGTGGCACTGATTTTGGCGCTGATGGTGTGGTTGGCTCCGCTGTCTGAGTCGGCACAAAACGCTACTAATTCAATAGCTTTAAAAGAAGGTGATAAGGGGGCTACAAGCCAAATTGGCTATGAAATTTTGCGTCCGATTCTGGCCCAGCGTTGCGCCATGTGCCATGGTGCACAGGTGCAAATGAAGAACGTGCGGCTGGATTCGGCCGCCCACGTCAAACGGCACGCCCAAGCCATTTACCAGCAAGCCGTGGTGACCAAAATCATGCCCATGAACAACGCCACCGGCATCTCGGAGGCTGAGCGGATGGTGATCAAAACCTGGTTTGAAACCGGGGCCAAAACCGATTGAGTTCAGCCGACATGGAGCATCAGGCGCAGTGTCGGTGCTGTTGGCCTGCCAACTATTGGTCGGCGGCCGAGGTGAAGGCATCGGCATAAAACTCGTCCGGCGGCAGACCAGCTTGCAGATAGTCGCGCTGCGCCGACTCAACCACAATCGGTGCGCCACATGCGTAGACCTGGTAGCCTGACAGGTCGGGCACATCGTGCAGCACCGCCTGGTGGACAAAACCGGTGCGCCCGGTCCAGCCATCGGTCGGTAAAGCATCGGACACTACCGGCACATAGCGCAGGTTGGGCATCTGGGGGAGCTGCGCCTGTAGCCAGTCGTTCAGATACAAGTCAGACGGCCTGCGCCCGCCCCAGTACAGCGTGGCTGGGCGCTGGATGCCGGCAAATTGCATGTGCTCGATGAGCGCTTTGATGGGCGCGAACCCGGTGCCTGATGCCAGCAGGATGATCGGTTTGGCGCTGTCTTCGCGCAGGTAAAAACTGCCGTAAGGCCCCTCAATGCGCAGGATGTCGCGCGGCTTCATGCTGCCAAACACCTGGTCGGTGAACAGGCCACCGGGCATGTGGCGAATGTGCAACTCCAAGCCCTCGTGCAGCAGGTGGGGCGCATTGGCCATGGAGTAGCTGCGCCGCACGCCGTCGCGCAGCAAAAAGTCAATGTATTGGCCGGGGTGGTAGCCAAACACTTCGCTGGCAGGCATTTGCAGCTTGAGCAGCATCACGTCGTCAGACACGGGGGTCAGTGAGGTCACGCGCGTGGGAAATTTTTTAATTGCAAAAGCATCTGCGGCGGTGACCTGGCGCGACTCCAGCACCACGTCGCTGTGGGCGCTGGCACAGCAGGTCAGCACAAATCCGGCGGACTCTTCCTGCTCACTCAAGGCTTTGGCCTGGTGCGGGCCATGCGTGACTTGGCCGCTGAGTTTTTTGCATTTGCACGAGCCACAGGCCCCGTCTTTGCAGCCATAGGGCATGGCCACGCCGTGGGCCATGCCGGCCATCAGCAGGGTCTCGCCGGGGTGCACCTCAAATTCCCGCCCACTGGGCTCAATGTGGACGTGGAAAACGGTGGTGCTGGCGCTGCCGGTCATATTCTGGTTATCCTCAAAGCTTGCATGTTGAAAAGGAGTTGATTTTGCCTGCATTGCGAAGCCCTCATCCCCAGTTGTACGCCGCCCGGCCCGGGGCCTTGCCAGCACGCTTTCGGCGCGCGCGCGTGTTGCTGGTAGGGTGTGGCGATGTGGGGCTGCGCGTGGCCCGTGCGCTGGGGCCACGGGTGCGGCTGTTGGCGCTTACCTCCAGCGTGGCGCGTGTGCCCGAATTGCGTGCCCGTGGCATTACCCCCCTGGTGGGGAATCTGGACCAACCCGGCAGCATCCGGCGACTGGCTGGCCTGGCCACGCGGGTGGTGCACCTGGCCCCACCACTGGAGTCCGGGCGCGGCGATGTGCGCACGCAGCGCTTGCTGGCGGTGCTGCGCCTGCGCAGCCCGGTGCAGCACCTGGTGTATGGCTCCACCAGTGGCGTGTATGGCGATTGCGCAGGGGATATTGCTATTGAAACAAGAGCTGTTCAGGCAGGTACAGCAAGGGCGCAAAGGCGAATTGATGCTGAACAGCGGGTGCGCCACTTTGGCCGCGCCACGGGCGTGGGCGTGAACGTGCTGCGCATTCCCGGCATCTACGCGCCCGATCGCGTCGGCGGCACGCCGCGTGAGCGTCTGATCAAGGGCACGCCAGTGTTGCGCCGGGAAGATGATGTGTTCACCAACCATATCCACGCCGACGATCTGGCCCGCGCTTGTGTGGCGGCGTTGTGGCGCGGCCAGCGCGGGCGGGTGTACAACGTCAACGACGACTCGGTGCTCAAAATGGGGGATTATTTTGATGTGGCTGCCGACCTGTATGGCTTGCCCCGGCCACCCCGGATACCCCGCGATGGGGCGCAAAACCAGTTGCCCTTGATGTTGTTGAGTTTCATGAGCGAGTCGCGCCGCATGGACAACACGCGCCTGAAAAAAGAACTGCGGTTGGTGTTGCGCTACCCCACGGTGACACAGGGGTTGTTGGCCGCGTGAACACGTCGGCCAACAAAAAAGGCCGGACGTTGTGTCAACGTGTCGGCCTGCTGGTATGCGTTGTCTGGTGCCCGGGGCCGGAATCGAACCGGCACGCCTTGCGGCGGGGGATTTTGAGTCCCCTGCGTCTACCAATTTCACCACCCGGGCAACGCTTTGAGGCCCGAATTATGGCACAGTGCAGGGTATGAAATATCCCACCGTTGAAGATTTGATCGGCAAGACCCCGTTGGTGCGTTTGCAACGCATTGGCGCAGACCCCCAGCACCCGCATGGCAATGTGATTTTGGGTAAATTGGAGGGCAACAACCCGGCTGGTTCGGTCAAAGACCGCGCCGCCATGTCAATGATCAACCGGGCGCAAGAGCGCGGTGATATCAAACCTGGTGACACCTTGATCGAGGCCACCTCGGGCAACACCGGCATTGCGCTGGCCATGGCGGCGGCCATCAAGGGCTACCGCATGATTTTGATCATGCCTGAAGACCTGTCGATTGAACGGGCGCAGACCATGAAAGCGTTTGGTGCGGAGCTGATTCTGACCCCTAAAAGCGGCGGCATGGAGTATTCGCGTGACCTGGCCGACCAGATGGCGCGCGAGGGCAAGGGCTATGTGCTGGACCAGTTTTCCAACCCTGACAACCCGCGCATCCATGTGGAAACTACCGGGCCCGAGATCTGGGCCGACACCAAGGGCAAGATCACCCATTTTGTCAGCGCCATGGGTACCACCGGCACGATCACCGGGGTGTCGCAGTACCTCAAAAAGAAAAATCCGGCCATCCAGATCATTGGCGTGCAGCCGACCGAGGGTTCACGCATACCGGGCATTCGCAAGTGGCCAGAGGCTTATTTGCCCAAAATTTACGACCCATCGCACATTGACGAGCTGATGTATGTGAGCCAGGAAGATGCCGAGGAGATGTGCCGCAGGTTGGCCCGTGAAGAAGGTATTTTTGCTGGCATTTCAGCTGCCGGAGCCTGCTGGGTGGCGCAGCAAATTGCCCAACGTGAAAAGCATGCGACGATCGTCTTCATCGTCTGCGACCGGGGCGACCGCTATTTGTCCACCGGTGTTTTTCCGGCGTAAGCTTGGCCCTCGTTTAGAGACAACAACATGCAAATTGACAAAGAAATCGACACCAGCGGACTGAACTGCCCGCTGCCCATTCTGAAAGCCAAAAAGGCATTGGCGGAGTTGAACAGCGGCCAGACGCTGAAAGTGATCGCGACCGACAAGGGCTCGCTGCGCGACTTTCAGGCTTTCGCCAAGCAAACCGGCAACGAGTTACTGGATCAACAAACCGTGGGCGACACCTATATCCACATCCTGCGTCGGCGCTGATTAGGTTTGATCAACCCAGCCGAGCCAACTGGTCTTTGACCTTGGCCACGGTGGCTTCAAAGTCCGCCAGGCGTTTGCGCTCTTGCTCAATCACGGCTGCGGGGGCCCTGGCCACGAAAGACTCGTTGCCCAGCTTGCCGTTGGCCTTGACGATCTCACCTTCCAGCCGCGCCAACTCTTTGCCCAAGCGCGCTTTTTCGGCGGCCACGTCCACTTCCATGAACAGGCACACGCGTGCCTCGCCCACCACGGCCACGGGGGCGGCTTGTGCGGCCGCAGCCCAGGCGGCCTCGTCGTCAAACACGCGCACTTCGCTCAGCTTGGCCAGCGCTTGCAGCACCGGGGCGGCGCTCTTCATGAAGGCCGACTCGGCACTGGAGGCGATCACAAACAGCGGCAGGCGCTGCGCCGGTGACACTTGCATCTCGCCGCGCAGGTTGCGGCAGGCATCGACCAGGGTTTTGAGCTTGGCGACATACGCGATAGCGGCCGCGTCAATGCGCTCGGGCTGGCTCACCGGGTAGGCGGCAATCGACACAGATTCACCGCCGCGGCCCAAAAGATCGGCGGTTGCGGGGGTTAGCCGCCCCGCAACGGGCGCGACCTTTTGCCACAGTTCCTCGGTCACAAACGGAATGATCGGGTGCGCCAGCCGCAAAATGGTTTCCAGCGTGCGGATCAGGGTGCGGCGTGTGGCGCGCTTTTGTGCGTCGTTACCTTGTTGAATTTGCACCTTGGCAATTTCCAGGTACCAGTCGCAGAACTCGTTCCAGACAAAGTCGTAAATGGTTTGCGCCACGTTGTCCAGACGGTAGTCGGCAAAGCCTTGCGCCACGGTGGCCTCGGTTTGCTGAAGTAGCGAGACGATCCAGCGGTCGGCCTGGCTGAAATCAAGGTAGCTGGCGCCGACTTCACATTCGGCCGCAGTGTGCTCTTTGAGTCCACAGTCTTGCCCCTCGCAGTTCATCAGCACAAAGCGGCTGGCGTTCCAGAGCTTGTTGCAAAAGTTGCGGTAGCCTTCGCAGCGTTTGCTGTCAAAGTTGATAGCACGGCCCAGTGAAGCCAAGGACGCAAAGGTGAAACGCAGCGCGTCCGCGCCAAAGGCGGGAATGCCGCTGGGGAACTCCTTCTCAGTGTGCTTGCGCACCTGCGGCGCGGTCTCGGGTTTGCGCAGGCCCTCACAGCGTTTCACCAGCAACTCGGGCAGGGCAATGCCGTCAATCAAATCCACCGGGTCGAGCACATTGCCCTCACTCTTGCTCATCTTGTGGCCTTGCGCGTCGCGCACCAGGCCGTGGATGTAGACGTGTTTGAACGGCACTTTGCCGGTGAAGTGGGTGGTCATCATGATCATGCGGGCGACCCAGAAGAAGATGATGTCGTAGCCGGTGACCAAGACGCTGCTGGGGAGGTAGAGGTCGATGTCGTTCAACTTGCCCGCTGTTGATCCGCTCTGTGACAAGGTGGACTCGTTCGCACTCATACTCGCTGCGCTCGCCAAATCGTCGCGCCCGAGCCCGCCTTGCCCCAGCGCTGCACTGTTGCTCTCAGGCCAGCCCATGGTGCTGAAGGGAACCAGGGCGCTGGAGTACCAGGTGTCGAGCACGTCCTCGTCACGTTTTAATGGCCCAGAATAACCTGCTTTTAGTGCTCTAGCCCTCGCGTCGTCTTCGTTTCTAGCTACAAAAAATGTACCGTCTTCGGCGTACCAGGCCGGAATCTGATGGCCCCACCAGAGCTGGCGGCTGATGCACCAGTCTTGGATGTTGTTCATCCACTGGTTGTAGGTGTTGACCCAGTTCTCGGGCACAAATTTCACCTGGCCAGACTGCACCGCGTCAATGGCTTTTTGCGTGATGCTTTTTCCCGTGGGGTCTTGCTCAGACACTTTGCTCATCGCCACAAACCACTGGTCGGTCAGCATTGGCTCAATCACCTGGCCAGTGCGGGCGCAGCGTGGCACCATCAGCTTGTGTTTTTTGATCTCGACCATCAGCTCCAGCGCTTGCAGGTCTTTGACGATTTGTTTGCGGGCTTCAAAGCGGTCCAAGCCCACATAAGCGCTGGGCGCATTGCTCTCAATTTTTGCATCCAGCGTCAGCACGCAAATCATCGGCAGTTGGTGGCGCTGGCCCACCGCATAGTCGTTCTGGTCGTGCGCCGGGGTGACCTTGACCACGCCGGTGCCAAAGGCCTTGTCCACATAGTCGTCGGCAATGATCGGGATGGTTCGCCATGCTGCAGGCGTGTCGCCCGACAGGGGCAGGGTGACGTGTTTGCCGATCAGGTGCGCGTAGCGCTCGTCCTCCGGGTGCACCATGGCGGCCACGTCGCCCAGCATGGTCTCGGGGCGTGTCGTGGCCACGACCAGGCCGGGAGCCAGTTCACCGTTGACCAGTTGTGGACCGTCGGCAAACGGGTAGAGGATGTGCCACAGGCTGCCGTCTTCTTCTTCAGACTCTACTTCCAGATCCGATACCGCACTCATCAGCACCGGATCCCAGTTGACCAGCCGTTTGCCACGGTAGATCAAGCCTTGCTCATACAAGCGCACAAAGGTTTCGGTGACGGTTTTGGACAGCTTGGGGTCCATGGTGAAGTATTCGCGGCTCCAGTCCACCGTGTCGCCCATGCGGCGCATTTGGGTGGTGATGGTGTTGCCGCTTTTTTCCTTCCACTCCCACACTTTGCTCACAAAGTTCTTGCGCGCCTCAGGCGGTGTGGCTCCCATGTCGTGGCGGCTGATCCCCTGCGCTTGCAACTGGCGCTCCACCACAATTTGTGTGGCAATACCGGCGTGGTCGGTGCCCGGAATCCAGGCGGTGTTGAAACCGGCCATACGGTGGTAACGCGTCAGGCTGTCCATGATGGTCTGGTTGAACGCGTGCCCCATGTGCAGCGTGCCGGTCACATTGGGCGGCGGCAGCTGGATGCAGAAGTTGTCGCCACGCGCGGCGGCCTCCGCGCTGGGTGCGCCCGTGCCGCGAAACCCGGCCACGCCGTAGCCACGTTTTTCCCACTCCGGCCCCCAGTGCGCTTCCAGCGCGGCGGGTTCAAACGATTTGG
>JAVHPS010000184.1:0-1863 GCA_036170715.1 Rhodoferax sp. | reverse complement strand
ATGAGCCCGCCATGCTGGCGCTGGCCTTGAACGAGCTGTTTGTGCCGCTGCTGCAACGCCAATACCCCGAGATCACCGACTTTTACCTGCCTGCCGAGGGTTGCAGTTACCGCATGGCGGTGGTCAGCATCCGAAAAGCCTACCCCGGCCACGCGCGGCGCATCATGTTTGGCATCTGGAGTTTTCTGCGCCAGTTCATGTACACCAAGTTCATTGTGGTGGTAGACGACGACGTGAACGTGCGCGATTGGACGGAAGTGATCTGGGCCATCACCACCCGCGTTGACCCGGTGCGCGACACGCTGCTGGCCGACAACACGCCCATTGATTACCTCGACTTTGCCTCGCCGGTGAGTGGTCTGGGCAGCAAGATGGGGCTGGATGCCACCAACAAATGGACCGGGGAGACGACACGGGAATGGGGCAAACCGCTGACCATGAGCCCGGAGGTCACAGCTCGGATGGAGCAGGTTTGGCAGACACTGGGTTTATGATAACAATTGGTCTCTAGACCTTGTAGAACAAGCGCAAATAGCTACTTATATTGTAGCAGTCAATCAGTTTTCTGATAGATTCAAGCGGCTTGCCGAATCAAACTCTCAGCAGGAATACCCAGCCCCACATGCAGTTTCCACACCATCGCCATGCTCAGTTTGCGTTTGCCATTGAGCACTTCATAGACCCGGTTGCGCTGCCCGATCATGGGCTCCAGGTCCTTGGGTTTGAGGCCCTGCTGATCCATGCGGAATTTGATGGCTTCAATCGGGTCGGGCGGGTCGATGGGGTAATGCTCGGCTTCATAAGCCTCAACCATCAAGCCAAGAATGGCCAGACGATCCCCGTCAGGCGTGAAGCGTTCAGGGTCCAGATCAATCAGTGTTGAGACCACTTTCAGGGCAGCCTGGTAGTCGGCTTCGGTGTGAATGGGTTGAATATCCATAAAAAGTGCCAGTTTGAGAGCCTTAGTCCTTAAGAAAAATAGTCTGTAACGCTTACATATTAGGCGCAGACAGCTATTCAAAATAGAGCAATGATTGCGCATGGCCTTCGCTGTGCAGCACGCTTCGCAGAAAGTCGGCCAGCGTTTTGCCGGGCTCGTCACGAAACGTGCCGCCCGCACCGTCCACCCCCTGCACTTCGGCCATACGATCCATCCGAAAGCTGCGGAACGCCTGGCGCACTTCACACCAAGCCACCAGCGTCCAGACCTTGCCCCAGTAAAAACAGCCCAGCGGGCGCACGGTGCGCGCACTGGGCTGGCCTTGGGCATCGCTGTACTGCAGCCGCAGCTTGTGGTCAGCCACATCGCGGTAGACGGTGCGCTCAGACACCTCCAGCCGCTGCGCCAGAAAAGCAGCCGTGGTCAAACGCCGCCCACGAATGAGTTGGACGATTTGAAACAGGCGGTCGGCGCGGCGCATGATGGTTTTGATTTTTTAGGGCTCTAGCCCAAATGATACAAGTGCAAGCAGCTATAACAAATGTAGTAAATGTCAAGCCATCGCGTGCAAGCCGACGCGGTTGCCGTCTAGGTCAATGTTGTGGGCAAAAAAGCCCATACCTGGTGGCAAAGCCTGGCGTGGCAGCGCCACCTGGCCACCCGCCGGGGTGACCCGTGCCAGTGAGGCATCCAGCGCGGGCGGGGCATCCAGGTACACCAGCGTGCCGCCGCAGCCCGGTTTGGGGGCGCTGGGGTCACACAGCAGCGCACCACCCACCCTGTTGCTGGTCGGGTCATAGGGGAACACCGCAAGGCTGGACGGCCCCATGGCCTCGCGGCGCAGGGGTTTGCCCAACACGGCTTCGTAAAAGGCCTGGGCTTTGTCCAGATCGGTGGTGCTGATTTCAAACCAGTTGATGGCG
>JAVHPS010000183.1:0-1866 GCA_036170715.1 Rhodoferax sp. | reverse complement strand
CGGCAGCTTGCAGGCTGCGATGCAGCGCATCCATCAGCAAAAACTGCCCCATCCCCTGACCTTTGAGTCCTTGATTTACGGCCAATCGTCCCAGTAGCGTCACGGGTAATTGTGGATAGCGCGGAAGCTTGCGAGCCAACTCGGGTGGCACTTCATCGGCATGGATGGTTGATGCTGACAGGGTGTAGTAACCCAACACTTGGGCAGCGGGCGGCTGAACCAGTGCAAATACAGCCGCAACCATTTTGTCGCTGTCCTGGCGCGCTTGGTGCTTGAGATAACGGTCAAGCGCGGGGCTACCGCAGCTGAAGTTCTGGCGTTCGTGCGCTTTTTGTAGCGCCTGCACCCGCCATGCGGTTATGCGCATAGCTTAAACGCCCAGCATGGTGCGGTATTGCCGGGCCGCCTGACGCAGGCGAGCATTGGGTTCTGGCGGATTGAGCAGGGTCTGGACGAAGCGAATCTGGTCTTCGCGCTCAAGCCGGATGGTTTCATGCGCTTCAATGATTCGGGTTGCAGCCTCTTGCGCACTGGCCACCACAAACTCACTCAAGGTTCGAGTTGAGAGCATCGCGGCTTGCTGAAACAGCGCCTTTTGTTCGTTGCTGATGCGCGCCTCAAGCCGTGCGCCTCTGGCCTTGGTGGGCGTGCTGATACTGACTTGCATGTTCTTCATCCTTGCCAAAAAATGCTCAGGTGTTTGATGATTCGATTGTACGTCAAACGTCCGTACATAATGCGCAAAAGAAGCCCCCGCTACGCATCTCTTGTAACCCCGATTCCACCCCACCTCAAATCAAATTGCGCATCGCCCGCGCCGTTTCCAGCAGCACCGGCAGCACGCGCTGCACCGCGTCTTCGGTGCTTTCGTGGCCCATGGGCATGGTCACGTTCAGCGCGCCTACCAAGTCGCCTTTGCGGTCAATCAACGGCACGGCCACACCACGGTAGGTTAATTCAAGCTGCTGCTCTGACACGGCCCAGCCGCGCTGGCGGATGCGTGCCAGCTCAATGCGCAGACGCTCTTTGCTGTTGATGGTGTGGCTGGTGTAGGCCTTCAGTTCGTGGTGTGCCAGCCAGTTTTCCAGCCAGTCGGGGTCGCGCAGCGCCAGCATCAACATGCCTGCGGCCGTCACCTGCGCCTGCACGCGCGAGCCCAGCACCACGCCGGTGTTCATGGCGCGGGTGGAGCCGTTTCGGGCGATGTAGACCACGTCGTCGCCGTCCATCACACTCACATAGGCAATCTCTTGCGTGCCAGAGGTGACGCGCTGCAAAAACGGCTGCACGATGCGCGGCAGCCGGGCTGATTCCAGATAGCTTTGCCCCAGCCGCAGCACACGGGGCGTGAGCCAAAACAACTTGCCGTCGGTGGCCACATAGCCCATGTAGTTCAGCGTGAGCAGGTAGCGCCGCGCGGCGGTGCGGGTCATGCTACAGCGCACGCCGGCCTGGCTGGCGGTCATGCGCGGGTTGGCATCGTCAAAAGCCTCGATGATAGACAAGCCTTTTTCCAGGCCAGCGATCCAGTCGCGTTTGTCCAGCGTGACCGTAGGGGCTACTTTGGGGGAGATTTGCATGCCTGTCATGCAAGCAACTTTAACCAATGCACAGTGGCCACACCCTGGGACTTACCCGCAGTATGTACGTTTATCGATCATTGTTGTCCAGTGATCAAATTTTTACCTCAGATTTCGTTTCTAAAAAGCAGGCTGCTTGGCTACAGTTCGCCCAGAAACATGATGATGAACGATCAATACCACCCCTCCGCTCAGCCCGCCATGGCCATGCCTCCCGTCAGCGGCGGCACTGATGTGTACCTGATTTTGGGTGACCCGGTGGAACAGGTGCTGGCCCCCGAAACCT
>JAVHPS010000182.1:0-9287 GCA_036170715.1 Rhodoferax sp. | reverse complement strand
CCGGGGTAGCCTTCGGCGTATTTGTTGGTGAGCTGCGTGCCTTGCGCGGCCATGACGGCGGGTGAGGCATAGTTTTCGCTGGCAATCAGCTCGATGTGGTCTTGCTGGCGCTGGTTTTCAGCTTGGATGGCGGCAAACAGCTCGGGGTCGGTTTGCTCAATGAGAATGTTGCGGTTGAACATGGCAGTCCTTAAAGACGTGGGCTTGTGGGTTAAGGTGCCCAGGCGAACGGCTGATCGCAAAACCGTTCCAGGCTTTGCGGCACGCTCCCCCGTGGTGTTCCCACTTCAGCAGCGTGCCCTGAGGAATCAGGGCGCTGCCTATCGCCAGTCGCGTACCGGGCAGATTTTAGCTGACCGGTTTCAGTTCAGCGCCACAGTGGCGGTTTTGTCATCCGTCAACGCGGCTTTGTCTGCGCCTTCTGCTGCCGGGGTGGTGGGGACGGGTAGTAATTTGGCATTGACTGCGGGGGTGAATACCGGCACTTGCCGTCCCTGCGCTACCCCTTGCAGGCGGGCGTATTCAGCCAGAACCTTGGTCGAGTAACCGCCATCGTCTTCCATGTTGGCAGCGCCTACGTAGTATTTCAGGCCGCCCTCAACGGAGCCAGCCTGCCGTATGCAGTCTTGCAAGACCTTGACACCCACACGCAGGTTGGCCAGCGGGTCGAAGGCCGCAAATTTGCCGCCAAAGCTCTGGTATTTGTCGCTGTGGATGTTGGTCATGACTTGCATCAAGCCTTGTGCGCCCACATGGCTTTGCGCAAACGGGTTAAAACCAGATTCAACGGCCACCACGGCCAAAATCAGCATCGGGTCGAGCTTGGTGCGCTGGCCCGCGTCATAGGCTTCAGACACGATGGCACTGATAGGCTCAGGTGCCACGCTGTATTTGCGGCTCAACCAAAACGCCACGGCCGCTTGTTGTTTGGGCAAGTCTTTAGGGTCTGTGGCGGTGGCGCGGTCGCTGGCCACTAGGTCGCTGACAACGCCTGTCAAACCAAATTGGCGCTCTTGCAACCAGCTGAAAAGTTGGATTTCGCCAACCTGGCGGAGTTCAGGGCGTGCCACCAAGGTCATGGTGGCAAATAAAACAGCGAGGCCGATCAGGGCGAAACTGTTGTGCGTGATTTCAAAAAAGCCTTTCGTCACGGCGGCAATCATGCGCCGTAGGCTGATGGTCATATCTGTAGATGCTGACATAGCTTCTCCTTCTTGCGCGCAGATTCAACAGGTTTTATGCAGGGCATAAAGGCTGACAAACAATGCGCTTGGGTTGTTACGCTATCAATATCCTGCGGATGTTCTCCAGTGTGTGCAGAAACTTGATGTTGCCGGGGATCGGCAGCGGGTTCGGGTTATCCCTTGCTTTTTGGCAGGGACGGCGGATTCTAGGTGCTTGAAATATATCAAGTCAACAATAACAAATTGATTTGTTATTCCAAAAAACGGCATCAAATTTCTAAAATCTGCAACTTTTTCACTGTCAACCAAGGCTGTTTTGGCTTCAAAATCACCGTTTATGAAATTAGATGCACGCTTCAAAAGGAACGGGTTGCGCCGCGTTGCCGTGGGGTTTTCTGTGGTGTTGATGGTCTGGGCTTTGGCCTGGCTGATGCTGCCAGGGGTGTTGAAAAATCAGCTTGAAACCCGTTTGACCGCGCAGTTGGGGCGCAAAGTGTCGGTGGGTGGGGTGGACTTTAAACCCTGGTCGCTGGAGTTGACGCTGCACGATGTGGCCGTGGCGCATGCGGCCGATGCCAGCGCCCAGTTGGCCATCAAGCGTGTCTATATAGATATGGAACTGCAGTCGTTGTTGCGACTGGCTCCGGTGGCTGATGCGATTCAGGTCGAGTCGCCCCAGTTACGTCTGACCTATCTGGGGGCCGGGCGCTACGACGTGGACGACGTGCTGGCGCGTCTGAACCAGGCCCCCCGTGCTGCACCATCCAAGCCGCTGGGTTTTGCCTTGTACAACCTGGCGTTAAGCCAGGGGCAAATCACGCTGGACGACGCAGCAGCAGGGCAGGTGCACCAATTGACAGGCTTGACCATCAAGCTCCCGTTTTTGAGCAACCTGGACTCGCAGCGCACGGTTCAAGTCCAGCCGCAGCTGGCGTTCCAGCTCAATGGCAGCCAGTTTGACTCTGCCGCCCAGGGCACGCCTTTTGCGGCTGACCGCAAGACCGACCTGCACTTCAAGCTGCAGCACCTGAACCTGGGCCCTTATCTGGCGTATTGGCCTGCCACACTGCCGTTGCGACTGAGCTCGGCGGTGCTGGATGCAGACCTGAAGCTGGCCTTTGCACAGATGCCCCATACCTCGCTTGGGCTCAGTGGGCAGGTGACGGCCAGTCAGGTCAAACTGGTAGATGCGCGTGCCGGTGCGGCATCGGGTCAGCAACTGCTGGCTTTTGATGCCTTGCAGGTGCAACTGGATGATGTTCGCCCACTGGAGCGCAAGCTGCAGCTGGGCCATGTGGTGTGGCGCAAACCGCAGTTGGCGGTGCAGCGCAACGCCCAGGGGGTGTTCAACTGGCAAGATTTGCTGGCCGCCAACAAGCCGCCTCGAAACGCTATGCAAAATAGAGCTGATAGCCCAGAAGATACAAGGGCTACAAGTCAAAAAGATCAAAAAGATTCAACTTGGTCGATGGCTGTGACGCAGTTTGACCTGCAAGACGGTGCACTGCGCTGGCAAGATGCCAGCATGCCAAAACCGGCCCAATTGACGCTGCAAGCGGTTCATTTTTCCGCGCACCAGTTGCAATGGCCGGTGCAACAACCTGTGCCCTTTGAAGGCCGTGCACAGTTGGAAACGGCTGCCCTGTGGTTCAAAGGCCAGGCCACCGACTTGAGCGCTGATGTAACAGGCCAGCTTACCGATGTGCCCCTGCGCTTGGCCAAAGCTTATCTGGCCGGTGTGCTGACCCCTGATCTCAATGGCGTGCTCAATGCCGATCTGGGCTTGCATTGGCAGGCCGCCCAGTCGGCCAAGGAGCCGATGCAACTGACCCTGCAGCTGCCGCAGCTGACGCTGGACAAACTGGTGCTGACACAAAAGGCCGTCAAAGATCCTCTGGTCAGTCTCAAACAGTTGCAGTTGGCGCAGCTCAATCTTGATTGGAGCCATAAAACCGCCACGCTGGGTCAGGTGCGGTTGACCCAACCCCAGGCCACACTGGCACGCCTGGCAGACGGTCGCTTCATGTTTGAAGACTGGCTCCAACCCCCTGACCAGCATGCCGCAACTGTCCCCCAAGGCCATGCCAAACCCTGGCAGTGGACCGTTAATGACCTGCGCCTGACCCAAGGCCGTTTTAATTTGTCAGATGCGTCGATGCCCAAGCCAGTGGCATTGACGCTGGCTAACGTGGCTCTGCAGCTCAACAACTTCACCAGCCAGGGGCCTCAGCCGACGGGCTGGCAACTGTCTGCGCGCCTGCACCACGGTGATACCGAGCCAGGGCATCTGTCCGGGCACGGCACGCTGCGTCTGAACCCGTTGGCGTTGCAGGCCGATGTGACCGCGCAACGTTTGCCTCTGCACGCGCTGCAGCCCTACCTGGAAACCGTCCTGAAGGTGGACGTGCTGCGTGCAGATGCCAGCTTTCATGGGCACGTCAACTTGGCACAAAAACCGCAGGGCTTGGCCTTGCAACTGCATGGCGACACCCAACTCGAGGATGTTCGTGCCGATACCCTGGTACGCTCCGATCCGTACACACCGGCAGAAGAGCTGTTGAGCTGGAAAGAGCTCCACCTCACCGGGCTGGACTTGTCGTTAACCCCCGCAGCTGCAGCCCGTGTGGACGTGGCACAAACGGTGTTGCGTGATTTCTATGCCCGGCTGACCCTGAGCGAGGCGGGTCGTCTGAACCTGCAAGACGTGTTGGTCAGCAGCACGGGCGAGCCCCAAGCTGCGCCCGAAGTCCATGTGGGCCCAATCAGCCTGATGGGTGGCCGGGTTGATTTCACCGACCGCTTCATCAAACCCAACTACTCGGCGCGGCTGTCCGATCTGACCGGCAAGCTCAGTGCGTTTTCGTCCCAAATGGACAATGGCCCAGTGCAGCTGGCCGACCTGGAACTGCGTGGCCGGGCCGAAGGCACGGCCACCCTGGAGATTCTGGGCAAGGTGAACCCCCTGGCGAAACCGCTGGCGCTGGACATTACCGGCCATGTGCGTGACCTGGAGCTGGCACCCCTGTCCACTTACGCGGCGCATTACGCCGGTTATGGCATTGAACGCGGCAAGCTCAATGTGGACGTGGCCTACAAGGTGCAGCCAGACGGTCAGCTCAACGCCAGCAACAACATCGTGCTCCATCAGCTTCAATTTGGCGACCCGGTGCCGGGCGCGGCCAACAGCCTGCCGGTGAAGCTGGCGGTGGCTTTGCTGGCTGACCGCAATGGTGTGATTGACATCAACCTGCCGGTCAGTGGCTCCCTCAACGACCCGCAGTTCCGTGTCGGTCCGCTGGTGTTCAAGTTGATCGTGAACCTGATCGTGAAAGCCATTACGGCCCCATTCTCACTGCTGGCCAGCGCTTTTGGCGACGGTGGCGACGAGCTCAGCACGGTCAGTTTTGCCGCTGGGTCGGCCACGCTGACCCCCGAGGCCCAAGCCGGCTTGGACAAGGTGGCCAAGGCCCTGCTGCAACGTCCCGCCCTGAAGATGACGGTGGTGGGCAGCGCCAGCCTGGAGGCTGAGCGTGAGGCCTTCAAACGCGAACAATTGCAAGCGCTGGTGCAGGCTGAAAAGCGGCGCACGCAAAAAACCGAGGGTGCAGGCGCGCTGCAGCCCGTTTCTGCTGCCGAGTACCCGGCCCTGCTCAAAGCGGTTTACAAACGCGCCGATTTCCCCAAACCGCGCAACTTGATCGGACTCACCAAAGATCTGCCGGTAGCCGACATGCAAGCCCTGCTGCTGGCCAACTTGGCGGTCAGTGAAGCAGCCATGCAAGAACTGGCGTTGCGTCGTGGTGTGGCCGTGCGCGACCACCTGGCGAACTTAAAATTGCCGCTGGATCGTTTGTTTTTGGGGGCTGCCAAAACGGTCAAGCCTGAAGCCGCATGGCGGCCGCGCGCTGAACTTCATCTGGCAACGCAATGAGGGTTTGAAGTGCCGCTGGCACAGCAGGGGTCGATGCGGGTTGCATTCGTCCACGGCAGGTTCAATTGTTTTTTCGGCTACGCTGCAAAACCCGGCGAAAATACGCCTTTATTCCCGCTGCCCGGCAGTGGGCACTCTTTCACTTTAGTGCGCGATCCCGATGTTTCCCTTCTCCAACCAAGCCAAAGCAGACCTTACCCCTGACGCCCCTGCCGTCAGCGCCAAAACCCATGAGGTGCACCCGCTGGATGCGCTGACCCGTGGCGCGTTTTCGGCCCACACCTCAGGCGAACGCATGGCCTGCATTCGTGACTGGTTGGCCAGCAGCCCAAACGCCGAGCATTTGCAGCAGGTGTTCAAAGAACTTAGTGTCAAAGACAAAGGTGCAGCCAAGCTGGTGCGCGAAAAACTCGACGAGATCAAGCGCAGCAAAACCCAGGCCACCATCGCCACCGAATGGGCAGACAAGGCGCAGGCGCTGTTAGCCTTGTCCAAACTCAACCTGGCCGATGCGCTGGCGTGGCAACGCGATGCCGCCAAAGCTGGAGCCCCTTTGAGCAAAGAACCTCTGGCGGGCCTGAAATTACAACTGGTGGAGCGCGTGCGCGCCATTGAAGACTTGCAGCACCGGGTGCAGGTGCAGCGCGAGGCAGCCGTGTTGCTGGCGCAGCGTATTGAAGTGTTGTCAACCAAACCGTGGGCTGACGCGCAAGCGGCCCAAGCCGCCTTGGTGGCAGATGTGAGCCATTGGCAGACCGAGGCGCAAGCGCTCTCGGGCGATGCCAACTGGCCCAGCGTGGATGCACGTTTTGTGCCCCAGTTGCAAGATTCACAAGCGCAGCTGTTGCTGGTGTGGCAAGCCTTCAGCGAAGCCTTGGCGCTGACCGTGGCGGCGGTTCAGGATGCGAGTGCGCCGCTGCCCAAAGTGCCGGTATGGGCCGATGAGCTGCGTGTGCTGCGCGGCCTGCCCCTGGAAGCCCCGGTAGCAGTACCCAAACCCAAAGTTGACCCTGAAGTGCGTGCCAAGGCCAGCGCCGCAGTGCGTGAGGTGCTCTCAAAGTTAGAGCGCGAAATGGCTGATGGGCACGGCAAAGCCAGCGCCGGTGCGGCCAATGCGCTGCGCCAGGCGCTCAAGGACAACGGCCGATTGCTCGACGACAAGCTCGAAGCCCAAGCCCATGCCGCGCTGGTTGCGGCGGGCGAATTGGAGGGCTGGCAGCGCTGGCGTGCCGATCAGTTGCGTGATGAACTGGTGGCCAAAGCCGAAGGCCTGCTCAATCGCCCCGAAGGCCAGGCTATCGGTGGGCGCAAGATGCAAGACACCTTGCGCCAGCTGCGCGAACAATGGAAGCTTACCGACCAGGGCGGCGCTGCCAACCATGGTCTGTGGAAACGCTTTGATGAAGCCTGCAACCAGGCCCACAAGGTGGTGGAAGCCTGGCTGGAAAAGATCAAGGCCGAGTCGGCCGAGCACCGGGCCCAGCGCCTGGCCCTGATTGAAGAACTCAAAGCCTGGGCGCAAGCCAACCGGGTGGCGCTGGACGACGACTGGAAGGGGTTCAGCCGGGTACTGCACCAATTTGGCGACCGCTGGCGTGAATCCGGCCATGTGGGCGAAAAAATGTTTGCCGAACTGCAACCGCTCTGGAAAACCGCCATTGACGAAGCCGCCGCACCACTGGAGAGCTTGCAAAAGCTCAGCCTGCAAGCGCGTCACGCCATGATCGACGAGGCCCTGGCACTCGGTGCCGAGGCCATGCTGCGCCTGGATGCCGTCAAGGCGCTGCAACAGCGCTGGCAGGCTGAGGCGCACCGGGTACCGATGGATCGCCGCCATGAACAAAAATTGTGGGATGCGTTCCGCAAGCCGATTGACGAGGCTTTTAACCGCAAAACAGCCGAGCGTGAAAAAGCCCAAAGCGCTTTGAGCGAACGTGACCGCATGGTGCTGGAAGCTTCCAAAGCCTTGCAAGCGGCCAATACGGCGGGCGATGTTCAGGTGATTCGCAGCGCCATGGCGGCGCTGGATGCCGCGTTGCGGGGCCAGGCTCAAGCCCAGGCGACGGTTACCGCCAGTGCCCAGACCGCTGATGAAAAAGAGGCTCTAGCCCTTGTGAAACAAGCGCAAACAGCTACTGAAAATATAGCGTCTGAAGCCTCGCCAGCCGATGCATCCGAAGCCGCGGCAGGCGCTGATGCGCCTAGCGAAGCGGTGAAACCTGTGCCAGCACGCAAGCCTGTGGTGGCCATGCGCGGCGATGACCGACCCGGTATGAAAAAAGAAGCACCTGCGGTCATGGGCCGCGGCGGCAAATTTGGCGACCGCAAAGATGCAGGTCGTCCAGGTGGGCGTGATGCTGGCCGTGATGGCGCACGCGCCCCCGGCCGAGGTGACGAGCGCGGTGACCCAAGGGTTGACCGTGGCGCGCGTGGTGAGCGCCCGGTTTATGCCGACCGCCCGGAAGCTCCGCGTCTGGGCGATGCCGCGTTCCGGGCCCAGCGTGATGCCTTGGAGCAAGCCCAGTTTGCGCTGCGCAAACTGGCCGCGCAAGCGCATGGCGAAGCGCTCACCCAGCTGTTGACCGCATGGGAAAAGCGTGACGGCGAGCAGGTGCCCGGCGTGCAAGAACTAGGGCCGCGCGTCAGCCCAGCGGTGCGCGGCGCTTGGGTCAAGGCGGTGTCGCAACCGGCTACCGGCGATGCAGCCACTGCCTTGCTGCGTCTGGAGATGGCCGCTGAAGTGCCGACCCCAGCCGAGCACCTCAGTGCCCGGCGCATGCTGCAATTGCAGTTGTTGACCAAGCGCAATGACCCGGCACCTGCCCAAACATGGGGGCAGGATGCGGCTACGGTGCTGTCTTCGGCGTTTGATGCGGTGCAGGTACGGCGGGTGCAGAACGTGCTGAAGGTGTTGTTGAAACCTTGAGGCGTTGGGGTGGGGTGTTGCTTGTGAGGCGCAGCACTTCGAGTCGGGGCGGTGCGGCATTGGCATCCCAATCGCTGAGCACGATACGGCGCAGGGTTTTTCCTTGGGGTGTGCTCAAGTTGT
Organism: Rhodoferax sp.; assembly: GCA_036170715.1. Lineage (GTDB taxonomy): Bacteria > Pseudomonadota > Gammaproteobacteria > Burkholderiales > Burkholderiaceae_C > Rhodoferax. The sequence continues at coordinate 1,123 of JAVHPS010000182.1, read as the reverse complement.
GATCGGCGGGGTGGTGGGTGTGGCCGTGGATCAAGGTGGTCGCCTCGGACTTGGCTAGCCATTGAACCGCCATGGGGTCATCTACGTCTGCGTAACTTGCGCCGCAGGCTTTGCGGGACGCGCTCTGAGTTCGCAGGCCGTGGGCGATGGTTTGGCGCTCGGGCAAGGGTTTGGCCAAAAAGCCGGTCTGCCAGTTGCTGCTTCGCACCTGCTGGCGAAATTGCTGGTAGTCCACATCCCCCAGGCACAGCTCGTCCCCATGCGAGAGCAACCAGCGTTGCTGGTTAAAGTTGAGCACGCTGGGGTCGTTCAGCAGGGTCATGCCGCAGGCTTTGGCAAACGTAGTCCCAAGTAAAAAGTCGCGGTTGCCGTGCATGAAGTAAATCGGCAGGCGCTGCGCGGTGGCTTGCAGTGTGATTTGGCACTGTTGAACGAAGGCGGCTTCGGCATCATTGGCCGCGCCCACAATGTCGTCGCCCACCCAGACTTCAAACAGGTCGCCCAAAATGAACAACGCGTCCGTCGGCGTTTGCGCCATGTAATGCCGCCAGGCCGCAAACGTGTCCGGATGGCTGGCCTGCAGGTGCAGGTCTGAGATCAAGTCGATGGCGCGCCAGCTTGCCGGTGCGTTCACCACTTCGGTTGTTTCGACCGAGCTGTGGACGTTAGAGACGTTGCTTGGCGCGTTCAGGGGCATGGCTAACCCCGACAACTTACAGCGCGACGGCTTTTTCGATCACCACGTCGTCCAGCGGCACGTCGTCGTGGTAGCCCTTGCGGCTGGTTTTGACCTTTTTGATCTGATCCACCACCTCGGTGCCGGCTACCACTTTGCCGAACACGGCATAACCCCAGCCTTGCTGGCTGGGGGCGGTGTGGTTCAGGAAACCGTTGTCGGCCACGTTGATGAAAAACTGTGCTGTGGCCGAATGCGGGTCACCGGTGCGCGCCATGGCCACGCTGTAATTCAGGTTTTTGAGGCCGTTGTTGGCTTCGTTTTCAATCGGCGCGTCACAGGGCTTTTGTGCCATGCCGGGTTCCATGCCGCCGCCTTGCACCATAAAACCAGGGATGACACGGTGAAAAATGGTGTTGTTGTAGTGCCCCTTGTTGACATAGGCCA